>CAZFAJ010000008.1:0-62344 GCA_964517005.1 uncultured Balneolaceae bacterium | reverse complement strand
ATCATTACCCGAAGATCAAATAATTGTTAATTAATTGTTACGCAGCAGGCTATAGAGACCAGGTTTTGTGTTAAGGGTGAATTGTCTGATGAGACAGCTTGGAGAACCCACACATGCTTCGCCAACCTCTCTCCGCGCTCTCCGCCCCTTCGCGCGACCTTTGCGTGAAACCCAAAACAAATACCCATCCAGAGGTTTTACGCCAGATCAACGGTAAAATTTGAATAGAGCAAAGCATCGGGATTTTTTATAGCTGGACTTATTAACCCTGCAATACTTTTTCAAAATGCAACGTGTCACGCCTGCTTACAATATCAGCCTGCAGATGTAAATTCAAAATTCCGTTTCTGCATTTTTTTAAATTCTCCGCTTTTTACTGGAATGTGACTCCCTGAATCTTATACCTTGTGATATTATCATATAAATAAAATTAAAATATCATGACCGATAACTCCAAGAAAAAAATTGTACACGTTCACCTGGGTGATGAAAATTATAAAACGACACTGAATGCAGGTGATCATAAAATCATTGCTGATGAGCCGGAATCAGCCGGTGGGAAAGATAAAGGCCCCGATCCCTATGATTTGCTTTTAATGTCGCTTGGTACCTGCACAGTGATGACTGTCAGAATGTATGCCAGCCGCAAAAAATGGCCTGTTGAAGATATATTTATGGAGCTGAGACATTTTAAAGATCACGCCAAAGACTGCAGTGACTGTGAGGAAAAATCCTCAAAAATAGACCGTATTGAAAAGGAGATCACCATAAAGGGTGATTTGAGCGACGAACAGCTCGACAGGCTTCTGGAAATATCCAAAAAATGCCCGGTTCACCGTACCCTTCTACAGGATATTGAGATAGATTCTAAAATTGATTCACTGCCGGGCGCATGAGTGTATGATTTTATCCGGAAAAAGATCTTAACATGGAATTCACGAAGAGGATGTATCTTCGTAACAGGTGAAAGATAAATTAGCTTTAAATAACAGTTCATAACGAGTATGACAGGAAGCTTTCCAATGATACGCGGCAGAAGGCTGCGGGCCTCCGGTGCTCTTCGGGAGATGGTAACGGAGTCCCGTCTGCATCCCTCCGACTTTATAGCACCTCTCTTTGTAATTGAGGGCAAAGGGATGAAAGAGGAGATCTCTTCGATGCCGGATTATTACCGCTATTCTCTTGATCTTATTTCGGCCGAAATAGACGAATTGGTGGATACCGGTATTCAATCTGTTCTGTTATTTGTAAAAGTGCCGGATGAGATGAAAGACAATCGCGGCACCGAAGCGCTGAATGAAGACGGACTAATGCAAAGGGCTGTCCGGGAAATTAAAAACCGGTACCCATCACTTGTCGTTATGACGGATGTGGCTCTCGATCCCTATTCGAGTTATGGCCACGATGGTATCGTGCAAGAAAATGACATTCTGAATGACGAAACGATAGAAGTTCTTGCCAAAATGTCTGTGAGTCACGCCGCAGCCGGGGCAGATTTTGCAGCCCCTTCCGATATGATGGATGGGCGGGTAGCAAAGATCAGGGAGGCACTCGAAGAGAATGGTTTTAAGCATACCGGTATCATGTCATATAGTGCCAAATATGCATCCTGTTTTTATGGTCCGTTCCGGGATGCCCTTGATTCCGCACCTGGTTTTGGCGATAAAAAAACATACCAAATGAACCCTGCAAATATTCGGGAAGCCGTTCTTGAAGCTCAGCTCGATGAGCAGGAAGGAGCCGATATCGTAATGGTAAAACCCGGTTTACCCTACCTGGATGTGGTTTGTGCCGTAAAACAAAACGTTCAGATACCCGTTTCTGTGTATCAGGTGTCAGGCGAATATGCGATGATTAAAGCGGCCTCTCAAAACGGCTGGCTGAATGAGACGCAAGCCATGATGGAATCCCTGATTGCATGTAAACGTGCAGGCGCTGATATAATCGCTACCTACTTTGCCAAAAATGCGGCACGATTATTGTAAATTTTTACTCCGGGAAAATGGCAATTCATCTCAATGATGGAGATTTGTATTTTCTACATCCAATAAATTCAAAACATTTTATATAAGATGAAAAGAGTATTTTTATTTCTTGCTACAAATATTGCAATCATTATTGTTGCAAGTATTACCCTCTCCCTTTTAGGAGTGAATTCATTCCTTGATGAGACAGGCACCAATCTGAACCTCCGGGCTTTACTTATATTCTGTTTTGTTTTTGGTATGGCGGGCTCTTTTATCTCGCTTCTTCTATCCAAAAAAATAGCCAAATGGACTGCTAAGGTTAAAATCATCAAAGAACCCCGGAACCAGCAGGAACAATGGCTGTTCCGGGAAATCGGCGATATGTCTGATAAGGCAGGAATCGGAATGCCGGAGGTTGGTGTTTTTCCCATGCAGCAGGCAAATGCTTTTGCTACAGGCTGGAACCGTAATAAAGCACTTGTGGCTATCAGCCATGGAATGCTTCAGCGGTTTGATAAAGACGAAATACGCGCCGTTCTGGGCCATGAAATCGGCCATGTTGCTAATGGTGATATGGTTACCCTGGCTCTGATTCAGGGGGTGGTAAATACGTTTGTTATGTTTCTGGCCCGTGTGATAGGTTTTGCAGTTGACCGCGTTATCTTAAAAAATGAAAGGGGACTGGGAATTGGCTATTTTATTACAACCATTGCCGCCGAGATAATTCTTGCTATTTTGGCTTCCACAATTGTATTCTGGTTCTCGCGAAGACGTGAGTACAGGGCTGATGAAGCCGGGGCAACTCTGGCAAGCAAAAATGGAATGATTAACGCTTTGAAACGTTTACAGGCAGAGTCACAGGTGCCTAATCAGCTGCCGGAATCAATGCAGGCTTTTGGGATTGCATCCGGTAAGAAAAAAGGATTTAAAGCTCTGTTCATGACTCATCCGCCTCTTGAAGAAAGAATTGCGGCGCTTGAAAATATGACTGGCTAAAAGCTTTTTGAATCTGTTGAATATACTGTGATTCATCACCAGGACTTTAGTATAATATTCATACTGGTGAATATTCATTCAGAATAAATAAAAAAATAAATACAGAGGACAGATGTCCGATAAACTGAAAACAAGTAAATCACTATTTCAACAAGCTCAAAAATTTATTCCGGGCGGAGTAAATTCGCCTGCACGTGCATTCAAATCAGTTGGCGGCACTCCCGTTTTTTTCAAAAAAGCAAAGGGTTCCATCTTAACTGATGTAGATGGAAATGAATATATCGATTATGTAGGGTCATGGGGCCCGATGATACTGGGCCATTCCTATGCCCCTGTAATTAAGGCATTGCAGGATGCATCTTTCAATTCTACCTCGTTCGGGGCACCAACCGAAATAGAGATCAGAATGGCAGAACTTGTTCAGCAGATGGTACCGAATGTTGATAAGATAAGAATGGTGAACTCCGGGACGGAAGCCTGCATGAGCGCGATCAGAGTGGCGCGGGGATATACAGGCAGAGAAAAGATCATAAAATTTGAAGGTAATTATCACGGGCATGCCGACTCATTTTTGATTAAAGCCGGAAGCGGTGCTCTGACACTCGGATCACCCAGCAGCCCCGGTGTGACTAAGGGAACCGCCACAGACACACTTATAGCAGATTATAATAACATTGAGAGTGTTGAGAAACTGTTTAAAAAGAATAAGAACAAGATAGCGGCAGTTATTCTGGAACCTGTTGCCGGAAATATGGGATGTATTCCGCCGAATCCGGGATTTCTTGAAGAGCTGCGCGATCTGTGTGACACCCATGGATCGGTTCTGATTTTTGATGAAGTGATGACCGGCTTTCGGCTTTCAAGAGGTGGCGTTCAGGAACGGTTTGATGTGTGGGCCGACCTGGTCACATTTGGAAAAATTATCGGTGGGGGACTGCCGGTCGGGGCATTTGGCGGAAAAAAAGAGATTATGGATGTAGTTTCACCAGTTGGTCCGGTCTACCAGGCCGGTACGCTTTCCGGAAACCCGCTTGCAATGGCTGCAGGCCACGCGTTGCTCGAAACCCTGGACAGGCATCCCGAATATTATGTGGAGCTGGAAGAGAAAGGCGAGAAGCTGAAAAAAGGATTGTCGGCTGTGCTTTCATCACATAGTGTTCCGTTTCATATTAACCAGGTCGGTTCGATGATAAGTATCTTTTTTACCGATGAGAGGGTGACGGATTTTAAAACGGCCAGCCAGACAAACCAGGAATTTTTTAAGAACTTTTTCCATGAAATGTTAAGACGAGGGATCTATCTTCCGCCCTCTCCTTTTGAGAGCTGCTTTTTGGCTAAAACACTGAGTAATAGTATGATAGAGCAAACCATTTTAGCAGCCGGGCAATCCATTCAGGCGGTTCAAGAGAAGTGAAATCATGAATGGCATAGTTAAAAAGTTAATGAATCGCTGGGAAGTTGAAACCGTTTGGCAGGTTGTCGTCATTCTGGTGATATTTGCTATAACGGGACTTTCTGCTCTTTATGTAAAAGAGTTAGCTTTTGGCTGGGTTGGTATTGCTGATTCAACGCCCTGGTGGATTCGTGCATCATGCTGGTTTGTTTTTGTTTTACCATCTTATCAGGTTCTGTTTCTCATATATGGGTTTCTGCTTGGTCAATTTGATTTTGTCTGGCGATTTGAAAAGAACAGCCTGCAGCGAATTCGGAATTTGTTTCTATCAAAATGAGTAAGCGAAATAAATATGGCCTCACAGAAAGGGATATGAAAACCATTATCTCAATTTTTAATTCTTATCCTGAGGTAAGATGAGTGAACCTGTTCGGAAGCCGTGCCAAGGGGAATTACCGGTTTGGGAGTGATGTGAACCTCGCAATTATGAATAAAGGCGTTAATGCAAAAACCCTAACTAAATTGAGAAGTAAATTCGAAGAGAGAAATCTGCCCTATAAAGTTGATTTGGTAGATCATATAAATTTAAAGAAACAGGAATTTATTGATCATACACAAAGAGTGGGGTACCCTTTTACCGAAATCGAAAAAAGGAGTTTTCAACAGAAGAATAGCCATTTTTTTTTATTCTGCTTCATCTGACGACTGACGCTCAAAACCAAAGCTAACGCCGGTATTCAACAAGTCGTCTGATGAATTTTAAAGCCAGCTCTCACACAAATGGATAACAAAAATTTATCCGGCGTTATCGAATAAATCCTCAGCCTTGATTTATTTGTAGCTTAAAACCGGTGAGTATAAGAGAGCTTTATTGTTCCTCCGGTGCTCAGAGGCCTGAGGCGGTCCTCGTCAGAAAGCCAGTTGGCTGTGTGGACCAGAAAAAGATCTGTTCCCGGAGTCAGAATCCACCTGAAGCGATTGAATAACCCAAGCCTGTCGCTCAGCGTATCAAATTGGACATTCGAAGTAAAGGAAATGGAGGGAGTGGGATCGACATTGGCTTCAAACCGGAATAGGTCCGTATCAAAATCTCCTTCCGGAAGCTTGACCTGTGTCAGGGTCCAGTTGGCATCCAGGTTAATACCCGGCCACGGCCTGAAATCTGCCGACAACTCATATTGAGTTCTGGTGCCTGTCCAGAAACCGCCATGTGAAAACTCAATTTCACCGGAAAATTTTCTGAAACTCGCCGTACTGAATTCGGCATCAACGATCCAGAAGTTATAATCCCCGGCAGGTATGATAATTGACCTGTCACGCCGTATATCAAAAGGAAAGTTCAATCTTTCAAAACCCCTTGTCACAGAAGCATCGAACCGTTCTGTTGATTCAAAAAGAATATCAACAGGTGTAAAACGTGTTGAAACGGACTGGGGTCTGAAGTCCATATCTGCGAGGTATTCATGCCTGACGGAGAATTCAATTTCCCGTATCAGGGAGTTTTTCTCAAGATTTCTTTCGTATGAAAGTGACGGCTGCAATCTTCTGAAAGAGTTTCTTGGAGTAAAGCCTACATCGGGGTTAAAATCCGTATCGAGCTCCCGGTACGACATGCTTGCACTGACCGGGTAGTTTGGATAGGAAATACGAATTCCCCGGCTGCTTCGGTCAAAAAAATCAGAATCTTCATCCGGCCTGTTTGGGTTATGCCACAGAAAAAATGCCTGGAACTGAAGGTTTTTATCACCTCTGAAGCGTGACGTACTCAATTCAAAGTCGATACCTGCAGTATGCCTGTCATGTAAGTCGCTGTTATGGGTAGCCCTGCGGGTATAAATTATACCTATCTGACTCTCCTCGAATAAATTCCTGGAAATTCTGGCAACCGTAAAATCTTCCCTGTTGATATCTTCTTTGCTGCCGGTTTGAATCTGAATCATGCCCACATTGTAGTCACCCGGCCGGCCAAGCAGTTTTCCGCCAAAATTGATTGGAATCTGCTGGCCTTCTACCAGTCCGATCCTGCGGCTGAAAAAAGGCGTAACACCGCTTGCCGGAGCGAAACTGAAGATATCGGATCCTTCCAGGAAAAAGTCTCTCTGTTCGGGAAAAAACAGGGGAAAGCGTGTCAGATTTACACGTCTTTGATCGACCTCTGCCTCTGCAAAGTCTGTGTTCACTGTAGCAGACGAGCGTAAATTTGGTGTGATATTATAGGAAATATCGAATCCGCCATCTACAGTAGCATCGTCAACTCTTTCGGTCCCGGTCCATTCACGTGTACCTTTTGTAACTCCATAAGGTACAACTTCAATACCCAGACCCTGGTTTAAATCACTCAATCCTGTAATTATACCGGCATCCTGAGGCCTTAAAATGCTTTGATTTCTGCGAAATCCCGACCAGATGATTTCTTCGTTTTTTCTGCGGACGGACCGCTGAAAATTGATTCCCCAAGTATCTATATCCGGGTCGAAATTCAGGGTTCTGAATGGTATTTCAATTTCCAGGAACCATCCCTCGTCTGTGATGGCTGTTCGAACATCCCAAATTCCATCCCAAGACATATTCAGATTGGAGCCCTGGCCGATATTAATCAGTCCGTCGCCCCGGAGGCCTGCCGGGTTTGTTTGAAAGAAAAAGGCATTTCTTCCGGTATTGAAGGTATCCAGGATAAACATGAAGCGGTCGTCGGTATTCAAGCTCTGATCTCTGCGCTTCTGAAAGGCAATTATTTTATCGGGTTCACTGTCAAACATTTTTGCCCCGATATACAGATATTCCCTGTTCATGGCAACATATACTTCCGAGTTTTCGGATGGATTTCCGCCTTCAATGGGGTCGCGCTGGATAAAATTTGTCGCGGGTTTAATTTTTTGCCAGAAAAGCTCGTTTAATTTGCCATCCAGAGTTACCGTTTCACCCGGCTCAAGATGATAAATATTTATCAGATTGGAACTGTTATCTGTCTGCTGAGCCTGAAGATCTGTATAAAAAAAGAAAACCCCTGTAAAACAGATAAACAGAATAAGAACTTTTTCCAGCATTAGCGGGATCTAAAGTTTAAAATCGATTCTGAAAATTTAGTTTGCAACAGGAGATAAAACCTTATCACAAAATAATTATAACCATTTATAAAAGAATAAAAAGATTTACAGTTACAGATTGTAAAAGTTATCTGTTTGCCGATTGGTAATCGTCAATAAATGTTAAAACCTCATTCAGGGCAGCTTCTCTGATTAAAGAGATCCGGTCAAGTGAAACAATCCCCACCATTCCTGACTCCCAGGTACTGGCACTCGTTTCAAGATCTCTGTTCAATGAAAGTTTAACCGGCTGATATAACCTCAGTTCAATGGAAAACGGAATCAGGCCGTTATCCAGCTCCAGCATATTGATATGCATGTAGAGAAAAGGAATATCGGCGGATGAGCGCACTTCTTCATCATCCGCAAACCTGATATCGTTATTCACAAGCTCTTCAACTACAGCCTGCCGGATATTGGAGGGTGTGAGGGTTTTATCGCTCGTAACCTTGCGGCTTCCTTCCAGGTTTGCAGTGAATCCGATCTCCTGGATACCCTGAAGTGAGATCATTTGCCTCACTGTTTCATTTTGGCCAAAAAGATCGGCGGTAAACAGTGTGAATGAAAAGAAGAAAAGAAAATAAACGGTTTTCATAAATCACCTTTTTACGTTAAATACACCTTTTAAAAACGATACAGAACTATATCTGTTGTTTCAAAAGTGCAATCGCAAATAGTATCCAGCCGGCAATAAAAGCAAATCCCCCGATTGGTGTAATGGCTCCAAGCCAGGCTGTATCGGTAAGAGTAAGGAGGTAGAGACTGCCAGAGAAAATGAGTATCCCTGTAATCAAAAGCCAGCCCGACCAGCTCAGCAGGTTGTTATCGGGCATATGCAGTGCAACTGCACCGATAATCAGCAAGCCGATTGCATGGTAGAAATGATATTCAACCCCGGTTTTGTAAACTTCAAATCTCTCGGCTGTGAGCATATCCTGAACAATATGTGCACCAAAAGCACCAAAACCGACAGCCAGTGCCATAGCAACGGCTCCTGTAATTAAAAAAAATTGTGCCATAATTTTACCTGAAGATCATTCAGACGTACTGAATCCAATATCCTTATGTGACCCGTCGCAAAACGGTTTGTTAGAAGATCCGCCGCAGCGACAGAGAGCCATGTTTTTATCTGACTGTCTGAAATGGCCTTTGTCTTCCTGGATATTGTAAGTTCCCTCTACCAGCACAGGGCCATTTTTCATCAGTTTCAGGATTAACTTTCCATGAGATGCACTCTGCGCATCAGGAAATTTTTCGAGATCAGAGCTTTCGTCAGCTGTGAACTTAATATCTTTATGGCTATTGTCGCAAGCCGGTTTGTTAGAAGATTTACCGCATCTGCAAAGCGCAAATCTTGTATCTTCAAGAACTACATCGCCATCGGCATTCTGAATTTCAATATCTCCATACATGTAAACGGGCCCATCCTTGCCAAGAGAAATTTTATTTTGCTTCGGAGGTGATTCGTTCTCTTTTCCATCGAGTCTTTCATATTGCAGTGCACCCGTAGGACATCGATGAATTACTTCGGCAACTTTGCCGGCAGAGCTATTATCGGGCTGCACCCAGGGTTCTTTATCCACATCAAAAACCGCCGGCAATCCCTTTACGCATTCGGCAGAATGAATGCATCGATTCGCATCAAACGTAACTTTAATTTCATCTCCATTGTAGGTAATGATTTTTTCTTCCATAATCTGTTTCTTTTTTTGGCAAATTTATTATCTCCTTATATGAAACGGATTTTTTTCCTTTTTAAAAAATACTTTTATCCGAAAGTGTAAGGAGTTGGCTTCTTTTTGTTCTTACAATAAATTGAAAATTTTCTCCCTGGTAAACCGGGTTCATCAGATTGAATAGTGCTTATTCCCGGTTATCAAATTTTTGATAAAGAGACGAAACATTCATCAAATCAATAAAAAAATGGAACAGAACGAATTTGAAAACCCGGAAGATAAATGGCAGAACTATAAATATTCAGGACGCTCGGTTAAAGAGATGCAGCCGGATGATCAACCGCGCGAAAAACTGATGAGGTACGGGGCTGAAAGCCTCTCCAACGCAGAGCTTATTGCAATTTTACTTCGGACAGGAAGCCAGGAGATGAACGTGATTGAGACATCACAGGCACTGCTTGAACACTTTAACGGGTTACGTCAGCTTTCCAGGAAAAACTGGCAGCAACTCAGGGTGATTCCCGGAATAGCACGTGTAAAAGCGATAACACTTGAATCTGTATTTGAGCTATCACGAAGAATCCAGATGGCGTCCCTTGGCGATCGCATTACAATATCTGCTCCTGAAGATATTTTCGCCTATTTTTCCCCACGTCTTCGTGATCTTTCAAGAGAAGTATTTCTTGTTGCTTTTCTGAACGCTGCCAAAATACTCACGGGTTTTCGCAAAATCAGTTCAGGCGGCAGCACTGCTACCATCGTTGACCCAAAAGATGTATTCCATCACGCCATCCTAAATGATGCGGATTCCATTATTTTAATTCACAATCATCCGTCAGGCAATAACCGTGAGTCGAGGGCAGATATTAAGCTGACCAAACGCATCCGTGATGCCGGTTTAATGCTCGGTATAACAGTAGATGATCATGTAATCATTGCAGGAGATGAATATGTAAGCTTCCGGAATAAAGGATTACTGTAAAACCGGAAATTGTAAATTGAGAATTATATTCTTACTCTTTTCGTTTATCAGGTTGAAATGACATTAAACCACTGTATTCGTATCTTGCAAATTCAATTATATAGTAATTAACCTGTACCTGAAATCCGCTACTCAGCAGAAGACTACAGTTTTACCATTAATATATTTTATGCGGGCGTCAGGTAATAATCTATTTTGTACATCTTAACATTCTGTAACCCGTATAGCTTTGACAAATAAACAGAATCAAAAAAACAGACAAGAAAACGGCTCCGGCTCTGAAAAAAACAGAAAAAAAACGAACGGGCAAAAGCCGGGCAAAAAAAATTTCCCGCCCTCCGGCTCAAGGACAATTTTTTGGATTTATCTTTTTATCCTTGTCGGGCTAATCTATTTTATACTTCAGGATTCCGGAGGCGGATTATTCGGCACCGCTGCAGAAATTGAATACAGCAAGTTCAGAGAGCAGCTGCGACAGGATAATGTGGAGCGTGTGCATGTACAGGGAGAAGAGATACAGGGGAAATTAAAAAATTCGCAGCCTCTCCGGCAGGCAGAAGGCGATACCGTTCGGTATGAAGGTTTCAGAACTTATATGCCTTCTTTTGGTGATGATGAGCTTTTTAATTTGCTAAATGAAAAGAATGTTACCGTTTCTGCAGAACCCGAATCAGTGAACTACTGGTGGTATTTTTTGATTTTTGGACTGCCCTTTCTACTCTTTATTTTTATCGGTTACATGTTTTTCCAGCGCATGCAATCCCGCGGACAAGGAATCTTTAATATTGGAAAAAGTCAGGCCAAGCTTCAGGATCCTGAAAAAGGACAAACCACGTTTGATGATGTGGCCGGCATGGAAGGGGCTAAAACCGAACTGCGCGAAATTATTGAATTCCTGCGGAATCCGGAACGGTTTGATGAGCTGGGTGCAAAACTTCCGAAAGGCGTGTTGCTTGTCGGGCCGCCCGGCACTGGTAAAACCCTTTTAGCCCGGGCGGTTGCCGGCGAAGCGGAGGTGCCATTCTTCACAATTACAGGTTCTGATTTTATGGAGATGTTCGTTGGTGTAGGCGCGAAAAGAGTGCGGGATATGTTTAAAAATGCCAAAGAACGATCTCCAAGTATCATTTTTATTGATGAACTCGATTCGATCGGACGCACACGCGGAGCGGGCCTGGGCGGCGGACACGATGAGCGCGAGCAAACACTAAACCAGCTGCTTTCGGAGCTGGATGGTTTTGAGCCAAGTGAAAATGTAGTGGTTATGGCAGCGACCAACCGCCCCGACATTCTGGATAAAGCCCTGCTTCGGCCGGGACGTTTTGACAGGCAGATTACAGTTGATCTGCCATCACAAAAACATAGGGTAGAAATTTTGAAGATCCATGCAAAAAACAAACCGTTTGATGATGATATCGACTTCGAAAAAATTGCACGGGGAACCCCGGGATTCAGCGGAGCCGATCTTGAAAATTTACTGAATGAAGCATCGCTGTATGCCGGGCGTGATAAGCGGAAAAAAATAAAAATGGAGGATATTGAAAAAGCACGCGACAAAGTTATGATGGGCCTTGAGCGTGAAGGAATGCAGATTGACGAAGAAGAGAAAAAAATGCTTGCATACCACGAGGCAGGTCATGCACTGGTTGCAGCTTCATTACCTAAAAGTGATCCCATTCATAAAGTGACAATTATTCCGAGAGGCCGTGCCATGGGAATGACCCAGCAGCTTCCTGAAAAAGAGAAATATCTCTATAATAAAGAGTATCTGCTCGATCGTCTTGCGGTGATCATGGGAGGCCGTGCAGCCGAACAGCTTATCTTCAGCACTGCAACCAGTGGCGCACAGAACGATCTTCAGCAAGTAGCTAAAATGGCAAGGAAGATGGTGATGGACTGGGGTATGAGTGAGGAGTTCGGAAATATTTCATTCGACAGAAATCATGAGGAGGTTTTTATCGGACGTGAAATGAGCAAACCCAGGGAGTACAGTGATTCAACCGCACGTGAAATTGACGAATCAGTGAAAAAGATATCGCATACTGCTTTTGAACGGGCAATAAAAGCACTTGAGGAGAACCGGGACGTTCTCGACAAAATAGCAAAACTGCTGATCGAGAAAGAGGAGATAGCCGGTGAAGTGGTTACCAAGCTATTAGATGGGGAAGAAATTGAGCCGGATGAAAAAGAAGAAGAGAAGAAGTGATTTCCAGCACCTCATAAAGCGTAATTTTATTTTGAGGTGTTGAATCTATAGATATCCGGTTTACGTTTGGGCAGGCATTGACGGGAATTATTTGATTAAATCCGGTTGACGATTTGAATACCCAGCGTATTTCGCAGCTATCCATTGCTTAAACGGTAACCGAATGGTTGGTGATTATGTCGGCAACACCGCCACAGGCTGAAGGCCTGACGCATCACAGCCCCGACACAGTTGTCGGGGTATCTGGCTGGGCGCCAAACGGGCAGGCTGTAGGCCTGCAGCAGACGACATCGATTCAGGTGAGGGAGTGTGTGCCAGGTTTCTTGACAGGGACAGTGAAGTAAAGTGTAGTGGTGAGAATTGTATACCTCTTTATGTTCGAAGTCCGTCCTGTATCAGGCCTACAGCCTGATGAATTCTGTGCTTCCTGTTTTCCCGGGGCGTTCTGCCCCGGGCTGCGATGCATCAGGCTTTCAGCCTGGATTTCCCAAATGAAATTCGCAACGCACGATGTTGGTCATCCACTATTCCAGCACCTCATTTTAATTTTGTGCACCTCAAAATAAAAACCTGATTTTTTGAACGGACAGCCCTTCAACTTTGGTTGTGATTCTTCGTATCTTTATTGTTTTGCCAACGCACAAATGATATGTCTGAAAAAGAGATCACCCACGAAGCGCCGACCCAAACCTCCAACGGGAATACCGTTCAGAACAGCCCAATTGTAGTAAAAGGCGCTCGCGTAAACAATCTTAAAAACATTGATGTTGAAATTCCCCGCAACCGGATGACCGTTATTACCGGTGTATCAGGATCCGGGAAATCAAGCCTCGCTTTTGACACGATTTATGCGGAAGGTCAGCGACGTTATGTGGAGAGCCTGTCAAGTTATGCTCGTCAGTTTCTCGAACGAATGGATAAGCCTGACGTGGATTTTATGCAGGGCATTTCACCTGCCATGGCTATCCAGCAAAAAACAACCTCAACAAATCCAAGATCTACAGTAGGAACCACAACGGAAATCTTTGACTACCTGCGCCTGCTTTTTGCAAGAATTGGGAAAACCATTTCTCCGGTTTCCGGTGATGAGGTTCAAAAAGATACACCAAAAACCGTGATTCAGGAGCTTTTCAGTAAATTTGACGAAGGAACCCGGTTTTATGTTCTGTTTTCTCTTCCTCACCACTCCAAAAGCACTCTTAAAGATGAATTGAATCTTTTGATAGAAAAAGGATTTACAAGGTTACTGCATATCGGGGATGAGTCAATCCTTCAGATAACAGACGAAAATCCGGATCCTTCAAAGCTCAAAACCGATAATTACCGGGTATTGGTTGACCGCCTGGTCGTAAAAAAAAATGATGCCACACGAAGCAGGATTGCGGACTCTCTGGAAACGGCATTCCGGGAAGGATCGGATCGCTGCAGTATTAAAATCAGAGAAGGTGAAGAGTTGGCGTTCAGTGAAAGGTTTGAAAAAGATGGCATTGAGTTTCTGGAGCCCACACCTCAAATGTTTTCGTTTAACAACCCGTTTGGTGCATGTGATGCCTGCGAAGGTTTTGGGAGAATAGCAGGTATTGATGAGGATCTTGTTATACCTGATCCGGACCGAACACTTCGCGACGGTGCCATCGCTGCATTTGATTCGCCCAAGTTCAGTAAATATTTGAGAGACCTGGTAAAAGTAGCTGCCCGTTATAACCTGCCTATTGATAAACCTTACAAAGATCTTTCTAAAGAATTTAAACAAATCATCTGGAAAGGAAAGGATGGATATGTGGGTATTGACGGGTTTTTTGAAGATGTGAGAAGCCAGTTTTATAAGGTTCACATGCGTGTTCTCTATTCGAGATACCGCGGATACAGCCGCTGCCCCGAATGCGAAGGATACAGGGTCAGGAAAGATGCACTCTATGTAAAAGTGAACGGCCTGCATATCGGTGAAGTTTCGGAAATGAGTATTGGTCACGCCCGCTCTTTTTTTGAAAAACTTGAACTGACTCAGTTCGAAAAAGATGTGGCAGGACAAATTCTTTACGAAATCAGAAAACGCCTGAAGTATCTGGATGAAGTCGGACTTGATTATCTCACACTCGACAGACTTACGAATACCCTCAGCGGGGGTGAATCTCAGAGAATCAGCCTTGCAAATTCATTGGGAAGCTCACTGATCGGCAGCCTGTATGTTTTGGATGAGCCCACAATCGGACTGCACCCGCGGGATAACGACCGACTCATAAATATTCTTAAATCACTTCGCGACATCGGGAACACAGTTTTAATCGTGGAGCACGATCCCGAAATGATCCGTTCTGCCGATAACATTATCGATATCGGGCCATTTGCCGGAATTCATGGCGGTGAAGTGGTTTTCAGCGGCAGTTATAATGAACTGGTTCAATCAAAAACACTGACCGGTAAATACCTGAGCGGAAAGATGGAAATTCCCATACCTGAAAGAAGAAGAACAGGATCCGGTAAAAAAATAACGGTCTCAGGTGCATCCGAAAATAATCTTAAAATTATTGATGTGGAATTTCCGCTGAACAAACTGGTCTGTGTAACGGGTGTATCAGGTTCCGGTAAATCTACCCTTGTACACGATACACTTTACGGAGCACTTCAAAATCAGTTTGGCACCTATAAAGATAAAATCGGCCGGCATAAATCACTGTCGGGACTGAGTTATATTGAATCGGTTGAAATGGTGGACCAAAGCCCGATTGGCCGCTCAACCCGGTCTAATCCGGCTACTTATACAAAATCGTATGACGGCATTCGGGAACTGTTTTCTAATACCCGGCAATCAAAAATAATGGGGTATACGCCCGGACACTTCTCATTTAATGTTCCGGGCGGAAGATGTGAAAGCTGTCAGGGTGAGGGAGTGCAGAAAATTGAGATGCAGTTCATGGCCGATATCGAGCTTACCTGTGAAGAGTGCGGCGGAACCCGTTTCCGAAAGGAGATTCTCCAGGTTACGTATCGCGGAAAAAATATTCATGATGTGCTTGATATGCCGGTAAGTGAAGCACTGGAATTTTTTGTAGATGAACCTTCCATTGTGAACAAGCTGCAGCCGCTTGATGACGTGGGCCTCGGCTATCTGAAACTCGGACAAAGTGCGACAACCCTCTCCGGCGGTGAAGCTCAGCGTGTAAAACTGGCAAAATTCCTTTCCAAAAAAAATTCCGGGCATACACTCTACTTTTTTGATGAACCAACCACCGGACTGCACTTCGAAGATATTTCCAAACTGCTTACATCATTTAATGAACTGGTAAACCAGGGACACTCGGTGATCATCATCGAACACAATCTGGACATCATCAAATGTGCCGACTGGATTATTGATATTGGCCCGGAAGGCGGTTTTGGGGGAGGACAAATCGTGGCAACGGGCACGCCCGAAGAGATTGCAGTTGCCGATGGAAGTCACACCGGCCGCTTTTTGAAAAAAGTTCTTAAATAACAAACTAAACGAATCCGATCAGGAGAGAACAGAACTCAAGTTTAAACTCGATTATATTGAAGTACCGGTGCTTGCAAAAATTTACTTTTCTAAAACTCCTGCTCTAAACCATATTTTGTTGCCGGGCTTTGGATTGCGAAATACTTTTAATGACCGGTTTGGCCGTGATGAAAATAATATGATCTTTCCAATAGTAACAGGTTTTACATTCTGAAAATGCCGGTTGTTTCACTTTCTCAGGGTTGCTGATAAATTAAAAGAGACTAATTCAGATTTGCTGTCACTTTTACTATTCTGAAATCTCTTTTCTATAAAAAACTCAAAAATGATTGCCAAGCTGTTATACCTGAACTGGAAACTGTTTTTGTCGCGTATGACGCGTCTGCAGGCATTTCTTGTTTTCGGCTATTCGCTTTTTCTCGCAGTCATGCTCTTTAACCTGATGGGAACTGCCCTGGTTGTAGTTTTCCTGGATAAAACAACTCAATATACTGTTGAGATGCCCTGGCTTACGCCTGAAGTCCACCAGCTGATTATGGTGGTTTTTGCCAATATATTCTGGGTACTTCACTTCGCTTTCACCAGTACCCGCCTGCTGAATGTTGATGAGAACCGAAAACTGCTGGCCTTTGGTTATCCCGCAGGAAAACTGGCATGGCACCTGAACCTGGTCAGCCTGTATCATCCGGTAAACATAATCTATAATGGTACATGGCTGGTATTTCTATCAATTCAAATTGACAGCTTCTGGAATATACCCGTAGTGGTTTGCGGGATTTTATTGAATTACGCGATCATTTTCTCTATCAAAACCCGGTTTTTAAAATTACTGGAGAGACGGTTTCGCACAATTGTATTCAGTATCATTTTTGTAATTGTGGGTACCTTTCAAGCGGTAGCCATGATATCAAGCGAAGCACAGAATATGATCGGGAGTTTAGCCATACAGCTAACCGAAATTATCGGTTTCTTTTCCTGGCTTCCGGGCGGCCTGCTGTACACCTCAGCAACGTTCGCATACGGAACAGTTTTTTCAATTGTTGTAACAGCATGTCTGATTCTGTTGATTTTACTCATTTTCAGAGACAACTATAATAAAACACTGGAAAGCTTACAGAATCCAAAATCTGAACTGCTCAAACAGCAAACCGGAGTACTATGGGTTTTTCTGAAACGGTGGCTGGGCTTCAACGCAGGTAAATACTATTACTATGTGGTAAAACATCCCTATAATCGACTTCAGTTTGCGGCAATTGCAATCATTCCGATTGTCTATATTCCAATACTGCTTTACGTTGATTTTGGCATCATTTCCAATGTACTTATTTTGACTATGTTTGCAGCTATTCCGGTTGCTGTGCTTGCGATGGGGATGGCTAATATGTTTGGATACGAGAACAGGGAACTTCTGCTTCACAAACAGCTTCCGGTGTCGTTTGAAAAGCAACTGAAGGAACGTTTCCTCGGTGTAATCATCGTGCCACTGATCCTGTTTTATATGATTACAATTTTTGAAATCTACTACCTGCCACAACTTGGCGGTGTATTTGACATCTATATTTCGAACACTTTTTTCTTTATCAGTTTTATCCTGGTATTCGCCTGGAGCTCTTTTTATCAATATCAAAAAGCAAACTTTGGCTCGTTCAGTTACAAGCACCCTGTGATACCTCAAAAGGTTACTTTCACACTTTCATTTGTAATTTTTTTATTGGGCTATACACTGTTTACTCCACTTTACGAGTACCATATATACAGATTGCAGATAATGGGATTTTTAATCCTGGCGATCGGACTCTATCTTTTTTTGAACTTCAGCGTATTATACCGGACCTTTCAAAAACGGATTCTTCCCGGACTCTGGAATGATTTTTAATTTTTTCTTACCTCTGTAAAGGCTAACATCTCGTTACCATGCTAAAATCATTCATCAGTTTACATGCAAAATTATGGTGGCGATCTGTAACAGGTGCAGAACTATTTGCCATCCTGTTTTATTCTCTGTTTCTCCTGTTGATCTTCGGACAATTTGCAGGTATTGCCGTTGCACTGGCATTAAATATCAATCCGGATTCTATTCAGGAACTCTATCCATGGTTTACGGCTGATATTCAAAAACTGGCTCATCTCCTGTTTTTGAATATGATTTGGATTGTGCAGTTTATTTTCACCAAATCAAACCGCCTGCCGCTTCACGAAAACAGAAAACTGCTCGCCTTTTCGATGACCAAAAAGAAACTTGCCGGCTATTTGAATTTGATGACATTTTTGCATCCGGTGAATTTAATATTCCATTTTTTATGGCTGCTCATCCTGATTCCTAAAACGGAGACCTGGCTGCAATCATTAGCAGTAATTGTTCTTGTTTTGTGTAACTATAAGCTGATTCTCCTGTTAAAATGGAATTTTAAGAGCATCCCGGGGCATAAGTTAAAATGGCTCAATTTTTCTCTGATCGGATTAATTTTTGCATTTTTATTTGCCTCACCCTACCTGTCATTATCAGCTCTGCTTCCGCCAAAGGAACAGCTGGTTCCATTGGCTCTTGAGTGGATGGCATACACTCCCGGAAACTGGTTCAACGAATTCGCAGTGATTGAAAGTAATCTGTGGATTATCCTCACACTGATCCTGTTCACAACAATCTTGTTTATGCTTTACAGGATATCAAACCAATTGTATTCGAAAGCATTGTCAACACCTGCCGGATTTGATGTTACTGCAAAGGGAAAAAAAAGCAGGTTTCCGCTATTCAAAAAAATGTATGGCAGCGAACCCGGCAAATATGTATACACAATCTGGAATCACAGTTACAGTAAAACTCAGCTCCTGGTTACAATTGTTGTAGTTACATTTTACACGCTGTCATTTAGCATTAATGAAAACCCGCTTCAGAGTGCAGTAATGGTGATGTTATCAATGCTGCCGGTTATGCTTTGGCTGATCATGCTCGTGAATGGTTTCGGGTTCGAAAACAGGGAGTTTCTTCTTTCCATGCAGTTTCCTGTGAGGCGTCGTGATATTTTCTTAAAAAGAATTTATGCCGCAGTTCTGACTGCAGTTCCCGCCATTTTATTTATACTTATATTAATTCCATATTACTACATAAACCTGGTTTCAATTATTCAGGCATATCTTGGACTCTTTTTGATTTCAATGATTGTATTGAATTATGTAATCGGCAGTTCGATTACCAACTATAAGAAAATACGAGATGTAAATATTATGTCGCTCTCAAACCCGGTAGTACCGGCATCTGTATCTTTTTTCGCCTTTTTAATTATCTTATTTGTTGGCGGATTATCTTTTACGGTTATTGAATCAATTCAGGTTTACCATATTCTAATTCTATTACTCCTCAATATTTATTTCATTTACCTTCTCAGAAACAATATCACTCATTACGATGAGAAAATCACAACCCGGTTACTTCCCAAAATATGGAACGAGCTCTGATTATTAAAAACCTGTCAAAATCCTACGATAAAACTCCGGTATTGAAAGACCTTGATCTGGAAGTACCGGGTGGCAGTATATTCGGGCTTATCGGACCGAATGGCGCAGGGAAAAGCACACTGATCGGAATCCTGACCGGATTGCTTGATTTTGGTGAAGGGGAGATCACAATCAACAATCTGGAACTGAACAGCTCCAATGAACTCAAAATCAAGAAAGATGTGGCCTCGGTCTTACAGCCGCCGCTGCTGTTTGAAAATTTTACGAGTTTTGAGTTCATTACCTACGTTTGTGAAATGTACGGAATTACAGGGCATGAACTGAACGATAAGATCACCTCACTTTTCAACTATTTTGAGATCACTGAATTTACACACATCAAAGTAAAGCAGCTCTCCTCAGGAAGCCGGAAAAAACTGGCATTTTGCACATCTGTCTTAACTGAACCAAAGTTACTGTTCCTGGACGAGCCTTTTGAAAGCGTAGATGTGATATCCATCGGGAGAATGAAAAATGTGCTTAAAAAGTTAAAAGCCAAAGGTGTAACAATATTCATTACAAGCCATATACTTGAAGTAGTTGAAAATCTCTGTGACGACATTGCCATTCTGAATGAAGGTAAAATAATCGCTTATCTTGATGCACAGTCGCGCCGTGAACTCCGGAATGATTCCAGCCTGAGCGAAATATTCCAGGAATATATAGAATCGGGAGCCGGGCGGGCCGAAAATCTCGGCTGGTTATAACTACTCCAATACAGCTTCTCTAAAATCCGCGTTTTTTCTCTGAATTCTACTTACCCTGATGATAGAGGAAATGTAAAACACCGGGAATTTGTTGATAAAGTAAGTACAAGAGAAAAATCTTTTTTTAGGATGAGAGGAAGGGAATGATAGTTCATGAAATAGCAGATTATATTGACAGAACAGAGTTTAAAAAATTATCGCTTGAAGAAGTTAATCAGCTAAAAAAGCGATTATTGGATTCTATTGGCACAGCGATTGGAGCGGTTGATGGCAGCCCGGTACGGGCACTCCGCTCACACGTTAAAGAGCTTGGCGGAAATCCCATAGCAACTCTGATCGGAGGCACAAAGACGGCACCTGACCGTGCAGCACTTTACAACAGTGCACTGGTCCGTTACCTGGATTATAATGACAGTTACCTTGCAAAAGGTGAAACTTGTCACCCAAGTGATAATATAGGCTCTGTTTTGGCAGCTGGTGAACAAACTGAGCTAAATGGAACAGATTTCCTGACCGCGCTGGCAATTGCATACCAGGTTCAGTGCCGGCTGAGTGATGAAGCACCGGTCCGTGATAAGGGGTTTGATCATACAACTCAGGGATCTTATTCAGTTGCAGCAGGTGTTTCAAAAGCACTTGGACTTTCCAAAGATCAATCCGCTAACGCTCTGGCAATGGCCGGAACGGCACTAAATGCACTGAGAGTATCGAGAACGGGTGCTCTTTCGAACTGGAAGGGATTTGCTTTTCCGCATACGGCGTTTGGAGCTACACATGCGTGTTATATGGCCAGGCACGGAATCACCGGGCCTGAGTCAGTTTTTGAGGGAAACAAGGGATTTATGGACTCAATTGCCGGTCAGTTTAAAATCGACTGGAAGAAAGAAGGAACTGACAAAGTGCTGGGTACAATTATAAAAAAATATAATGCCGAAATTCACTCCCAATCTACCCTTGAAGGAGCACTTGAATTAAAACATGAGAATGAGATCAGGCCTGAAGAAATTGATGAAATCCTTATTGAAATATTTGATGTTGCTTATCATATTATCGGCGGTGGCGAAGAGGGGGACAAAACCGTCGTAAGAAATAAAGAAGAGGCCGACCACAGCCTGAATTATATGGTGGCTGCTGCACTTCTGGATGGACAGGTATTGCCCGAACAGTATGAAAAAAGCCGCATCGAACGTGAAGATATTCAAAGCCTGCTTAAAAAAGTTCATGTAAGCGAAAACCAGGAATACTCCGGCCGCTTCCCGGATCAGATGCCGGTTAAAATCACAATCCGGATGAAAAACGGTCAGACTTACGAAAAAGAGAAATTTGATTATGAAGGATTTCATACCAGACCGGCAGGATGGGATACGCTTATTGATAAATTTCACAACCTTGCTGAGCCTTATACATCCAGAGAATTAAGAGAAAAAATTATTGAAATGATTCAGCAATTTGAAAGCTACACAGTAGCTGATCTTTTCGAATTACTGAAAAAAGTTGAAGTAAAAACGGAGCAGAAACAGTAACCAAAGACTAAAGAACAATCATTATGTCAAAAGAGAATCCTTTCGATTTTATACGTAAAAATAAGCGGGAAGAAAAACCGCGAAAAACAGGTGTGACTGAAATCAGGGGTCCTTATTACGCAGTTATGGGTCCTAATTACCTGAACGATATACTTGGAACTATGGGCAAATATGTGGATGCACTCAAATTTTCGGGCGGTTCTTTCAGCCTGATTGATGCGGACCATCTGAAAAAACTGATTGATACCGCTCATGAAAATAATGTGCTTGTATCAACCGGCGGTTTTGCTGAATATGTACTGACTCAGGGACCGGAAGTATTTGACCGTTATGTAAAAACCTGCAAGGAAGTTGGTTTTGACATTATTGAGCTCTCTGCCGGGTTCATCACAATTCCAACTGATGACTGGCTTAGATTAATAGAGAAAGTGCAGAAAGCCGGTTTGAAAGCGAAACCGGAAATAGGTATACAGTTTGGGGCCGGCGGGGATACAGCAACAGGTGAACTGGAATCAGAAGGAACACTTGATACCGGATTTGCCATAAAGCAGGCAAAGAAATTTGTTGAAAACGGTGCCTATATGATTATGATTGAGTCGGAGGGAATAACCGAAAACGCCGATCCCTGGAGAACAGATGTGCCGGCACAGTTTATTAATGAGATCGGGCTGGAGAAACTCATGTTTGAAGCAGCAGAACCGGATGTTTTTGCATGGTATATTAAAAACTACGGGCCAGAGGTAAACCTTTTTGTGGATCACAGCCAGATTGTTCAGCTTGAAACACTTCGAAGAGGTATCTGGGGAACCAAAAGTCTGTGGGGCCGGGTGCTTACTTACAAAGAGTAAAAAAGGAATTGCCATTTTTAAAATTTAAACCCCCGACATGCCTTCGGCATTTGCAGATCTGATCTAAGTATTTGTGAATAGCACTCATTACATAAACTTTTTGATATAAACAGAACTTAAAAGTGCATTGGCAGAGTTTAAATACTATATTTAGTTGATAAATTTATACAATTGCATGATATCAATCAGTCTGCTTGTTATATTCATTGTACTTCAGACTATTACATATATAGACAATTATCCTGAATCTGTTTTTTCTCACACGTGAAAAAAACATCAGAAACCACATATACAAATGAGATCCGGCCTAATACTGTCAGGGCGGTGGCACATGCCAATATTGCACTTGTTAAATACTGGGGTAAACGGAATATAGACTTGAATCTTCCCGCCGTTGGTTCTCTATCGATGACTCTGGATGCTTTGAAAACAGAAACCACGGTTCAGGTAGATGAATCAATCCGCCGGGATCAATTTATCCTAAATGGTAAGCCTGCATCTGATGACCAGGTTATGAAGGTGGAAAAATTTCTGGATATTCTGTACGAGTATCCCGACAGACCAAAACTGGTGATCGACAGTATAAACAATTTTCCAACCGGCGCGGGTCTTGCCTCTTCGGCATCCGGGTTTGCCGCACTGACTATGGCGGCTTCTGCAAGCTATGGAAAAGAATTAGACCGGAAGCAACTTTCGCAAATAGCAAGACAGGGATCCGGTTCTGCTGCCCGGTCACTATTTGGAGGTTTTGTAGAGATGAAATGCGGAGACAGCGAAACAGATGATGAGGATTATGCTGTCCAGCTTTATGACTGTGAACACTGGGATGTTAGGATGCTGATTGCGATAACATCCAGTGAAAAAAAATCAATCGGCTCTACTGCCGGAATGATGCGTACTGCAGACACTTCACCTTTCTACACAGCATGGGTAAAAAGCTCTTCACTGGATATTAATAATATGAAAGAGGCCCTCGCAGAAAAAGATTTTGAAAAAATGGGTATTCTGGCTGAGCACAGTAGTTTCAAAATGCACGGACTTGCACTTTCAGCAAGTCCTCCCATACTCTACTGGAACGCAACGACTACCGAAACAATTCATAAGATCTGGCAGTTACGTGAAACCGGCATACCGGCATATATTACAATGGATGCGGGACCGCAGGTAAAAGTACTTTGCTTACCTGAAAGTATCGATTACATTCAAAATGTACTTGAGTCGATTGCCGGGGTCGAGAAGGTTATCTCTGCGCGGCCCGGCCCCGGTGCATATAATGATTTTTTGAAATAAACAGAGACAGCATGATAAAAACTAAAATAAAAGTTGAGGCCCCCGGAAAACTTATTTTACTTGGCGAATATGCAGTGCTGGAACATGCACCTGCGCTGGTTGCTGCCGTAGACAGATACTGTAAAGTAGAGATCACGCCAAGCAGCAATTCATTTTTCCATTTTACAGCTCCGAATCTTGGCCTGAATGACCTGGAATTTGAGATTGATAAAAATGGAGACCCCGTTTTCCCGGAATCTGTAAACCATGCTGTATACAAAAAACTCCGATTTGTTACTGCCATCTTAAAACACCTGATTTCAGACTCCGACTATAATTTAGAGAGCGCTGATATCCGGATTGACACGGAAGATTTTTATCATCAAAAATCAAAACAAAAACTTGGACTTGGTTCCAGTGCTGCATTAACGGTTGCTTTTTTACAGGCACTGAGTGATTTCATGGGAAAAGATGTCTGGGCTAACGAGTTGTTTCAGGAAGCACTCAATGTACATCGCCTGGCACAAGGTGAATTGGGAAGCGGTGTTGATATTGCAGCCAGTGCATCGGGTGGAGTTATTCAATACCGTATGCCGGAATTGAAAGAATCATTCGATGGTAAAATTGTAAATCTGGAGTGGCCGGATGAATTGAAAGTGATTCCTATCTGGACCGGAGCTTCCGCTTCTACACGCTCTTTTGTAGAAACAGTAAACAGATTCCGTACAGCCGCTCCCGGGGCTTTCACGCGCGTTATGAATAAGATGACAGATCTGTGTGAGGAAGGATGTAACGCTTTTCGATCCGGTGATGTATCAGGATTTTTGGAAATAATTCCGGCTTTTGAGGATTTGGAACGCATACTTGGCAACAGCAGCGGAACCGATATTATATCGGAAGCCCATAGAAAATTATCCCACATAATCAGGGGCGCAGGCGGGACATACAAACCCTCCGGTGCAGGCGGCGGTGACATTGGGCTGGCTTTTTGCTCAAATGATGATACATTGCAACAAATTATATCAGCTATTAATCAAACATCTTTTGAAATTCTGGAATTATCGATACAAAAAGAAGGCATACAGGTGAGTTGAACTTATGAGTACAAATGACCGGAGTATAACAGAAAAGAGGGATATTCAGTTAGATAAATCCCGGATCCCAAAGTTTTATAAACAGAGTGTTGAAAACCGGTTGAAGGTCCTGAATGAAAAGGGAATCATTAATACGGAAGATTACCTGACACTTGCTGACCAGCATCAGATTTTATCGGATGGAGATGCTGACAAAATGATTGAGAATGTAATTGGCGTGTTTGGTCTGCCAATGGGCCTTGGACTGAACTTCGTAATTAATAACAAGCCCTATGTTGTTCCGATGGTAGTTGAAGAACCATCAATTCTGGCTGCAGTTAGCTCTGCTGCTAAGGTAGTCCGGAATACGGGCGGGTTTATAGCAGAATCAGATGAACCGATTCTTATCGGACAGATTCAGCTTGTTGACGTATCCCACCCGATGAAAGTTCGCCATTCTATATTGCAGGAAAAAAATGAGATTATAAATCTTGCAAACAGCCTGCATCCGAATATGGTTTCGCGTGGCGGCGGCGCAACAGACCTTGAAGTAATGATCTATCCACAGTCGCGGCATGCGGGAAGCATGGTAGTGGTTCACCTGCTGGTTGATACGAGAGATGCCATGGGTGCAAATCTTGTGAACAGCATGTGTGAGGGAGTGGCTCCGTTAATCGAGAAAATTACAAATGGAAAAGTCTATCTTCGGATTCTTTCGAACCTGACAGACCGTGCCATGGTGAGAGCAAGATGTGAGATACCCGTTGAACAGCTCGTTTTCAACAGTTCTTCTGGAGAACAGGTGCGCGACGGCATTATACGTGCTGCTGAATTTGCGGCAACAGATCCTTACCGGGCCGCAACTCATAATAAAGGGATCATGAATGGAATTGATCCCGTAGCCATTGCCACCGGGAATGACTGGCGGGCCATTGAAGCTGCCGCCCATGCTTATGCAGCACGGGGAAACCGGTATACATCACTCACAAACTGGTTTAAAAGTGACCAGGGAAACCTGGTGGGAACCATAGATATCCCACTGAAAGTCGGAATTGTAGGCGGTTCCCTGAATTCAAATAAAGCAGTCGGGATAGCCCATCGAATTTTAAATATTGGATCAGCAACAGAGCTGGCAGAGGTTATGGGAGCTGTTGGCCTTGCCCAGAATTTTTCAGCTCTGAGAGCTCTCGGAACAGAAGGGATTCAGCGTGGTCATATGACCCTTCATGCGCGCAGTGTAACAAGTACTGCCGGTGCTCCGGCCAATATATTTGAACAGGTTTTGGAAAGACTTGTTGAAAGCGGAGAAATCAAGGTCTGGAAAGCAAAAGAAATAATTAATGAGTTACAGCAACAGAAGCTGAAAGCCGGAACTGCTGTTATTGAACAGGAACCCGATGATCATACCGCATTTGGATATGGAAAAATAATTATCGCCGGTGAACACTCTGTGGTACATGGAACCCATGCTGTTGCCTCGCCGATCACATTGAAAATGAAAGCACGGGCATGGCCCCGGACCGAGGATCAGGATGTTCATGTAATGATACCGAGGTGGGGTGTTGAACAAAAACTTGAATTCGGAGCTGATCATAAGTATTCGATCTATCTCTCTCTTGAAATGATACTTGATTCACTCAATCTCCGGAATAAAGGACTGAATCTGGAGATATTCCCGGAAGTGCCAAGAGCAATGGGAATGGGAGGATCGGCTGCACTTGCCGTTGCCATTATCCGTGCTCTGAATGACCAGTTTAATTTGGGCCTTACGGACAAAGAGGTGCAGGAATTGTCTCTGAAGTCTGAACATATCGTACATGGCGGAGCATCAGGAATTGATAATACGGTCTCCACATATGGGAACCTGATTATGTTTCAAAAAGGAGAACCGCCAAAGATGGAAACTATTACATTGGAAAACCCGATACCGATTGTGATTGGCTTAAGCGGTATCGAAAGCATGACGGCAAAGATGGTATCACGGGTGCGGGAAGCTCAAAAAAAATATCCCGAATGGCATCAAAAAATATTTGAACAGATGGATGAGCTGGCACTTGCCTCACGTGAAGCCATCGAAAACTATGACCTTGAAAGACTCGGTATGATTATGAACCTGAACCACGGCTATCTGAATGTGCTTCGTGTTTCATCCCCGGAAGTAGAAGAGCTTGTAGAAATTTCCCGTAACAACGGAGCACTTGGTGCAAAACTGACCGGTGGAGGCGGAGGCGGTGCCATAATTGCACTATGCGATTCTCAGAAAAATCAGGAGAGGGTAAAGGAGGCTATCAGAAAATCCGGCTATGACGCACTGCTTGCAGAAATCAAAGCGTCCGTGCCAAAATAGGAGAGAGAAAAATAGTGACAGAATTTCCATCGGGAAATCGGTTAAGGCTTTTCAAAATGTCTGCCTGCGCGGCCCCAAGCCGGTTTAAGTTTGTTGTTTTTAGTTGTCCATTGTCTGTCAACAACTGACTACTGACAAAAACGACTTTCTATTTTACGAGACAATCCATATAACTACTTGTTTTAGTTATTCGGAATCAGGATTTGAAGTTATTAAAATATTCGAAAATTTGACAACACTTTTGGGCCTGTCGATATAAATATCTTGACTTTTTTATTTACCTTATCATCCTATGATTGCTGCTGACCGTCAAAAATACAAAACAATTGCACTGCTATTGGCTACAATCGGTGCCGGCTTGCCAATGTGGACGCGGCCGCTGCGGGATATTGATTTTACAAACCTCTCCTTTCTGGGGCTTTGGCTTTTGATAGGTATTTCTGTTTCGTTTATTTCCCTCTTTTTTATTTCAATGAACAGGAGAGATATGGTCTCGTCTTTTACAATTGGATATGTGCTTGCCGTTGTTTTGCATTTTGTCGGAGGTGTGATTGTCTCGAATTATATCCATAGCCAGTTAAGCCTGGCTTTACTGGTAGCTATGGGTGTGGGCATTATTTCCGGCTACATGGGATCCGTAATATGGGCATGGATCAGGCTTAAGGGCCGTAAAAAATAACAGGCTTCAGATCTTTTTAAATAATCTCCATAAGATAGTTCCGCTCTGTATTACAAAACGTGAGATAAACTGAAATTCTTCTGTGGTAATTAAAGCATTTCTCTTCATCACAAGAAACCCAAACAGTTCGGTTCCTTTCGGAATTTTCATTTTATTATTAATCAAATCCCTGTCACTGATCGCAAAAAGCGGAACGCCAATTTCAGATGGTAAATTTTCTTCTTTGGACTTTTCACTGAAAATACCTGTATCCCCATCATACACGTGGTTAGTCAGGTAAGGTTTTTTTTTGTTTAAAAAGTTATGAAACGATTTTTCCTGTTTCAAATCTGTCGGACCGAAATCATGGAATGAATCAGTTCCAATACTTAAAATAACCTGAGGTTCTCCGGACCTGACTGTCCAGAAGAAAATGTGATTCAATGAAAAATGATGCCGTATTTCCATACAAAGCTTTCTGGATACTGTAAAAAAATCGCCGGTCATCACTTCATCCATCAGAGCAGAGGCAAGTTCTTTTTTACTGACTTTCAATCCATCAGCAAGTTCAGCTCCACCTACATCAGTAACCAGTTTCATCTGGATTCGATTTCGAATTTCCTCTTTTTCATCTTTGAAGAAAGAGGCTTTATCAATGAAATCTGCAGCCCCCAGCTCTAATGCCTTTTTCTCTTTTTCAACTGTAGGAAGGCTTGTCATGATTAAAAATGGGACATCACGCTTTTTGGCATCACTAACAATTGACTCCAAGAATTCGAGGCCACTCATACCGGGCATATGGATATCACACAGAACAAGATTTACCGGGTCTCTAGAGAGAATGTCGATTCCTTCCTGTGCATCGTATGCATGTAATACAGAGTATTCACTTTCAAGCATTTTATCAATGAACATATGAATGGGCTCATCGTCATCGATTACCAGGATTTTAAAGTTCATTTTTTGAATTTGATTTTTTACTTGTAATCATAAAAAACACATTTTACAGATCGAAAGCTATCATTTTTCCACAAAAAAAGAGAGACACGCTTTAACATGCCTCTCTTTCTCAAGTTTATGTAGAAATCAGATATTTGATTATCTACTTTTTATCATCGTCGTCTTCATCAACTACCTCAAAGTCGGCATCCACAGCATCATCACCTTCCTCCGGTGCTTCTTCGCCTGCTTGAGCTTGTTCGCCATCTCCGCCAGCTTGCTGCTGAGCGCCTTCAGCGGACTGATAAATCTCTTGTGAAGCTTCAGACCATGCCTGATTTAACTCATTCATGGCATCTTCAAGCTCATCAACTTTTTCTTCTTTATGTAGTTGCTCAAGCTTTTCGAGTGCTTCGTTAATTTTAGTCATGTTGCCTTCCGAGATTTTATCTTTATACTCATCCAGTTGCTTTTTGGTTGAGAAGATAAGGCTGTCTGCCTGATTCAGCTTTTCAACACGCTCACGAATTTTTTCATCTTCATCTGCGTGCTCTTTTGCAGCCTGCTGCATTTTTTCAACCTCCTCATCGGAAAGGCCGGAACTCTGCTCAATTCTGACGCTTTGTTCTTTTCCGGTGCCTTTATCTTTGGCGCTCACATTCAGAACTCCGTTGGCATCTATATCAAACGTTACTTCAATCTGCGGAACGCCGCGCGGTGCCGGCGGGATACCATCGAGGTGGAAACGTCCCAGCGTTCTGTTATCTTTTGCCTGCGCCCGTTCACCCTGTAAGATATGAATCTCAACACTGCTCTGGTTATCGGCAGCCGTTGAGAAAGTCTCGGTCTTACTGGTCGGTATAGTTGTATTAGACTCAATCAGCTTGGTCATAACACCTCCCAGTGTCTCAATACCGAGAGTCAACGGTGTAACATCGAGCAGTACAACATCATCAACATCGCCGGACAGAACACCACCCTGAATAGCTGCGCCAATGGCTACAACTTCATCCGGATTTACACCTTTGCTTGGATCCTTTCCGAAAAACTCTTTTACAACTTCCTGAATCTTTGGAATTCTTGTAGAACCGCCGACAAGGATTACCTGATCAATTTCACTCTTTTTCAAACCGGCTTCTTTCATAGCTTTCTCGCAAGGTTTGATGGTTTTCTTAACGAGTTCATCAACCAACTGTTCGAATTTGGAACGGGTCAGGTCAATGTTCAGGTGCTTCGGTCCGCTGTCAGTAGCTGTTATGAACGGCAAATTCACATTGGTTTTCTGTGAGCTTGAAAGTTCAACTTTGGCTTTTTCTGCAGCATCTTTCAGCCGCTGCATTGCCATCGGATCTTTTCTAAGATCAATGCCTTCTTCTTTCTTAAACTCATCCGCAAGGAAGTTGATCACTTTCTGATCAAAATCGTCACCACCGAGATGAGTATCACCTGCAGATGATTTTACTTCAAATACACCATCTCCAAGTTCCAGAACTGACACATCAAACGTTCCGCCGCCAAGATCATAGACGATGATGGTCTGGTCGGTCTCTTTTTTGTCGAGGCCGTAAGCAAGCGAAGCTGCAGTAGGTTCGTTGATGATTCGTTTCACTTCGAGGCCTGCAATTTTACCGGCTTCCTGGGTTGCTTTTCGCTGTGCATCATTAAAGTATGCCGGAACTGTAATAACAGCTTCCGTAACTTTTTCACCCAGGTACTCTTCGGCCGTCTGCTTCATTTTCTGAAGAACCATTGCAGAGATCTCCTGCGGAGCATATAAACGATCTTCGATTTTTACTCTTGCCGTTCCATCATCTCCCTTGTCAGTTTTAAATGAAACCTGGTCAATTTCATTTTTTACTTCACTGAACTTTCGCCCCATGAAACGCTTGATAGAAGAAACTGTCTTATCCGGGTTCGTGATTGCCTGTCTTTTCGCAGGCGCACCCACCAGGCGCTCTCCGTCTTTTGAAAAGGCCACAACCGATGGAGTTGTTCTTCCGCCTTCTGAATTTTGTATAACAGTTGGTTCGTTGCCTTCCATTACTGCCACACATGAGTTGGTAGTTCCTAAATCAATACCAATTATTTTACCCATAATATTTTACCTGTTGTTTTAATTAATAAATTCTTTATTGCGATTAATTTTTAAATTTTTTTGTTCCTGCTATTCAATAGTAATTGTATGAGCAGACTCTGTTTTTTCAGACTTTGGTACGGTAACAGTCAGTACACCATCTTTAAAGGATGCTTTGACTTCAGATGTACCGGCTTCGACCGGAACTGCATATGCCCTTGAGAAAACACCCTGCTTGCGCTCTTCACGTTTCAGCTTTTCATCTTTATCAAGATATAATTCACGCTCGCCGCTCACTGTAAGCACTCTCTCCTTCAGTGTAATCTTAATCTGATCTTTATTCATCCCGGGCAAATCCATTACGATTTTGAATCCTGAACTGCTCTCAATGATATCACAGTCAGGAGAAAAGTCCGTTTCACCTGTCTCCAGAGGGACAAGGCGTTCAACAAAATGCCGTATATCTTTTCCGAGTTTATTTAACTGGTTTTCTAAATCTATTGTGTAATCGCTCATAGTTTTTACCGTTGTTTCTACTCTATGAGCAATCACAGTGCCAAGCAAGTAAACAGGTAAGGATCACTGACGTATTGACAGTCAGATATTTTTATTGTCGGTGCTCTGACAGAATGATTGAATGCGGCTTTGGTTATGAATGAATTCTGACAGGATTAATCAGGAGAGGGATTGCAGATCATTCCAGAAACCGGGATAGGATATTTGGGTACATTCTGCATTGGAAATTTTGGACGGACCCTCAGACATCAGGCTGAGAACAGCAGCAGACATGGCAATCCGGTGGTCGTGTTCACTTTTATATGCTGCAGGCGATGGTCTGAAGTCCGGGTTTCCAAAGATTTCGATTCCATCTTCAAAGAGATTGAATTTGGCACCGGCTGAGGTTAATACATTTCCCATTGCAGTCAGCCGGTCGGTCTCTTTATGGCGTAGTTCTTTTGCGCCTGTAATTACCGATCTTCCTTCTGCAAAGCACATGACCACCATCAAAACCGGTAATTCATCAATGCAATTTGCAACAAGTGAAGGTTTTAACTCTATTGAGCGGAGTTCAGACGAACATACTGAAAGATCAGCTACAGGTTCTCTTCCTTCGGTATCAGGATATTCTGTTCTGACGGAAGCTCCCATTTCTCTTAAAATATTCAAAAAAGCAATTCTGCTCGGATTCAAGCCTGTTTTCGGAAGATTGATATTGCTGTTGCGATGCAGTGCGCCGGCCGCAAGCCAGAAGGAAGCCGCTGAAAAGTCCCCGGGTATAAAGTAGTTTTGTGTCGGTATCTTACTATTCACACTGCTTCGGATCATTTTATCTGTTCCAAATATTTCGACTTCAAGATCGAGAAGACGCTCGGTATGATCCCTGCTTTGTACGGTTTCAATAACTGTTGTTGATTCCTCCCCGAATAATCCCGCGAGCAGCACAGCTGATTTCAACTGTGCACTTGCCAATGGCATCGGGTACCGGATAGGTTTGATTCCCGTATGCGGTTCAATTTCCAGTGGTGCGTAATCCCCGTTTACTCCTGATATTCTTGCTCCCATCGAATGCAGCGGGTCAATGATACGTTGCATTGTCCGTTTTGAGAGGGAATCATCTCCAATGAGTCTGCATCTGATACCGGCACCGGCCAGAATACCTGACATAAGTCTCATTGTAGTGCCGGAATTTCCGCAATCCAGGTCACTGTCCGGCTCACAAAAACCATTTCTGCCAACACCGTGTACGGTGATTCTGTTTCTCCCGTGATCATCTATTTGCACACCCAGCTGTCTGAGGCATGAAAGTGTGCTTTGAGGATCTGCGGCTTTCGAATAGTTTTCTATATTGCTATTTGTGCCACGTTCACAAAGGGAGGCAAACATTGCAGATCTGTGAGCGATAGATTTGTCGGGAGGCAGATCAACAGTTCCTGATAAACGTTCAGCAGGCTGTACAATTTGAATCATGAAAACTTATATTTAAATCAGTTATCGGGCAATAAACGCCGGGCTTTGGCTGCTGCGTCTGTACCGGGATACTTATTCATGATAGAATTCAAAAGTGAAACAGCATCACCGCGGCGCCCTTGCCGTATGTAGATTTCAGCAGTTTTATACTGTGCTTCACCCACCCACGTATCGAAAGCTTCAAAAAGTACTTCAACCCTTGAATAAGCTTCCAGCGCATTATCAAATTCCCCCTGCTTCTGAAAAGATTGCCCGATTAAATACTGGGCTTCTGCACCCGACTGAGTACTGCTGTTTTCTGCTACTCCGGCCAATATCTCACGGGCTTGCTCATGATTATCTTCATTCATCAGGATTTTTGCCAGGCCATTTTTAGCAGCAGCATTATCCGGGCTGGCCGAAAGAACATCTTCAAAATATGAGCGGGCTTCACTGTTTTGGTTCATGGCCAGATTTACTCTCCCCAAACCCAGACTGGCTTCCTGCTTGTATCGTGATTCGCTCTCTGCCAATCTTGAATAATATTCTTCGGCTTGTTCATAATCACCATTTTCATAATAAATCCGGCCGAGTTCAGCAAGAGCAAGCGGAGCCTGGTCAGATTCACTGTAGTCATTTATGATAGTTTCGAATGCTTCAGCTGCCATCTCTTCTTTATCGGTTCTGAGATAGGCATCTGCCATATTATAGTAGGCTTCAGGGAGCAAATCCCGGTTATTCGTTATGCGAATATACTGCCGGAATTCCGAGACTGCGGCGTTGTAGTCGCCCGATTGCAGAAGATTTTCTGCTTGCCGGTAACGGAGCCGGTCGGCAGTGGTTGAAGTCGGATTTTCCGCTAAAAATTCTTCCAGAACATCTGTGCTGGTGTCGCCCTCACCACCTGATAGCTGGGCGAACTGAATTCCGTCAATTGCTTCAATAATATAGCTGCTGCGGGGATAATTTTCGAGTACCGACTTGTAAGATTCAATCGCCTTTTCGAAATCACCTGCATTGTAATAGGCATCACCGATATTATACTGCGACCGTGCTGCCCATTCAGTTGAGGGAAACCTGTTAATCACGGTCCGGAACTCATCAACTGCCTGATCGTAATTTCCGGTATTCAGATAGATATAAGCTACGTTGTATTGAGCCTGCTCCCGGATTGAACTGTAGGGATAGATCCGAAGCAGCTTTCTGAATTCAGAGACGGCTTCGAAATTACGGTCCATTCTGTAGTAACTGTTTGCAACCTGAAACATGGCATAATCTCCACCGGGCTCAGCTCCGATTGCTTTCTGATAGTATTCAAGTGCTTTTCTGTATTCTCCGACTGCATAGTAAGAATCGCCAATACGAAGTTGTGTATCTGTCTCAAAGGGATAGAGTGCAATTTCGGGAGGTTCATAATTGTTCAGAAAATCATCGAGCGGCGCGATGGCATTTTCAAAATCACCCATCATAAAATAACTCCAGCCAAGTGCATATTTAGCTGCCCCTGTGAGTTCATGATTGGCATTCTCATCAATAAACTGTGAATACTGATTGGCAGCCTGCCCGTATTTACGCTGCTGATAGTTTGCATCGGCACTCCAAAAAAGAGCTTCTCTGCCAAACCTTGTATCGGGCGATTCGTTATATACCTGTTCAAAATCAGGTTGTGCCTGGCTATAAGCCTGATTGCTGTACTGAACCCATGCTTTTTGAAAACGGGCCTGTTGTTTCAGGCTTTCATCAAGATCGGCAAGATCTTCTGCAATTTGAAAGGTCTCTAAAGCACGCGTATACTCGGCGTTTGCATAATAGGCCTCACCCAAAAATGTGAGCACTTTGCCGGGATTATCCAGGGTTTCAGCAACCCTTGCAAGCGGCAAAAGTGCTTCGATTGCTTCTGCATACTCTCCTACTTCAAAAGCTGTAACTGCCCACTCAAAATAACCGTTTTCAATAAATTCCCCATCCTGAAACCGGCCTCCGAATTCCCGGAATGTCTCCAGTGACTGGTCGTATCTTCCGCTTAACTTTTCATTAACTGCCTTATAATAAAGTGCCTTTCGCGCAATATCGTCATTGCCCGGTGATGCATTTCCAAAAGACCGCGCAGCCCAGTGATAGATTTCCTGCTTGTGATATACCCATCCCAATCCATAGTGCGCAATCCGTACTTCTTCAGTACCCTCTTTTCGATTGATATACTCAAGGTATGCTTTTGTAGCCTCTTCATATTCATTGAGAGCATTATAACTTTCTGCAGTCAGATAGATTGCTTTAGCCCGGCCTTCGTCATCAAGGTGAGGCATGGCATTTTGAAAAGCTTCAATAGCATCCCTGAATCGTTCCTGCTTATAGTATGATTCACCCAGCGCAGTGCCTACTCGTCTGGTAATCGGATTTGTCGGATAACGCTGTCTCAGTAGTTCAAAAGCACGGGTCGCATCTTCATATTTTTCCTGCTCCAAAAAAAGCTGTCCACGTGCAAAAAGTGCTTTTGGCGCTTCGGGAGACCGGGGATGTTCTTCTGCAAGGTTCAGGTAATAACGCTGACTTTCTTCATAATAACCGGCTTCGGCAGAAGTTTCAGCAAGCCAGTAATAGAGATCGGTAGACTGGTTTTGATTCACCGGATAACTGAGTGCGCGTTCATAGGTTGTTATTGCTTTTACTACTTTATCGTCTTTTTTAAAGCGGTGTGCGAGATCGGTTAAAAGAAGTGACGCATAATGGCTTTCGGGGTATTCGGTTACAAAATCTTCCACGTAGATATCTGTTCGAAGTGAATCAAGCTTTGCACGTGTTCTGGCCAAATGATAGGAAGCTGCTTCAGCCGTTATACTGTTTTGTCCCGGTGCTTCAGCTGCTTCTTTAAATTTTGCTTCTGCCTCTGCATAAAGGCCTCTTTCAAAAAGCAACAAGGCATTTTGATATGCTTTCTGGTAAGAATCCTGGGAATGCTGAGCTACTGTAACTGTTGAAAATGAGGTAATTACAAGAAGTAGCAGAATCAGATGTATGGGGTTTTTCATATAGGCCGGTTTCAAATCTTTCTTCATCTTTTAAATATACCAAGATAATAGAATTTGTTCCGCACTAACTTGTAAATGATATGAAATTTTTCAGATATCGAGATACCGCATAAGTTCATCGGCTCTGTCGCTTATATCTACATTTAGCAAATCACTGTTATCTTCACTGATGATATTGTAGCCGTGTCTGCGAAGAGCTGAGCTGATAACAGATGTATCCCGTACGTTTAATTTAAAAGAGACCTGAATTACAGGAATTGCTTTATCTATCTGTTGTGCGGTTATCCCGAGGATATTTGCTTTCTCACTTTCAATCAAATGGACAGGTTCGGTAAGGGAATAGTCATCAGAGGGAACTTCAATGGTGATAACCGAACCCTTAACAGAAATATTCAGCATGTAAGAAATCTCTTCCAATACAGATTTCTTTTCAATAACACCCAGATATCTGTCCGTATCATCAGTAACGGCTATCAGCCTGATCTCATGCAAAAGCATAAGGCGGGCTGCTTCAAAGATATGTTGATGTTCATAAACCGAGATGACGGGTTTCAGGTCGAGTGCAGAGATAGGAACACTTTCATCCTGAAGGTCAACAATATCATCCAAAAGAACTGTGCCAATTACACGAGCAGTAGCTTCTTCCAGTACGGGAAGGCAGGTAGTATGCCATGCATCCATTTTCGCGAGTGCCGACGAAGCCGGATCGCTGAGTTTTAATGGTGCAAATATCTCGTTTATAATTGTTTTAGCTATCACAGGTGTTCGATTTTCTTAATTATGCTACATTATCGAGCTTTTTTAGCATAGCATCAAATTTTTTACACTCTTCTTTTGATACTCTGCCTTGGACTATAACGTCGTTCTGATCATAATGTTCTCGTTCAATAATCGCAACTTCATGCAAAAAAGCAACAGCTTTATAATATTTTAATGGAATCCTGTAGTTGAAAGAAACGTAGTCTTCTTCAATGATTTCGCTAATTCTATTCAAAAGCTTTGTTAAACCGATGCTGCGTACGGATGAAGTAAAGATGGCACCGGAATAAAGTTTTTTTAATTCAGTGATTCTGGCAGGATCAACTTTATCAATCTTATTGAATACAAGTAACCTGCGCTTCTCCTTAATACCGATTTCTTCAAGCGTATCATCAACTACGGCAATATAATCATCAATTATCGGTGAGGAGGCATCCACTACGTGAAGAAGCAGATCAGCTTCGCGAACCTCATCCAGAGTTGACTTAAAGCTTTCAATCAAATTATGTGGTAATTTTCTGATAAAGCCAACCGTATCTGACAACAACGCTTTATGATTTTCAAGGTCCAGCCTTCGGACCGTGGAGTCTAAAGTTGCAAACAGCCTGTCTTCAGCAAGCACATTGGTTTCGGTTATGGTATTCATCAATGTTGATTTACCTGCATTCGTATAACCCACCAGTGCAATACGCACCATCCCCTCGCGCTGCTTGCGCTGAGTGGTTCGTTGTTTATCCAGTTTATCCAGTTTTTCTTTCAGGGTAGATATTCGCTGACCAATAAGGCGGCGGTCTGTCTCAATCTGAGTTTCACCGGGCCCCTTGGTGCCAATCCCCCCTTTTTGCCGGGACAAGTGTGTCCAGAAACGGGTTAATCGCGGCAGAACGTATTGAAGCTGAGCAAGTTCAACCTGTGTTTTAGCTGCCGCTGTCTTTGCTCTGGATGCAAATATATCCAGTATAAGGCCACTTCTGTCTAATACCTTGGCCTTGGAGCTTTTTTCTATATTGCGTATTTGTGTTGCGGATAAATCATCATCAAAAATGAGAGTGTCTACATTTTCATCTCCCACAATACGATTCAGCTCCTGCAGTTTTCCTTTTCCGACATATGTAGCCGGATCTGGATATACACGATTTTGCAACAGTTTTCCAACGGTTTGGGCTCCTGCGGTATCTGCAAGCAAATGGAGCTCATCAATATATTCTTCAGCTTGCCATCGCATAGTGTCAGCTCCGTAAATACCAATAAGTAGGGCTCTTTCTTTAACAAGTGTGTTTTGTAAATCTTCAATCAATAGGGTATGTCCTTAAATTTTATTCAAATGTTTTTACGTCGATAGATTTGCCCGTTAAATTTTCAATTGTATTGCCAAGTTTATAGTGTAATATTTTTTGAAATGTTGCTTCCTTTTCATCGGGTACAAATAATTCGAGGCGGACAAGCTCCGGAAGCCGTTGGTCCGGATTTAATTTTTTCTGGTACATAAAAAGAACTGTTGTCCCATTTTTATCCTGTTTTTCCACAAGGTCAGTGATTTGATGCCATGCCACAGTCTGAGAGGGATCATTGATATTTTTAACAATTCCGTAATCAGAAATAAAACATAGCGATGCAAGATAACTTGATGTAAACCAGCTGATACCAATCCATATGTAACAAGCTGAAATAATGTAGTACTGACTTAATTCATTCACATAAACCAAGCCGGTCATAGTGAGTGCAACTGCAAAAAATGAAGTGGAAAAAACAGGATATCCGGCTAATTTTCCACGTTTCCAGCTCATACGTATATTGCGCAATCTGAGAGCATTGGCAATCGAGTAAGCTGCCAAAAAGGTTGATGCAAGTGTAAAAAGTGCAAGCACCAACACAAATATGCTGTGAATATCAGTAGATAAATTCATCAATTATCATTGTATGGTTTCTGCTTTGTATGATCTCGATATTACAGATTCGACTAATAATAAAACAATTGCTGCTATTATAAACCAGTACCAAATTTCCCTGCCGAATGAGGCGGATTGAATTTGCCTTTCTGCAGATTCCGTATCACCATCAATTTGATCAGCCAGTAAATCAGGAAACGAATCTTTCAATCTGTCTTTCAATTCCTGTGTTGATAACGTACCAAAATCGGATTCCATTGCATTTTGATTCACTGCAAATAATAATTTTTTCTCATCATAAACAACCGTGGCCCAGCCGGGTTCCCAATTTTGTGCATCGTGTGTTATTTGTGTGCCCCGGTACACTTGCTGAAGCTCCGGTAAAATTTCGGTTTCCTTATAGAGAAGCTGAACCTGATCCGGATTATTTGGCAGCAATGCCCGGAAAGGTTTGCCAAGCTGATGATTTTTTAATCCCTGATTTTCAGCGGCTGTAAGATAGAGAACCGTTCGGTAAAGCAGCGGAGCAAAAAGTGGTTTCACCGGGAAGTTTGACCAGCCGGGATCACTTCCGATTCCGGCAATGATCATAATTCCATTTCCGACTTTATACTCTGTGATAAGCGATTCGCCTGTCTGAGTACCGGCTATTTCAAATTTTTCAGCTGAACTGTTTCTGTCCTCATATGCATAGTAATAGAAAACCTCCGGAGCATTTATCCGGATCTGTTCATCTTCCTGTTTTTCAAACATCTCTTCCAGAACCGGATGCCCGTCCGTTAATACAGACATTCTGTCCACGGCCTGAAAAGAGCCATAACTGCCTACAACATCGGTGTAGCGGCCGGCTCCTGCAAATTGAAAAAGGCGGTTATAACCGGATATATCACCATTTGCAGAAGGTAAAAACAACAGCCCTCTTCCTTCCTGGATGGTTTGTATCAATTCCTGAACCGCATAACCGGGAATCTCCTCCAGCCCATCCAAAACGATTGTATCGTAATTCTTTATATCATTGAAAACGGTTGAATTCATCTCAGAATAATCCACTGCAAGATTACTGTTCCGGTCTGTGGCAGCTTCAAGAAGAGGATTTAAATAGCTTTGAAATGAACGGCGATTGCTATCATCCTGTACTACCAGAATTCTCTGTTCCTCGGGTTTTTGTATTGCCACATATCTGCGGTTATCAAACGTATATTCATCACCTTCAAGAATCACTGTCAGGTTTGTCATTTCACTGTCGCCTGAAGAGTAAGTAAACCTGTACTGCTCTTCAGATTTTGCATCCAGATTTACTATCTGTTGTGTAATCAATTCGCCGTCTTCTTCAAGGCTTAAAAAATAATTTCGGGCATCACTGTTTCCAAAATTTTGAATTGTAGCATCGAGTTCTATTTCACGATGTCCGTTTTGACTGTTTGCAAGTTCTGCTTTTGTAACAGCAACATTATTCTGCGGATTACTTCCAACTTTGAATAACTGAACAGCAACTGACTCATACGTTTCCTTCAGATCATCAAAATCTGAAAATTGGAAAGTTTGCCCATCTGTAATCAGGTAGATGATATTAACCGGCTCGGGTGAGTCCTGAAGACGATTAACAAGATTCTTTATTCTCTGAACCGTGTAATTTCCGGAATTACTGACTTCGATACTGTTCAGCTCCGCATTTGCACCGGTAACAGATTGTCCGGGCGAAAAAAGAGGTTCCCCGTTAGTGACCTCTAAAAAAATCCGGTCGCTGTTTCCCGCAAGGCCGGCAACCGTGGAAGCTGTAGAGATGGCTTGTTCTATATAAGGTCCGTTCGCATCAATCTGAAGCATACTTGGACTGTTATCTATAAGTATTCCGATAGATTTAGGCTGGTTATCCCCGCCTTCAAATCCCATTAATGGAGGTAAAAACGGCCTTGAAGCGGCCAGAACAAGCATAATAACCGCTAAGCACCGGATTGCAAGCAACAGCCAGCGTTTGATTTTGATACGTTTTAAAGAGGTGGTTTTTAATGCGTCAAAAAAAGCGAGGGTAGAAAAACGGACTTTTTTTGGCTTTCTGATATTTAACAGGTAAATCAGCAGAGGAACTCCAACTGAAATCAGTGCGATCAAAAATAAAGGATTTAAAAAACTCATGGGGAAAATTTCTTACCTTTGTCTAATTAAATTCAGATTGCAAGCTTTTTTTACATGTCAAAGCCTGATTATAATACACTTTTTTACCACGGCTTAAAAAAGGAACAAACAGAGCAGAATTTTCTTAACTACACTAATAACCATTTGTCAACAAACTTATTATTAAAGTTGTGATCCGATTTTTTGATTCTATTTTTTATTCCCTTGCAATTCTTTTTACTGCAATATTTTTTACGGGATGCGGCGGACAAAAAAATATAGAGTGGAAAGATGTAATTCCACACGAAGCTCTTCTTATTATTGTGCCGGAGGAGAACACCGCCGTGGAAGAAGCTTTGAACTTACCAATATTACCTGTTTTGGATGATGTTACTTCGTCATCGATTCAGCTGATTGGTGAAATTGATGAAAGGCTTACAAACAGAAGCAATCTTAAAGCAATTTTGCTCTATCCTGATACATCCAGTGACTTACAGCCTGTTTGGATCATTACTCTGCCTGAAAATGGGTCATTTGTATCAGAAATAAAGGAAAAGTACCAGCGGCCGTTTGTCCAAAACAACTATGAGTTTTCCGGCTACACCATTGAAAAGCTTTTTACTTCTTCTAAAACGTTGTATGCGGTTCAACTGCAAAATTATTTACTGCTTTCAGAGTCAAGCCTTGGTCTTGAAAATTCTCTTCGGGCTGCGACTGACGCTTCAAAACGTTTTCAGGTTTCTCAAAGCGAACTAAAAGCGAACTCAATTATTCTCAATACCAGGGAGCTGGACAGATGGGCACAGCAGCTGGCAAAAGTTGAATTCAGACCATTTCTGCTCAATGCATTTGACGGTTCCGGCCATGTTCGTCTCAGTTATAACAGAGACGGTAATAGCGGATGGGCCTGGCAGCTGAAAGGAGAGTTTCAGGTAGAGAGTGATGAAAAGCCATTGGTTCGGTCGTTTTCAGGAATCGCACGAGAGCCCATGCTCGACCGGTATATACCTGCAAACGCTGCCGCACTTTATATTTACAGATTTCCCTCGAGAAAAATCCCCTATTCTGAAGAACAGACTGTTTCGACCCCAAATCAGCTTGACTCTTATCTAATTCAAAATAGTGAAGCCTGGAAAAACCTGGCAGAAAGCCTGGGTGATGAAATTGCATTTACAGCTTTTGCCGAATCGGGAGCTCTGAGTACAAGCGAGTTTCTTTTTTTAAGAGAACTTACCAACAGAAACCGCCTCACAACCACGCTTGATTCACTCGCGGCACAAAAGCTGATTACAAAAGATGAATCAACCTATTTTATTCAGAGTGAACAGGCAGGGCTTTTATTTGCCGGGGAGATGAGTCCCCTGCAAAATTTTTATCTGACTGTAGTTGATAATGATGCTATTGTACTTGCAAGAAGAAAAGGCCTTGCCGAAAGTGTTGAAGCTGATGTGAGTCGTCGCAGAGTGATGTTTTATGAAGATCAATATATGGACTTGCGGAGTGATCAGCCTGAAGAGATCAGTTCCATACTCTATGTTGATGCCTCCAGGTTCGGCTCTTACATAACACCCTGGCTGAAGCCTCAAAACCATCTGGCTGCTCTACTCGCAGGATTTGACGTTCTCTCCGCAACAACGAACCGTCCCGGTGAAGAGGGGCCGGTTGAGGTGGCAGTATCGTCTTATCAGCTTGAAACATTTGATCAGCCTTATCGCGAACAATGGGTATTTCCAATCGGTGGAGCAGATTTAACCGGGGTACCTGTATTTGCAAATATGAGCGGGAGCAGCAGGGAAGAGATTATTTTTGCGACTGAAACCAGTTCATTGTACGTTTTAGCTGCCGATGGCACAATTGTTATGCAGGCGTCTGCCGAATCTGACAAACCGGTGGGATCCCCCGTAATATTTGACTGGTACGGGAATAATCAAAATGTTGTGATGATTGCTGCCGGTGATAAGATTTATGCATGGAATGATACAGGTGTTCTGCTGCCAAATTTTCCGGTCACTCTTGGTGAGGAAATTATAACTCCGCTGCAGGTGATGGATGTTACCAGGAATGGCGTTGCTGAAATGATTGTGGCCACTGCCGATCGACGGCTGCACATTTTAAATTCCCGCGGTGAAGCGATTAACGGCTGGCCACGCACCACAAATACACCGTTAACATCGCCGCCGCTGATTGAAAGGTTTATAAATGAGCGGACCGTATTTGCTGTTTCAGAAAATATACTGCATGCATGGGGCATTAATGGCCAGGTTAAAAATGGATTCCCAATATTCTTTGAATCCTCTCTCGTGAAATCTCCGGACATACATGAAGATCATCTTTATCTGTCCGGATCTAATGGAAATCTTTATGCGCTGGGAATGGACGCAGTTTTTGCCGATTCTCTTTCAGAAACCATTCAGTCCGATTCTATTGTTGTTCAAAGCCTGAAAGTTTCAAATTCAGAATTGAATAATACACCGGCAGTTTACAGACCATTGATGAAAGATGATAACGATGAGTTTTATCGTGAAGATCTTTTGCTGTTGCAGAGCAGTAACGGTTCACTCTTTTTATATAACCTGCAAGGAGAATTACGCTTTACCAAAACACTTGGTCAGCCCAGCGATAGTGATTATGAGCCGGTTATTACCGATATCAACAAAGACCAGAGGTTAAACCTGGTGGCGCTTGCCGGTTTTGGCAGACTCTATGCCTGGGACCTGCTATCAGGCGAGCGGATCTTTGATCTTCCTACATCAGGGATGAGTTATCCGGTAATATTTGATATAACAGGCGACGGTAATAATGAGATCATCGCCAATACACGCAATGGCCTTCGCGCATGGACTATTTTTCAGGGCGATTCTTAACTCAACTTCCGCAAAATGGAGAAGTAGTTGCTAGTAATGTAAGCTTAATTGACAAGGTATAGTGATACTAATTCTACATCATATATGATCTGATATCAATTAAAAGTAGCCCCGAAGTGGGCGTAAGCAACAACACAGGGCAATCGCCCTGTGTTGAGCCAGTAATTTAATATGTAAGCCCTGAAAGGGCGAAAACCTGCCCATCGTCCCATGGAGGCTTGCGCCCTTTTAGGGCTTAGGTAAGTATTGGCTCTTCGACCATAGGGCGATGCCCTATGTTAATGCTGAGGCCCTTTCAGGGCTGTTTTTGCTCAATTATCAACCATTAGTGTTTCATAATTCCAATAATGAATGATGAGTAATTTGTAGCATCTACTTATCATCGTTTAAGCTCAACTGAGACCGATTTCAAAATTTTGCGGAAGTTGAGTTAACAACAAGGAGTTTCGACATTAGATTATGCGGGATATTCAGTAGAGGAGTTTATATCGCGGTTTAACTTTTTGAAAATAGCGTTTTTATCCAGTTAAAGAATGTCTGAAAGGGCTTCTTCCAGTTCTTCAAATTCAAATTCAAACCCGCTGATCTGTAATCTCTTCGGCTGTACACGCAGAGAAGAGAGAATTGGCTCAGCAGCTTCACCCAAAACAGTTTTTAAAACAAATTCCGGAACCCGGAAAAGAGAGGGACGGTTCATCACCTTTCCCATTGTACCGGCAAGCTCATTCATCGTGACGGGATTAGCTGAACAGGCGTTATACGGGCCGTTAAAATTATTTTTCCGGATAGGATAGAGAATTGCCCGGCACAGATCTTCCATATGCACCCAGGGCACATATTGATTGCCAGTCCCCAGAGGACCGCCGGCAAAAAACCGGAACGGCAGTTTCATCTTTTCAACAACACCGCCATCTTCTTCAAGTACAATTCCAATTCTCGGTATAGACACACGAATGCCGGCTGAAAATGCTTTTTCAGCTTCCGCTTCCCAGTCGTAACAAACCTTGGCAAGAAAATCATTACCCGAAGCTGATTCTTCATCAAGCAGCTTATCACCGGAATCACCATAGTAGCCAACTGCTGAACCTGAAATAAAAAGTGAAGGTGGATTTTCACATTTTTTCATGGAATTCACAATTTTACGCGTTGTGTTGATTCTGCTGTTATAGATTTTTTCTTTCACCTCTTCTGTCCAGCGCTGGCCAAACAGGTTTTCTCCGGCCAGGTTTATTACATAATCTGTTTCTTCGAGTATAGGGACCAAATTGACAGACCACGGTACAAATTTCTGATTTTCGGCATGCTCTTCTTCATATTTACCGGGGCTGCGGGTAATTATAGTGAGATAGTGCCCCTCTTTTAAAAGCATATTTCTGAGGTAAGAACCAATAAATCCGGTGCCTCCTGTTATAAATATTCGTTTTTCATCGGTCATAATTATTATCTCTTTTATTGAATTCTATTGTATCGTGCATGCCAATAGATCAATTTAATTTAATCCATTGAAATGCAAAAGAATAATCCGATAATTAAGGAGTTATTCTGCTTCTTCAATTCCAAGTCCCGGTTTATGAGGAAGCTGAACCCTGCCGTCATCTGAAAGTGTTAAACCGGTAAACGGATCATCCTGAATCAATAAAAAGCCATCCAGGTCAGCGATATCGGCGTATAAACTCAATAATGCGCCGGCTGAAACGGCAAGCGAGCTTTCAATCATGCATCCAATCATAACATCAAGGCCTGCCTTGTGTGCACGGCTGATTGCAAGTCTGGCTCTTTTTAAACTCCCGATTTTCATCAGTTTGATATTGATTGCATGAAATTCATTTTTAATTTCATCAATATTTTCACCGCCCAGAAAGCTTTCATCAGCAATTAGAGGGAGAGGAGAATAGGTTTTCAGCTCCCTCATTTCAGAATGACAATCCGCCGGCATTGGCTGTTCTACAAATTCGATGTTCTGACCGGCCAGAAATGAGATCATCTTTCTGGCTGTATCTGTAGATTTCCAGCCTTCATTGGCGTCTACACGAATCGGTTTATCAGTAACAGAACGAAGTGACTGAATAATTTGGCGGTCGTCACTGCTTCCAAGTTTTACTTTTAAAACCGGATATTTTTCAGCCTCAAGAACTTTTTGCTGCATAATATCAGGTTCATCAATTCCAATGGTGAATGATGTTACCGGGGTTTGGGGTTTCCGGACTCCCCAAAGTTTCCATAAAGGCTGATCCCTGATTTTACCAAACCAGTCCCACCATGCCATTTCGAGTGCGGCCGATGCTGATGCAACAGGTTTCTCCGTACTACTCACTTGTAAAAGCAGGTCATCAAGCGAATCAATTTTAATTGTTCCATTCCGGGCAACTCTATTTATAAATGATTGAACCTTTCCGGAATCTTCATTGTATCTTTTATTCGGCGCTGCTTCACCATATCCCGAAATACCGTCAGCTGTTAATGTTACTACCACATTCTCTGCAGCCGATTTTGTACCCCGGGAAATAGTGAATGCATGTTTCAGCCCAAGTGTGATTACTTCCGAACGTACTTGAAATTGTGGCATTTCTGTCTGTCTGATTAAAGAATAAGCAGTAAATAAAAGTAGTAAAACGGAGCCGTTAAAATCAGTGCATCAAAACGATCAAAAAAACCGCCATGTCCCGGTATCAGGTTTGACGAATCTTTCACATCCGAAATTCGCTTCATCCGGCTCGCAAGCAGATCCCCAAGGGGACCAAACACACTGACAATAAGAATAAATGGCGCTGCCTCCAAAACTGTAAAAGGAAGCATATCAGTTGAAAACATAACAATGGCTAAGCCGGCAGCTGCACCCAAAAAGCCAAACCAGAATCCTTCCCATGTTTTTTGGGGACTGATAGCGGGTGCCAGCGGATGTTTTCCCAAAGATTTTCCGCCAAAGTACGCAAAAACATCATTACCCCAGATCATCAGAAGTAGTGCAACCGTTATCCAGAATCCGGCAATCCCATCCAGGCTGTTGCGAATTAGTAAAACCGAAAGAAAACCGGCCGAAGGATAAAATCCGGTAAAAACCGAGGCGAGCCATGGCCGGGCAAAAGCCTGGTCCGAAAGAAGTGCATAGATGGTAATAAGAGCAAGGAGCGCCGCAAAGGATATCAGTACCCGCGGCGGGATAAAATTATAAAGAAGAATCAGTGCAGCGACAAGGATAACAATGGAGTAGTAGGGAGTATGACCAGTTTTCCTGAACATTCGGGAAAGTTCCCAAATCACCAGCAGTGTCAGCAAACCGAACAGAATATCTAATGACAGCCCGCCTAAATAAACCATCCATATAAAAAAAGCAGCAGCCGGTACCGCAACGATTATCCTTTTTGCAAGTTCACTCACTGCTCTGAATTTTCATCATAATCATCATCATCCGGTTGATCGTTATCCAAATCCTTTTCAAGATCTGAGAGCACCTCTCTTGCCTTTTTTTCAAATTCCACAGGTACATAAAGGTAGACCATGGAAGTATCACCAATATTCAGGCTGTAGGCACGGTCGCGTTTTGATAAAATATTGGATGGTATCTTTAAACTGGAGAGATAGGTACGAGCCAGTTCAATTTCATAATCGGTTCCCCGCTCCATAACGCAGGCCCAGTTTTTAATATCGTTCGATTTTGGTCCGTCAAAAAGTCCCATAATTATTCGGTTTTGTATGTAGAACGATCATATAAAAATTTGATTATGCCGGCTGATAATAAAAGGCTTAAAATAAGCATCCAGACAGGAGGGGCGGTCTCCGGACTAATATCGGCAAACACAACATCGGGAAAGAATGTGGCAAGTACCACAGCGCCACCGTTGTTTACAAAATGTGCAAAAATTGCCGGCAATATACTGTTGCTTAACCAGGTTACAAGTGCCAGCAAAACACCCAGCGCTGCAAGTGGCAGCAGATTGGCAAGCTGCATATGATACAACCCAAACAATAATCCTGAAACGATAATAGCTGTCCATACCCCCCAGCTTTTTTCAAACGCACGCATTACGTAGCCGCGAAACAGTACTTCTTCACAAACAGCCGGCACTACTCCGATATGGAAAAGTGCAATCATCATTGCACCATCAGTTCTTAAAAAATTCTCTATCATTTCGTACTGGGATTGCTGAAGTTCGGAAAAGGTGTCGGGCATGGGAATCAGCGAATTCAGATAACCGAGATACCAAATGGCAGGCTGAATTGCAATAAACAGTACGGCAGAAAGAACAACGTATAGACCGGTATCGCTCTGTAATTTAAACCTCAGATAACCCGACCGGGTGTTATTTGAAAGGTGAAGTTTAACAATCAATAAAGTTGCGAGCCCCAGAAATAGAATTTGCCCTGCCGAATTTCCAATAAATACCAGATCCAGCCTTTCCATCATTACCGACTGAGCTTCAGCTGCCGATGGAAGGCCTTCTGACAGAGTAATCAAACCGACAGCTACGATACCTGCCAAAATTTGAAACAAGATAAATGCCGCCACCAGCCATAGAACAGCAACCGCCCATTCGGCAAAGCCGTTGCGTTCTACCCAGCTTTGAGACTCTGTTTCGGAATAAGGTTTGGGATTGCCGTCAAAATAAGTCATTTATTGATAATCAGGATAAATATAGTAATACACCACCATAAGCGGCCGGTGTTTTTTTTGTTTTTGTACAAAGATACTTTTTTGGCTCAATCAGAATTCATCGTTCTCTTTGGATGCGAATATTTTAACACCGATCATACCTGTGATGAGATTAATCAGTCCATAGAGTGGTATACCTGTCAGCATAGTCGTAAGCATATTTTGGTCACGAAGGCTTTCAACAGTGGCATCAATCATCGTGTTTTTCGTCTCTTCGGGCATATCCATAGCTTCATAGTTTGCTACAAAGCTCTCAATTAGTTTTTCAGTATATGCGGGATCAATGAAAGTCCAGATTTCATTTAAAATCGTACTGAAAACGACCACAAAGGCCCCGGACAGAAAACCGATCAAAGCACCTTTGCCCAATTTTAAAGATGAGTTCACCTCTTTTGTATAGTGCCATACCCCGAGCATTCCTGCGAAAGCAGTTGCAAGGCAAACAACACCATTTCCAATCATTATCGGTGAAACAAAGGTGCCGGATGGTTCAGAATTAAACTGAGAGTAACTGAATATAAGGCCAAGCACAACACTAACAAGTGCAAATATACCACCTGCCAGAAGTACAGATGTCCAGTAATTGTCGGTACCGTTTCCGGTCTGTTGTTGTAAATCATCCATGATTAATCTCTTTTTGGTTGTCAGTTAAAAAAAAATCAGATAAATAAACAGAAGCTGCCGAACCAAGCAGTATGCCTAAGATAAAACGTGATTCATTTGTATTTTCCCACACGTGAAACATATTACCTGTATAATCGGATATTTGCAAAATCACTGCAACTCCGAGAAGTACTTGCGGCCATTTTTTTTCTTTCGTGAGATTTCCTAAAAAAGGTATCAGTGTCCAGCCGGCAAATAATCCGGAAAATATACCGAAGCAACGCGTATTTACCGCCATTTGTACATCGTTAATCTTGAACGATCTGTTGGGAATCTGATGACATACGGTACCGAATGTCCGGTAAATTGTATTATTTACATTTCCGTTTTTTCCCCAAATACCATTTCCCAAAGATAACACCACTAAAAAAAAGAGGCCTGCCAAAACAAATATATAGATTTTTCTGTTTTGCATTTTTATCTGTTTGAAATCTTTTCAATACGTTCCAGGAAATATCCGGGAGCTCTGCAGGGTTTTCGTTTTGTACTATCCATAAAACAGAGCGTTACCCGGCCGGTGGCATGTGGTATTTCAGACCGTTCCGTGAAAATTTTATACCAGGTGTCCAGCCTAACCAAAGGTTTGTCATATACAGTAACAGCTATATGTAATTCTTCGTCATAGAAAAGCGGAGAATGATAATCTACTTCGGCATGAATAACCGGAAGCATGATTCCTTCATCCTCCATTTTCTTATAGGGCAAACCCAATTCCCGGATCATCTCAGTTCTTGCAACCTCAAAATATTCAAGATAACGGCCATAGTATACATAGCCCATCTGATCCGTCTCTCCATATCGGCTTCTGAGTTTGTGTGTATAAGAGCTGAGTGGTTTTTTTTCGGGAAACATCATTTCCCTATGACTTCCCGTTACCGGAACTTTCCACTTTTTCCCATGCTCCCATTGAAGAGTACTTCTCAATTCTCTGATCGATCAGCTTGTCGGGCTTGATCTTTTTCAGGGTTTTCAGGCTCTTCAATATCTGTACTTTTACAGCTTCAGCAGAAGCTTTATAGTCGCGATGAGCACCTCCCAGGGGTTCGGGTATAATACCATCAATGATTTTTAATTCAAGAAGATCGGGAGCCGTTAGCTTAAGGGCTGAAGCTGCCTGTTCTTTATAATCCCATGTTTTCCAGAGAATGGATGAGCAGGACTCCGGGGCAATAACCGAGTACCAGGTATTTTCCATCATGTAAACTTCGTTTCCCATTCCGATACCGATAGCTCCGCCGCTTGCCCCTTCACCGATGATAATCGTAATTATCGGTACTTTTAGCGTTGCCATCAGTTTTAAATTTTTGGCGATTGCTTCAGCTTGTCCTCTCTCCTCTGCTTCAAGGCCGGGATAAGCACCGGGAGTGTCCAGTAGTGTGATAACCGGAAGTTCAAATTTTTCAGCCAGTTTCATCAACCGGAACGCTTTTCTATAGCCTTCGGGATTAGCCATCCCAAAATTACGATACTGGCGAGATTTTGTATCGCGGCCTTTTTGCTGGCCAATAATCATAACCGAATGCCCGTCGATCACAGCTGTTCCTGCAACAATGGCTTTGTCATCACTGTAGTAACGGTCACCGTGCAGTTCGATAAAATCTTCGGTGATTCGTTCAATATAATCAAGTGTATAAGGCCGGTCAGGGTGTCGCGCCAGCTGTACCCTCTGCCAGCGTGTAAGATTTGAAAATATGGACTCCCTGAGTTTATTCACTTTTTTTCTCAGCCTTTCAATCTCAGGTTTGATCACCTTATCATCAATGGAAAGGTCATTCAGCTCTTCAATTTTTCTCTCCAGGTCGGCAATTGGTTTTTCAAATTCAAGATATTGCATACTATCCGGGTTTCAGATATTTAAAATTTTTTGTATCAAACCGTAATATACAAGAGATTTACAAAAGTGTGGAAATGATACTTCTTTTTATTTTTAAAAAATCTGATTTGAATTAGTGTTAAATCAAATATAATACGTCGGACGAAATCTGTCAGGTCTTAACACAACTGCCTGTTACAATCAAGAGCCAGAACTCAACGGTTTCCTCTCTTCCCAATCGCCGCGAAAGAGGATGTCATCTATATCCATACGGGATCTTTTCCCTGTTTCAGCATCTTTCAAATTTTCGGGGAGGTTGTCAAGTTCGCCCATATAACCAATGGCAATCATCGTAGCAGGCTCATAATCATCCGGTATCTGATAGAGCTCCCGTGCCTTATCCAGATCGATTCCTGCCATCTGATGAACATATAAATCATGCCTTGTGGCTTCAAATGTAAGATAAGAAACAGCCTGGCCAAGATCGTGAAGTGCCACACGATTGGGGTTTTCATTCATCTCAAATATTTTTTTTATAGCAGTAAGTACAAGTACCGGTGCCCCGCTTGCCCAGTTTCTGTTGAACTCCACCATCACTTCGCTGAGTTTTTCAAATTCTTCAGGCTCTTCTTTAGTGGCAATGATAAAACGCCAGGGTTGTTCATTATATGAGGAGGGAGCCCATCGGGCCGCGTCAAATAACTGTCGTAATATTTCCTTGTCAACAGGTTTATCAGAAAATGTTCTGGGGCTCCATCTTTTTTTGATCAGAGGATGAATATCATAAGCTGTTTTTGCTTCTTTAATCGGAAACTCAGTCTTGTCTTTCATTTATTAAAAATCTTTTTATTGTTTGATATCAAATTACATGTTTATAACAGTGATTCGATAATCAATCATTCCATAAATTCAGTTCACACTTATCATGTAATTGTAAACCATCCCAGATATTTCAGCACCTATCTCACGTCCCCTGATATCATCCTCAAGGTCTTTTGATAAAAAGATGAGCAGATAAGATCTGCCATCCGGAAGCACGATCAAACCGGAGTCGTGCTCTACCCCATCAATTGAACCGGTTTTGTTTGCCACTTCTGCCTCATCAGGCAAATGCAGAGGTATCACATCCCGGTAGAATTGATCCTTCAGGATTTCAATCATGTTTCGGTCGGCATCCGGACTTACGGCGGTGCCGTTTGCAAGATGTTCAAAGATAATGGCAAGGTCACGGGCTGTCGTGCGGTTGCTGAGTCCCTGTTCAAAGGCTTTCATATCATAAAGCCCTCTCAAAACAAGGATGTTATTTGCACCGAGTTCCCTCATTGTCTGAGTGGTATTTTCCGGCCCCACAAGTTCGATGATAATATTTGTGGCGAGATTGCTGCTGTATGTTATCATGGCACGTGTCAGATTGTATACACTCTCTTTTTCACCAATTTTTTGCTCAAGAGGATCATTGGATTCGGGATCGTCTGTAACAGGCTGCAGATCAATCGAAAATTCAGATCCGTCCACAATACTGGTAAAACTATTTTTAATTTCAATAGAATCCGACAGCGAAAACTTTTCCTCCTTAGCCTGTTTATATACTTCAATCATAACCGGGGTTTTCATTGTACTGGCCGCGTGAAAAACAGTGTCTGAATTGATTGAAAATTGTATATCGGGCTCCTGTATAGATCGAAACTCAACTGCAAAAACGCCCGGCTCGCTGTTTAACAGATTTTCAACCGTGTTTCTAAGCTCATCAACTGATCCCGGCTTTGAAGAGCAGGATATAAAAAAAAGAAAAATCAGAAAAAAAACAGGATAAACTTTCATTGCATCTACTTGTAATTGAAAAATAATGGTCATAAAAAAAGCCCCGAAACCAGGGCTTTTTAGTTAATTGAAAGATTTTGATAACAACAGCTATTCAACGATCAATTTACCGTACATTCCGCCTGCATAATGGCCGGGGAAACTACATATAAAATCGTATTCGCCAGGTTCTTCTGGAACTGTAAATGTGATAGTATCAGATTCACCATTGCCAAGCATGTCAGTGTGTGCAATTATCCGGTCTGTCAATTCCGGCTCGATGTAATCATTTTCACTTGCCTGTAAAGATCTTCGTGCAAACTCATCAGTATCTGCATCAGCTGTTAATACTACAAAATTGTGAGACATGGCTGTCGGAGGTAAATTACTGACAGTGGTAAGCTTAACTCTGATTTCTTCACCGGGGGATGCGGTTATGCTCTCAACTTCGTATCTCATACCGCGTTGCTCACCGGTTTCAACTCCTTCTATATCTTCAGACTCTACAGCAAACCGAAGATCGTCGATACCAATCAGTTCAATTGTTCTCACTCCGTCATCAGCAGTTGTCTCCTCTGCCGGCGTAGTTTGTTCCTGGGTTTCTGTTTCAGTTTCTCCGCCTCCACAAGCTGCTGTAAAAGCAACCAGAAGAATAATCATTGAAAAATATTTTGAAATTTTCATGTGTAAATATCCAGTATAGTTTTTTGTTATTAGTTTATAATACTCTTTAAACATTATCTGCTTAGTTAGCATTCAATATACAGGTTTTTATTCTCAATTATGTTGATTCATTACAGTTTTTATGTCGGACAACACTTCATCCGAGTTTAACTCACTGCCATAGTAATTTCTTCTCAGATTACCGTTTTCATCAATCAGAGTTACCCTGTCTGTATGATCCAGAAAGTACACAGCTTCACCTTCATCTGTAAATCTTGTGGGGGTTTTAACTACAGCAATTTCCAGTCTTTCAAGTAATTTATTAACCTCTTCACTGTCTCCGGTTAAAAGGTGCCAGTTACTGTGATCAATTTTATAACTTTCAGCATATTTAGCCAGTATTTCAGGAGTGTCACGGGTAGGGTCAAATGAGACACTTATAAAATGAATATTTTCATTTTCTCCGAGTTCTCCATATACGTCGCGCATGTTGTATGTTATAACAGGACAAATATCGGGGCATTTTGTATAAACATATCCAATCAGTATAGTTGAACCTGAATAATCATCCGGAAAATTAACTTTCTCACCTTTTTGATTGACAAGTTCAAAAGATTCATCCAAAATATTGTCTTTAACGGATAAACGGTCACATCCTGCAATTAACAGGATGTGAATTGAAATTAAAAAAATAAACGGCCTGAACATTCTTAGCTATTTAAATGAATTGATTGTTGAAAATATAATGGGACTCTCTTATCTGTTTGCTGTAAAGCAGAACATTTAATTAAACATGAGGCCAATGATGCTAATCATTGACCTCAAAAATTCACTTTCTTCAGCTATCTTCGGTTTGGGAAGAAAGCGAAAAATCTGTTACTCAAGTGTTCGTTCCGGCACGGGATTGCTGGGCGAATACGGCGGTGACTCGGAGTAGCTACTTCTCATTACATCGTACAGCACCGGAGTATATGCAACTATTATCAATATTACTGCAGCAATAATCCATGGCTTGAAATTTCTGAGCCAAAGCGCCGGTTCATCATGATATGGATCGGAGAGTGGCAGGGTAATGACCGGATCTTCCTCAGTAGCCGTGCTTTTCGAAAACACGGTAATGAAAAAGGCGCCGACAAATATAACCACGGCTAAAGTCATCAAAACGCCACCAACAACGCTGATATCCACATACATCATCCAATCCGGCTGATAGAGGCCGCTGTCAGGATTTGCATAAGTTGCTCCCATGTTGGTTCGTCTCGGCATTCCGAGCAGTCCGCCGCGCATCATGCCCCAGGAAAACATAGCCACACCAATCATCCAGATATAGGGAACGGAAGTTATAAAACCTTTCAGTTTTACATCTTTCTGCATAAACTCTTTAACCAGGTACAAGCTCCCCCCGAGGAATGCGAGTATTACAGGCCCGGCAAGTGTCAGGTGAAAGTGGCCTGGCACCCATGCTGTATTGTGAATGGCGGTATTCATTTGATAAGATGCATTCACGATTCCGCTGATTCCGCCAAAAATAAAGATGATTAACCCTGCAATCAGGTACGAAAACATCCAGCGCTCTTTATCAAAGTAGGGAAGCTTAAACATCCATCCGAATAATCCTTTTCCGCCGTTTAACTTTCCTGCATATTCTAAAGTGGCAGCTATGGTAAATGCAGTTATTAAACTCGGAAAAGCAACTCCGAATGTAAATATCATGTGTAAAAACTTCCACTGGGAGCCGATAGCCGGATCCATATATTGATGATGTGTGCCTACGGGAATTGAAAAGATAATAAATAGCATGAATGTCAGCCGGCCTGCCATATCGGAATAAAGCTTGCCTCCGGACAGTTTCGGCAAAAATGTATAAAACATTACATATGCGGGCAACAGCCAGAAATAGACCAGCGGGTGGCCGAAGAACCAGAAAAGCGTTCGTGCCAGCATCACATTTACACCTTGTGATATCCCGAGTGACCAGGGCAGAAGCAGTACCAGTATCTCAAAAGCAACCGGAAGGGTAGCAATAAACCAAACGATAAAGGTTGTAAACATACCTACCACGGCAAGCGGGGTTTTCTTTCCCGAATTTTCCTTTCGCCATTCCAGATACATGGGTACCCAGTTAAAAAAGGCGACCCATGATCCCACAACAAGCAGAGTCAGCCCTACGTAAAAAAACGGGCTCGCTTTAAGCGGCGGATAGAACGTGTAGAGCACACTTGCTTCACCGGCCAGAATAGTAATTGCTGCCATAACCGAACCCACGAGCATCAGAATCCCGGAAACCCATGCAATTGTTACATTCAGTGATTTTTTCAGGGCATATGGAATAATTGCATTCCCAAATGCAACGGCGAAAAAAGTAGTAAATACAATAGCGTTCAAAACACCGTGCAGGGTAAGGCCTTTATAATAATCCGGACCCATAAAAGGATCGCTTTGAAGAATACCTGCCCTGAAAAGGGTCTGCATAAATCCGCCGTAAACACCGGCAAATAACATGATCATAGGCAATACTATAAGTACTGCCATCAGTCTCTTTTCTGACTTGGAGAATCGGAAAGTATCTGAACTCATGGCTGGGCTCCTGTTTGAGTTTCCGGTTCAGTAATCACAAACCGGCCTGCCATGGTGTGATGAGCAGCCCCGCAGTATTCGTGACAGGCAAAAAAGAAAGTGCCCGGTTTATCAAATGTTACTTTCATGTAATTAATAGCACCGGGAACCGCCATCAGGTTCAGGTTGGTATCTTCCACATGAAAGCCATGAATGATATCCTGAGATGTCAGGTACAGATCAACTTCTGCCCCTACAGGAAGTTCAATAGTGGAGGGCTGGAAGGCCCACATTCTTGCAACCATTTGAAGTTCATATTGATTTTCCCCAACCTGGAAGAGTGTATCTCTGTCAAAGGGTTCTACATCAGTTATGCAGGTAGGAACTTCAATTCCCTTTGCTGCAGAAGCATAAACGATAGCAACAAGAAATACGATCAGCAGCAAACCGCTAATGCTAAGTGCCCATTTTTCTGAATTCCCCATGACTAACCCCTCCCCAAAAGTTCAAAGTAGAGTGAAAACCACATGACTGTAAACATAACAATCATGATGATGAAAAAGGCCATTGCCCCTTTGGGAACAAACTCATCTTCCTTGAATTCATTTTTTTCTGTCATATCAATCCGATTTTATTTGTTGTGATTTAGAAAGTATATCTCTGAATAATAACCCTGAAAGTAAGGCTGCTTTTACGTAAAAGTAAAAAGACACCTTCATCCAAATATATAAAAAAAAGGCATCTTCATAGAATGAAAATGCCTTTTTTTAAAATGACTGATATGATTAACGATAATTTATACGAACTGAGCCTCCTGAGGTGCGCGCGGCAATCAATGGCCCGCCTCCGTAAATGGTTCCCGCAAGTTTGTTTTTTTCTACCTCACCACTGAACTCATTCAGAGTTGAAGAGACCCTGTTCCCTTTTAAATCCAGCTCATAACCTGCACCCTCCGGAACTGTTATGGTGATATTGCCGCCACTGGTTCTTAAATCCATACTGCATTGGGAGTCATCTGTTAAAGCTGTGATACTTCCGCCGCTTGTGCGTGCCGAAATCGCTCCTGCAATTTCTTCGAGTTTAATACTTCCTCCGGAAGTTCTCATATTCAGGGTACCATCTGCATTTTTAACTGCAATAGAACCGCCACTTGTACTTCCGGTAAGATCCCCCTGAATATTTGCGAACTTCATGCTGCCGCCGGAGGTTCTTACATTAGTACTTCCTGTAATGGTATCAAGATTAATGCTGCCCCCGCTGGTTGCTAAATCGACTCTTCCTGACAAATTTTCAGCGCTCATGCTTCCGCCGCTTGTGCGGCCGTTTACAATCGATTCAACCGGAGTGTAGACGATAAATGAGATACTCAGATTGTTATTATTCCAGAATTTCAACCCGGAACTTTTTCTTTTGGCTGAGGCTGTAACTTTGTTACCGCTTGATGAAATATCGATCTCATAATCATCAAGTTCCGTATCAGACTGATCCAGGTATCTGCTGCCTTTACGGACGTACATTTCGACCCGGACTCTGTTTTCATTATGTCCGATCACATTTATAAATCCACCGGATGTAGAGATGTTTACTTCCGGAGAATTCAGATCGAACGAACGCATCATGTATGCATCATCGATCACTTGCGAATATCCTGTTTCAGATATCAGCATACAAAGCATTGTTGTGACCAATAATTTAATCAGTGTAAATAAGTTTGAGGATTTCATAATAGAATGTATGTGTATTGACATTTATTATTGCTACGGAAAGAGGCAGTTTTAAGTTTCAGGTTTGATAAATATTTATAAATGTATTTCTATATAAAATATGATTCAGTGGATATTGCAAAAAAAGCCTCAAGATTTATCAATTCTTACTTATTTTAAAAAATAAACCAATCAACTTCAGAAATTATGATTCAACTACCGTTTGCACTTGCCCGCCGTTTTGTGGCCGGAGAAAATTTTGAAGATACAATTCCAAAAGCCAGGGCACTGAATGACAAAAAAATCAAAGTAACCCTCGACCTGCTCGGTGAGAATGTAAAAAAAGCAGAGACAGCTTCGGAAACAGTTGATACATACATCAGGCTGTTAAGAAAAATTGATGAGTCAGATCTGGACAGCACAATTTCAATCAAACTAACCATGATAGGGCTGGATATCAGCGAGGAATTCTGCCTGAAAAACCTCTACCGCCTTCTGGATGAGGCAAAAAACCTGGATCAATTCGTAAGAATTGATATGGAAGGCTCCGGCTATACCCAACGGACAATTGACATATTCAAGGATGCATTTCAAAAATATGGTAAACATGTTGGCATTGTAATACAGGCCTACTTGCACAGGTCAAAACAGGATATTCCCGAACTGGCATCCATTGGTGCGGATGTGAGGCTTTGTAAGGGTGCCTACGGCGAACCTGAGCGAATAGCTTTGCAAAAAATGCCGGCTATTCGGGAAGCTTTTAAAGAATATACCAGAGTATTACTTGAAAAAACCACATACCCGAGAATTGCTTCACACGATGATGAAATCATTGAATGGCTGCTTCGCTATACGGATGAAAAAAATATCGGCAAGGCTCGATATGAAATACAGATGCTATACGGTTTGCGGGAAGAGACCATGAGTGAACTGGCTGCCGGCGGATATAATACCAGAGTCTACATACCTTACGGAAAGATGTGGTATCCTTACTTTAAACGAAGGTTACTCGAGCGAAAAGAGAATATTTTCTTTGTAGCTAAAAACCTGTTCAAGAAATAGGCGGCGCTATCCCACATTTCTCACCAAGAAATTTGGTCTTCTGCAAGGCGTCGCGTAAATGGTAGCGGAAGCGTACCTGAGTACGCTGAGCAAACCATTTTCGTGACAACGCAGCAGACGGGCAAATTTCGCCGGTTTTACATACTGTTATTTTTAAAAAGCTGTAAATTGTCGTTCAAACTATTGTTTATAACAAGATTACCAAACTCTCACAAAATTATTTGTGAGAAATGGGGGCTATTCCCGGATTCTTTTAAGCGTATCTAAAGTCCCTGTCATTGTGAAATTTTATACTGATTTCATCCATTTATATGAAAAATAGTGCCGCCTTTACATACTTGATTACAGGATTAATAACAGGAATTCTGTTTCTCTTTGTCCCGCTGCTGCGAAACTTTCACTGGGAGTCTGCTGCTCTCTCGGGGTGTATTATCTGTTTTTTAGCAGCTTCATGGGTTGCCGGAGGGTATCGCTCTGTATTGAAAACGGTGAAAAACTCTTTTTCAATACTGATCGGCTGGAGTCTGCCCCTCTTTCTCTCTGATCTGGCAACCGGGTGTTACTCATTTCACGGTTTGGCTTTCTGGCTTCTTATTCCATTTCCCTCCCTGTTTCTTGGAATTTCTGCCGGACGCCTGATAAAACAATTTGAATTAAAACGACCGGTTTTACTTACCTGTAGCCTGCTTTTGATCCTGGCTGTTGCACCTGTACTTGTTGAATTTTTGCGGTTTCCGCAACTCTATTTTTTTAATCACATCTGGGGTTACTGGCCGGGGCCCATTTATGATGAAACAGTTACGATGGATTCACGTTTTTTATTTTTCAGAATGAGCACAATTGCATGGGGATTTGTTTTTTGGTTTATACCATCCATTAAAGAAGAGGTTTTATCAAGGGTCATGCTGGTCCTCTCGATGCTATTTCTCATCTTTTTTTATTCAGGCCTTAGTAACTTTGGAATCATATCACCCGAAGAGAGAATTCAGAAGAGTCTGGGCTCTGAGTATCATTCAGAACATTTCAATATCTACTATTCAACTGACAGCCTTTCTGATGACAGTTTGCTTTCTATTGCCGCGCTGAGTGAGGAATATCTGGCTACTATCACTGAAAAGCTTGATGTTGACATCAGTCAGTACCGGGAAAATCCCATCCACAGTTATCTCTACGAGAATAAAGATCAGAAAAAAGAGCTGACAGGAGCCGGTGATACAAGTTTTGTTCCGGTTTGGCTTTCACAGGACCAAATGCATATAGCACTTGAGCATCTCAACGGCGTTTTGAAACATGAAATGGTTCATGTAGTTGCCAAACAATTTGCCAACAGGTTTGGAGCATCTCTGAGCATCGGCCTGATTGAGGGATTGGCGGTTGCGCTTGACCCGGACCGTTTTGATGAAGAGGTGTCGATTGACCAGGTTGTTGCAGCAAGAAGTCCCCTGCCCGGGCGAAAGGAACTGGAAGAGATGTTCAGTTTTTCAGGCTTTTACCAATATCCGGGCGTGGTCAGTTATACCGTAACCGGCTCATTTGTGGATTTTCTGATAGAAAATCGTCCGGCTGTCGAGCTTAAGGAAGCGTACCGGGCAGGTGATATCAGCCGGTTTCTGGATGAAAATTCCGAAAGTTTGATTAAATCCTGGCATCGCCATCTACTATCCATACCTGTTGATTCCGCTGCCCTGGCACTGTCAGAAAAAGTTTACACTACAAAATCAATCTTTGAAAAAAAGTGTCCGAGAGTTGAGTTTAGATAAACCGCTCTGAAAAAGGCACGCTCATATCCCTAATGAACAGTGTTTTCCCGGATCACTTCAACCGCACGTTTTTCATCACCTGTATTTGAAAGCTTCATGACTCCCCGGCCTTTGTAGTTCAGAAACCACGTTTTGATGATCTCAAGTATACCGGGATAATCTGTGTTCAACTCCTCAAGAGATTCCGCATGTACGATTCGCAGATCGGGGCTGGATGGGATGGCGATAATTTTATCATCTTTTTCTCCTGAATCGATCAACTCCAAAACAGCAATCGGAATAATGGAAAGTGTGGTTTCCTTTTCAACAGATTGAGAGATGATAATTACGTCCAGTGCATCTCCGTCACCACCCTTTTCAGGATCCTGGTACGTACCCTTGAGAAAACCGTAGTTTCCGGGGTAGGGCAAGTAGTTGATCACTCTCTCTTTCCCATCAGTCCGGCTCACACCCATCTGCTCTTTCTCATAATCGTACTCCCACTTTACATTGGTTCCGGCAGGAATTTCAACAATAGCGGTAAATGAAAGAGTGTTCTGCGCGATTGAATGGGATGGAATGAAAACTGTCACTAAAAACAGAAACAAAAATGCGGCAACGGTCTTACATTTTGATCTGATTGGTTTAACGGGGGTTTTCATAGTGAAATACAAATTAGGAATTTTGCAGCAGTATTATTTGAGAATATGTCTCAATGCATTGAGATCGCCATCATTTGGTGCAGGTTCAATTTCAAGCAGATGCGTCATCAGCTCATACAAATGGATATTTTCAAACGGTTCTGTTTGCAAGCCGTTTTTAAAATCAGGGCCGCCGGCGGCAAAAATACCAAACATGTCGGGTTCCCGGTTGTCATAGCCATGTGTGGCAGCTGGCAGTCTGTTTACAAAGGAATCCAGGCGCTGATTCGTGGTAATGGTATAGCCAATTTCTGCAATGACGATAAGCTCCGGGGTGCGCCGGTGATTTTTTATTCTGAAGCGTTCGGGCAGATTCTCTTTTTTGTAAACCCGGTAACCCATGGTTTCATTTTCTTTCAACGCATCATAAGCTTCCTCCATGTATTCCGGTTCCGGGTTCATCATAGCTACGGGTGTCCAGTCAATCATCTGAACTTTATCCAGGTCAATGAGATCATCAATCAGAATCACCTTCTCTTCTGATAATTCAGCCATTCCGTGATCTGAAACAATGATAATATTTACTTTGTCCGTTACATTGTGTGCTTCCAGCTTTTCGTGCAAATATCCTACCAATAAATCTGCATTTTGGATGGCAGCAACAATTGAGTCGGATTGGAGGCCGTATCTATGGCCTTTACTATCCACATCGCTGAAATAGAGTGTGGCAAAATCGACAACCGGCTCCCTGGTTTTGTCGAGCCATTGGACAACACTATCGATTCTTGCTTTTTCGGGAAAATCGCCATCGTAAATTTTCCATTGGGTGGGACGCATGTTTTGGATGGGTGCCTCGGATCCAACCCAGAAAAGTGTACCTGCCCGCAGACCGTTTTTTTCAACGGTATTCCAGATCGGTTCGCCTTCATACCAATCGGGGTTTTCAACAGCTTCCCGGTCACGGATTGCGTAGGTAGCATCCATTTCACGGTCATACATATTATTTGAGATCAACCCGGAATTTTCGGGGTAGAGCCCTGTAACAATTGAATAGTGATTGGGAAATGTTTTGGTGGGAAATACGGAGATCAGAGCTTCAGCTTTTACGCCATTGGAAATAAACCGGTCAAAATGAGGTGTGTCTGTTTTTTCGAAATAATTGTGTTTAAACCCGTCAAATGAGATTAACAGAAGTGACGGCGGGGCTTTTTCTTCTGTTTTACACCCCAATAAAAGGAGTGTTGTGAGAATGATACTAATAAATATTTTTGAAGGAATTCGATCCATGAAACCAGTGATTTTAAATTTTTTATGAGAGAAGAATATGTAAAATTTCCTGAATTAAAAAAGGCAGCTGAAATTTCAGCGTACCTGTTTAGCGACCAGACAGCGTGGTCCGGTGCCTTTCCGTCCCGAGGCTTCAAAGAATTTTCGAGGGATGTTTATCTTACACGAGGTATCAAATATGAGTTCATTTTTATGGATTGAAATTGATTTATTGATTCGGACAGTAGTTTGAATAATGGCGGAATGGGGCTAAAGCCCAACCTACATGAGGAGCTGTCTTCCGTTGGCTAAAGCCAACGGAAATAGATATTTATTGCCGTTGACTTCAGTCAACGGACACGGATTGCGCCCCCGTTCATGAATGGGCTTTAGCCCCATCCCGCCATTATTAATCACACAAGTCTTTCTGAAAATCAAGCTTCATTCTATTAAATGCAGTTTCTTTGATT
>CAZFAJ010000007.1:42985-63197 GCA_964517005.1 uncultured Balneolaceae bacterium | reverse complement strand
AACTCATACGAACGGCCCGCTGTTGATCGTGGCCGGTGCGGGAAGCGGAAAAACCAGGGTACTTACCTACCGGATTGCCTATCTGCTTCAGCAGCATAAAGCGATGCCACAGGAAATCCTTGCGCTTACGTTTACCAATAAGGCTGCGAGAGAGATGCAGGAACGAATCACCAAGCTGATTGATGAGCGTGCAACGAAGCTTTGGATGGGTACATTTCACTCGATTTTCGCAAAAATATTGCGCTTTGAAGCCGAGAAAATCGGATTTAACAGTAATTTCAGTATCTACGATTCAAGTGATTCGGAACAGGCGATCAAATTAATCTTGCGTGAACTTAATTTTGATCCGCGGGAAATTCAGCCCAGAACCATTCACCGGAAAATAAGCGATGCCAAAAATCAGCTGATCAACCCGGATACCTATAAATCAAAATTTGTAGGAAGTACTTTGGACGATATCGCATCACGCGTCTACTCTGTTTACCAGGTGCGCCTTAAACAAGCCAACTCAATGGATTTTGATGATCTGATTGTTCGACCGGTTGAGCTGTTCACAAAACACCCCGATCTGCTGGAAAAATACCAGGATCGATTCAAATACATCTTAATTGACGAATACCAGGATACCAATCATGCCCAGTACAAAGTGACTAAAATGTTGGCTGAAAAGTATCAAAACATCTGCGTTGTAGGTGATGATGCGCAGAGCATCTATTCATTCCGCGGAGCCGATATCACAAATATTCTGAATTTTAAGCAAGATTATCCTGAAGCAGACCAAATACCGCTTGAACAAAATTACAGATCCACAAAATTTATACTTCAGTGCGCTGATTCAATTATCAAACAAAATAAAAAACAGCTTCAAAAAACACTTTGGACCTCCAATGAAGAGGGTGAAAGCGTAACCCTGCTCGAGAACTTTAATGAACGTGAAGAAGCCGATCGAGTTGCCAATCTTATCCAATATCAAAAAATGAAAAATGGATATGATTACAACAACTTTGCAGTGCTCTACAGAACCAACTATCAAAGCAGGGTTTTTGAAGATGCCTTCCGGCGAAAAGGTATCGCTTACCAGCTTGTAGGAGGCCTCTCTTTTTATCAGCGCAAAGAAATTAAGGACGTTCTTGCATATCTCACTCTGCTTGTCAATCCTGAAGATGAACAGAGTCTGCTTCGGATTATTAATGAACCCTCCCGTGGCATTGGCAACAAGACACTTGGGGATCTTCTGAAAAAATCAAGAGCCGAGCACAAGTCAGTGTGGAGTATTATACAAAATGTACAAAGTGCTGACCTCTATAAACCTGCAAAAGCAAAAATTGGTCAGTTTGTGGAAATGATCAACTCACTGAGAGATGATCTTAAAAACGGAACATCAATTTTACAAGTCACCAGGAAGTTACTCGAAAGAAGCGGCTATGTAAAAGCTTTAATTGAAGAACATTCGGCTAAATCACTTTCCCGCAGAGACAATATTGTAGAATTGCAAAATGCAATCGCTTATTACGAAAAAAATTCCAAAAAACCATCTCTGTCTGCTTTCTTGCAGGAAATCAGTCTGATTACGGATACTGATAAGTACGACGAAAACAAGCCTGCCGTAACTATGATGACGGTTCACGGTTCCAAAGGGCTTGAATTTCCGGTAGTATTTGTGGTTGGGCTTGAAGAGAACCTTTTCCCGGTTGGAGGGAGAAATGGAGATGAACCTGATATTGAGGAAGAGCGGAGACTATTTTATGTAGCCATAACCCGCGCCGAAAAGAAACTCTTTTTCAGCACCTGCAGGTTGCGGTACCGTTTTGGCGAAGAGACTCGCCAGGCAAGATCCCGGTTTTTGGATGAAGTTGATCCGGGAGTAGTAAGAACGGAAGCCGGCGCTACCATATCACAAAATAAGGACCGGTTTGAAGATTCAGATGATTCTGATGATTCAACCAAAATTGAATATGACTGGAAATCACCGGTTTCAGGTAACAAAAAAGCCTCATCAGCCACTACAACGGACTATACATACGAGTACGACAATGATCCTTTCCAGACGGGTGCAAAAGTGATGCATCCCAAATTTGGCAGAGGTAAAATACTTTCCAGAAGCGGTGACGGACATGATTCGAAAGTTATTGTGTTTTTTAAGAACAGAGGGCGCAAAACCCTGATGCTCAGAGCTGCCAATTTACAGGTTTTGAATTAAAGACGAATTTTAAGAAAAACAGACGGGACTTATAGAATAAATGATATTAAATAAGAGTCTGTCTCAACTTAATTCAGATACAGTTCAGGCCCTGTCAGATTCAAACTCTACCCTTCCTCTCCATCTCAGGCGTTCCCCACTCCAATAGCGGATTGCAGATGTCCATGTCATCAAAAGAAAAAGAGTCCCGATAAAGGGGAGCATCACTGCATATCCTGAGGATACTTTATAAAATCTTAAAACAGGTATATATGTGATGGAAAGAATGCCATACGCTATCAACGAAATATTAAAAATATCGGAGTTAGCTGAGAAAATGCCAACCAGTAACCCGGTAACGGGAACCCAGTATGCTAAAAGCATAATTGCTGTACATAAAAGCAGCAGTATAGATGAGTACCGCAGCTGAGTAAATGCTGTTCTTGCAACCATATTCCAAATTTCATTTAGATCTTTGTACGGGCGAATGCTGATGGCCGAATGGGTCAGTCCTGTCCAGGTCCGGTAGCCCTTCTCCTTAACCTTTCGCGCGAGTGTGCAGTCGTCAATAATAGCTTCTTTCAGTGATTCAAACCCACCGATTGATGAAAGCATTTCTCTTTTTGTTAATACGCATCCGCCCGCTGCAGCAGCCACCAAGTTGCTTTTGGAATTTGAAATGCTAAACGGATAAAGCAATTTGAAGTAATAGATGAAAGCAGGCATCAGCAGTTTCTCCCAATATCTATTTAAAGGAGGTTTTGCCATCAGAGATAAGAATGAATACTCCTCTGAAATCAACCGCTGCCTTAAACCTGATACCACTCCGGGCTTTAATTTTATATCAGCGTCCAATAACAGAACCAGCGGCGTTTCTACCAGTTCTCTGCCCTGTTCCAAAGCCCAGAGCTTTCCGCTCCAACCCGGCGGGTGTTTACTGCCGGCAAGCACCTCTCCCCTGTTCTTCAGTACACTTTTCGCTCGTTCAGCTGTTTGATCTGAAGATTGATCGTCAATTACGATTATCCGCAGATTTTTACCCTGTGAAAAAAGAGCTTTTAGTGTCTCGCCAATTACCCCTTCTTCATTTCTGGCAGGGATTAGAACCGTTATATCTCCGAGACCATCTTCTCCGGTTCCCGGATAGTGTGCATCCCATCTCTCTTTTGTTCTGTAGGGCTGCCAGGGTAAAAAAAGTATGATCAGCCAAAGGACCAGAGATGATACCAGCAATGCATACAGCATAGAAACTGAGATTATTTGCAGATGGAAAGAGATATTGTTTCAGTAAACGATCTAACTAAATAGCAAATCAATCTTACATTTACAAAAAAAACAGACTAACAGTACAAACCTGTTAGTCTGTTTGATGCTAACTTTTCAGAAATATAAATGAAATATAAATCCCGGATTAAGCGTCTATTTCTTCACCTTTTTCTTTAAGGGCCTCTTTATACTTGTTTGGTGTTAATGGGTCTGATTCTTTGATAAAGTCCTTAATATCATAAGATCTTGGGATGTCAGGAGCCATTTCCCCTTCTGTTTTCGGACCCCGCATAGCTACTTTCAGGGCTTTAAGCGGATTTTTGAATGCATCTTCAACGGCTGTTCCTTCGTAACCGCAATGTGCCATGCAATTATCGCATTTTGGATTTCTTCCGGCACCGTAATTATCCCAATCAGTTTCCTCAATAAGCTCCTGATAGCTTTGGGCATATCCTTCATTTACCAGCAGGTAACAAGGTCGTTGCCAGCCGAAGATGTTATACGTGGGATTACTCCACGGTGTACACTGATAGGTCTGGTTTCCGGCAAGATAATCAAGAAACAGGCTTGATTGATTCAGCTCCCATTTGGAGCCGCGCTTTTTACCTTCACTGAAAATGCCGCGGAAGAGATCTTTGCTTTTCTTTTTCCCGAGAAATACATCCTTTTTAGGAGCAAATTCATAATTGTATCCGGGAGATACCGTTATACCTTCAATTCCAAGTTCATTGGAAGCGTAATCAAAATAGTCGGCAACCTCTTCGGGGTCTTCACCATCAAAAAGAGTGCAATTGACAGTAACTCTGAATCCCTTGTCCTGTGCTTCCTTGATTGCTGCAACAGCTTTGTCAAACACTCCTTCTTTTTCCACTGACTGATCATGACGTTCTCTGAGACCATCAAGATGCACGGAAAATGTTAAGTAGTGAGAAGGTGTAAATGTATCAAGCTTTTTCTGCATTAATACAGCATTTGTGCAGAGGTAAACATATTTTTTTCTTTCAATAATACCATCAACAATCTGATTGATCTCTTTGTGAATCAGTGGTTCACCACCGGGGATTGAAACAATAGGCGGATCACACTCATCAACAGCTGCAAGTGCATCTTCAACACTCATCCGCTTTCTCAGTATTTCATCGGGGTAAGCAATCTTACCGCAACCCGAACATGCCAGATTACACTGAAAGAGAGGCTCCAGCATAAGCACAAGCGGATATTTATCATTTCCCTTAAGCTTTTGTTTCATTATATAAGATGCGACTTTGATCTGTTGTCTTAATGGTACAGCCATTGTTTGTATTTGTTTTATTAGTCGGTTTAATTAGTTTTCATAATAATAAGAAAGCTATGAACAAGATGTTAGTTATCAAAATAAAATGTTACAGAATCGTATTATTAATGTGATTGTAAATATAAATGATCTTACTTATTTATTTATTAATTTAAAAATTAAAAATTAATACGATAAAAAATCAAATTATCCATGTTAACCGTAACTTCAACTTAATATGAATAATAAACAAATTATGGTTTCCTTCCATTTCAGATATTGTATATTTTAAGAATGTGAGAACTAAATTTAGTATGACTAATCTTCTTGATGAAAATTAACAAAGATGAAAGAACCTGATACCGGCGTCAAACTATCGACTAAACAAGCATATAATCGCAATAAAACATCAAACGGGAAACAATCTCATGTGAATAAGACATTGAAAAAATATGATTCGTATTCCGATTCCGATCTGCAAGATTATCTTCTCAGTGGTGTTTCAAGAACATTCGCCCTTACTATTCCCGAACTTCCTGATGGTTTAGAGGAAACCGTTTCCAATGCTTATCTCTTGTGCAGAATCGTTGATACAATTGAGGATGAACCACAACTTGTAGCTTCAGAGAAGCGAAATTATTGCAATCAGTTCTGCAGGGTTGTGGAAGGCCATGAGCCGGCAGAAAATTTTGCCAATAGTTTGTCTGAATCACTGTCGAACAACACATCCCCTGCTGAACATGAGTTGATTGAACTTACAAAGAGAGTAGTCAGGATAACCCACAATTTTCCAAAACCTCATAGGAAAGCTCTTGAACGCTGCGTTCGAATCATGTCGGAAGGAATGATCTCTTTCCAGGAAAATGCTTCACCTAAAGGGCTCAAAGATATGGATGAGCTAAACAAATACTGTTATCACGTTGCCGGTGTAGTTGGTGAAATGCTTACAGAGCTTTTCTGTTTACATTCTGAAGAAATTTCTAAAAATAAGAGTGAGTTAATGGAACTTTCTGTCTCATTCGGACAAGGACTTCAAATGACAAACATTATGAAAGATCTTTGGGAAGACCACGAACGTTCTGCGTGCTGGCTGCCTCAAACAGTTTTTAACAAACACGGATTTGAGCTAAATGATCTTAAAAATAAAATTTCAACTCCCGGGTTTCAGGAAGGATTAAAATATTTAATTGGCATTACAAACATGCATCTTGAAAATGCTTTAAAATATACACTATTGATTCCGGCAGAAGAAAAGGGAATTCGCCGGTTTTCTCTGTGGGCAATAGGAATGGCTATTTTAACTATTCGAAAAATTTATAAAAATGTCGACTTTACCAATGGAGATCGAGTCAAAATTACTCGAAACAGTGTAAAAGCGACAATCCTGATTTCAAATATGACAGTAAAAAATGACTTTCTTATCAGGTCTTTCTTTGAGATTGCCAGAACAGGGATTCCTTATCTCAAGGCCTGATTTACAAATTCTATTCCAAAAAAATTATTTTGCTTTTTTATTATGCAGACAGCAAATTTTACTTTAAAATCACCGGAATCACGCATCTCTACTTCCACCAATATCGAAACTGCACTCAATAGTGCCATCAGTTCACTAATTCAGCAACAAGCTAATGACGGCCACTGGTGCTTTGAACTCGAAGCTGATTGTACAATTCCTGCTGAGTATATTATCATGATGCATTTTATGGATGAGATTGATGAAGAACTGCAGGAAAAATTGGCTGTTTATATACGCCGGAACCAGAATAAAGAGGGAGGCTGGCCCCTATTTTATGGAACAGAAATGGATATCAGCTGCAGTGTTAAAGCTTATTATGCATTGAAGATGGCCGGAGATGATCCGGCTGCTTCTCATATGGTTAAAGCAAGAGAAGCGATTTTAAATAATGGCGGCGCTGCGAAAAGCAATGTATTTACACGAATTATGCTTGCCATGTTTGGCCAGATTCCCTGGCGGGGTGTTCCATTCATTCCGGTGGAGACTATGCTATTTCCAAAATGGTTTCCGTTTCATTTAATGAAAGTGGCCTACTGGTCCCGAACTGTAATGGTACCTTTGTTTATTTTGTGCAGTTATAAAGTAAAAGCCAGGAACCCGCAAAATATTCACGTTCGCGAACTGTTTGTTACACCACCGGAAGAGGAAAAAAACTATTTCCAGTTTAAATCAGGATTGAACCGTTTTATCTATTACCTGGAGAGAATCGGTTACCACACCGAAAGATTCATTCCCGGGAAATTGAGATCCTATGCTACTAAAAAAGCTGAAAAATGGTTTGTTGAGAGGCTTAACGGAGAAGATGGCCTTGGAGCAATTTTTCCGGCAATGGTAAATGCATACGAAGCACTTGATCACCTGGGATATCCCGAGGACCATCCGGACCGTGTAACTGCCAAAAAAGCACTTGAAAAACTGCTGGTAGTAAAAAAAAATGAAGCCTATTGCCAGCCCTGCGTTTCGCCTGTGTGGGATACTCTCCTGGCGTCTTGCGCACTACATGAATCGGGATCAGATAAAGCTCAGGAATCAGTTTCATCTGCAGCCAATTGGCTTATTGAAAATCAGCTGGATGAGGAACCTGCGGACTGGAAACAGTACAAACCAAATCTGAAAGGCGGCGGCTGGCCATTTCAATATCGCAATGATTACTATCCCGATCTGGATGACACAGCTTTTGCCGCCTATATACTTCAGAGGATTGAGCCTGTGAAGTACAAAAAGAGTATTCTCAGTGCTGCAAACTGGCTGAAAGGTATGCAGTCGAGAAACGGTGGATTTGCTGCATTTGATGCTGATAATACCTATTACTACCTGAACGAAATTCCCTTCGCCGATCATGGTGCTTTACTGGACCCACCCTCCGCAGATGTGAGTGCCCGCTGTGTAATGCTGTTTGGCTTGCTTGCTGATGATTATCCTGAATTCAGGACACCAATGGAATCCTCTATTCAATATCTGATGAATGAGCAGGAAAGTGACGGGTCATGGTTTGGCCGGTGGGGAACGAACCATGTTTACGGAACATGGTCTGTATTAATTGCATTTGAAACAGCCGGCGTGCCAAATGATGATCCGGCCGTTTTGAAAGCAGTTGAATGGTTAAAAAGTGTACAGCGCCGGGATGGTGGCTGGGGAGAAGATAATTGGTCGTACCACGATCCAAAAACGCGGGGAAAGGCTCGCAGCAGCAATGCTTTTCAAACGGCCTGGGCGTTGTTAGGGTTGATGGCGGCCGGAGAAACGCAGTCCCCCGAAGCAGAAAAAGGAATTAATTACCTATTGAATACACAATATGATGATGGCTTGTGGTACGGTCCCGAGTTCACATCTCCCGGCTTTCCAAGAGTCTTCTATTTAAAATACCATGGATATGATAAGTACTTTCCGATCTGGGCTCTTTCAAGATATCGCAATGAAATGGATCAATAATTAAATAGTCACTCCAATTGGCAAAGAAAGCCGGAATAATCGTCGCTTTACCACAGGAGCTGGAAACATTGACCAGCAAACCTTTAGAGAGAGGTGAATGCCTGGAAGTTTTTGAAAATGTTTTGGTTTGCCTGTCCGGCATTGGCAAGAATGCTGCAGAGCATGCAGCCTCACAACTTACCAAAAAGGGTACAGACATTTTAATCAGCTGGGGAACTGCCGCATCATTAGATGAAAAAATAAATACCGGCACTATCATACTTCCTGAATCGGTTATTACCGTGAAAAAATCAAAAATAGACACAGACCCGTCTGTTCACAAGATGATCAAAGAGTTGCTGTTATATGAAGATATAGAGTTCAACTGTAAGCTTTGCGAAACAGATAAGCTATTACATGGATATCACCAAAAAATCAACCTCGGCTTGCAAAATAAGTCAATAGCCGCAGACATGGAAAGCGGGGCAATTGCCGAATTTTCTAATAAGAATGACATCCCCTTTGTTGTAATTCGTTCAATATCGGATTCCCCGAAAATGATTATTCCATCGATCGTCACAAAAAATATGACTGTAACCGGTGATATTGATATCTTTCGTTTTATACTGTCAGCACTTGCTGCCCCAAACCAGTGGACGAATATTTATAAATTGTCCCGTGGATTCGGAAGAGCAAAAAAATCTCTCGACCGGGCATCAGATAAATTATTTCCGGGATTGATGAATAAATTTAATTTGATGACAGATGCTGCTTTAACTGATAATTAATATCAAACTGCAATTTAAAATTTGAAACATTTTGAAAGGGCCGGATTCAATTAAACATGAATATTGAAGAACAGATAGCTGCCATTAACAAGCAGATTAATAATTCCGGATTTCATAAAAATCCGCCTGAACTATATGAGCCAATCCGGTATTTTTTAAAAAACGGCGGAAAACGCCTGCGTCCGCTTCTTACCCTTTTTGGATGCTACCTGTTTACCGATGATATTGCAAAAGCGATGAAACCTGGAATCGGCGTTGAAATCTTCCATAATTTTACCTTGGTGCATGACGATATTATGGACAAAGCTCCAATCCGCAGGGGCAATAAAACCGTGCATGAGAAATGGGATCAGAATATCGCCATTCTCTCCGGTGACACCATGCTGTTCAAGGCGTACGATTATTTAATACAGGTAGATAAAAAACTGATTTTTAAAGTTATAGCAGCGTTTAATGATTGCGCTGTCGAGGTTTGCGAAGGCCAGCAGCATGATATGAATTTTGAATCCCGCTCTGACGTGGGTGAAAATGAGTATATCTCGATGATCCGTGCAAAAACAGCTGCCCTTCTTGGTTTTTCCCTTGAACTGGGAGCTATGATTGGTGGTGCTGCGAATAAAGACGCTGAAAATCTCAGGAATTTTGGGCTTTCTCTTGGAATCGGATTCCAGCTTAAGGATGATTTATTAGATGTTTACGGAGAAGCCCGGAAATTCGGAAAAAGAGTTGGCGGCGATATTATCGCAAATAAAAAAACTTATTTGTTAATACAGGCTTTGAATTTGTCAAATAAATCGCAGCATAAAAGGCTTCAGTATTGGCTTCAAAAAGAAGAGCCTGCGGACGAAAAAGTAAAAGAAGTGACGGAAATCTACAATGAAATTGGCATTAAAGAATTAACTGAGTCAAAAATGAACGAGTTTTTCAATTCAGGATTTCAATATCTCGAAAAGGTTAATTGTGAAACTGAACGAAAAGAAAAGTTAAATGATTTTTCTAAAAAATTGATAGACCGCGACAGTTAATTTTTTGATTAATTTAAAACCAGGAAAAAATGGATTCACAGGAAAAATTAATCCCAGGCTCTCTGCTCTCTAAAATTCATACCCCATCTGATCTTAGAAAATTGAACCGGGAAGATCTTGTCGATGTATCAGATGAACTGCGAAATTATATCATTGATGTGGTTTCCAATTATGGCGGACACTTTGGTGCAAGCCTTGGTGTTGTGGAATTGACTGTTGCTTTGCACTATGTTTATAACACTCCCAAGGACCTGATTGTCTGGGATGTGGGACATCAGGCGTACGGACACAAAATTTTGACCGGGCGTCGTGAAAATTTCCATACCAACCGGAAATACAAAGGGCTTTCAGGATTCCCAAAACGTACAGAAAGTGAATACGATTCTTTTGGCGTTGGGCATTCAAGCACATCTATATCAGCAGCTCTTGGTATGGCTGTTTCAAGAGATTTAAATAACGATGACAAAAAAGTAGTGGCGGTAATCGGTGATGGTGCAATGACTGCAGGACTTGCCTTTGAAGCAATGAATAATGCCGGGGCGATGAACAAGGATATACTCGTGATTTTAAATGACAACTGCATGTCGATTGACCCGAATGTTGGTGCCTTAAAGGAATACCTGACAGATATCACAACGAGCAAAGCATTTAATAAACTGCGAAATGAGATTTATGATATTTTAGGCCATTTTAAGTCAGCAGGAGAAAAGATGCGTAAAACCGCATCAAGACTTGAGAAAGCCGTAACAGCAGCAATTACTCCCGGCGCACTGTTCCAGGCTCTTGGATTTAAATATTACGGGCCTTCTGACGGCCACGATGTACGCGGTCTGCAAAGACAGTTATCAGACCTGAAAGATATAAAAGGACCCAAGTTATTGCATATCGTAACTGTTAAAGGAAAAGGTTTTGCACCTGCGGAAAGAGAACAAACCAAATGGCACGCACAAAGCAGCCCGTTTGATAAAATTACCGGGAAACCACTCTTAAAACCCTCAAAAAGATCACAGCCTCCGAAGTACCAGGATGTATTTGGTGAAGCCATTGTTGAACTGGCTGAACAAGACGATCGTATTGTAGGAATAACACCCGCAATGCCAAGCGGTTCAAGCCTGTGGCCACTGATGAAGAGATTTCCTGATCGCGCATTTGATGTAGGAATTGCAGAACAGCATTCCATCTGTTTTGCAGCCGGACTTGCAGCAGAAGGAAAAAAACCTTTTGCAGCCATCTATTCAAGTTTCTTGCAACGTGCTTATGACCAGGTAATCCATGACGTTGCAATTCAAAATTTACCGGTTGTATTTTGTATTGACAGAGCCGGAGTTGTCGGTGCCGACGGCCCCACACATCATGGATTATATGATGTGAGCTATCTCAGGGCAGCTCCGAATATGATTATCTCCTCCCCGCTCAATGAACAGGAATTACGTGATATGATGTATTCAGCTTCAAAATATGAGGATTCAGCGTGGGCCATCCGGTATCCGAGAGGACGCGGAACAGGAATGGAAACGTTTGATTTTCAGAACATAGAACCGGGTAAGGGTCGATGCCTCCGCGAAGGAGAAGATCTTGCAATTTTGAGTTTTGGCCCGATCGGAAATTATGTGATTGAAGTTTTAGATGATCTTCAACAAGAAGGTATTTATACCGGCCACTATGATATGAGGTTTGCAAAACCGATTGACTCCGAATTGATTGACGAAGTTGCTAAGAATTACGGACATATTATAACCATCGAAGATGGCACACGGCTTGGTGGCTTTGGCAGTGCTATTGCAGAGTATTTAGCTGATAAGCCTTTTCACATTCCTGTATCTATTATGGGAGTGCCGGACAGAATTGTGGAGCATGGTACGCAAAGGGAGTTACATGATGAAGTTGGTATCGGGCCTGATGGTATTCTCGAAAAAATTAAATCGATTCTTCAAACACTGCCAACAGTCAGTGAAGAAGTATAAATTTAAGGCCGTTGAACCGGGACTAAAATTTATATCCCCAATGAGCTATAAATTTTCCCCACTCATTAACTACAAGCTCCCTGTCTTCTTCATCTTGTGAATATTCATTTTTCTGATAACCGGAAATGGATTCCACATACTTTTCAAGATCCGGTTTGATCTCCCCAAAACCGGGCAAACTGAGATCATTGTAAATTTTACGAATTGTTTCAACTCTGCCATTTTCAAGTTCTTCGAAAGAAAGCTGTGTAAACTGCCCATTCGGGATATCGCCAATATCCTCAAGAAATGAATCGTACATCGTTTTATATCTCCAGATAATGAAATCTTTCAGGCCATCTTCGTTTATCTTCTGATAGGTGCAAAGTGGTAGTGATTTCCTCTCCATGTTTAAAACCGATTGAAAAACATGAAACGGATTCCTGTAGATATGAATAAATCGTGCATCCGAATAGAGTTCTAAAATTAATTTTATCTTCGCTGTGTTTGGCGGTGCTTTAAATAAGAGTGTTGTATCAGCACCATAACGCAATAACAGTTTTCTTGCAAACATATCAAGTGCATTTTTCCAGGTTCTTCTCTCATCTGCATCTGCATTTTTCATGCTCAGATATTTTTTATAATCATCCCGGCTATGCGGAAAGTGTCTGGCCATATGTGTCGATAGAAATGTACTCGCACATAACGCCCACTCCTCTCCCATCGGACTTTCAGACGAACTGGATACATTATCCTGCGGCCTTTTGCGCGGACTAAAAACCCGGGCAAGTTTACTTGTGATATTTTCCATAGACAGCATGGTAAATGGAAAAATGGTTTCAGTTACTGTAGGATAGATGAAATTTTTATCCACAGACAGTAGTTTCCAAAGGTGGGTGGTTCCGCTTCTGTGATGCCCAATGATGAATATGGGTGACTTTGGTTTGTGTTTTTCATCCTTCCAGGTATCCGGCTCGCGCAATAACATCAATGAATTCACCGCCCCCATAAAAATGGTAAATAAATTTCTTATCCAGTATCGCGGAGGAATTGAAGTCCCATGTTTTTTTAAAACTTTCAACCAGCTGCCAAGGGTTACACCAGCCAGGGGCGTAAAGAGCCATTTGGCAAGATCAAAGCGAAAACTGTCTTTACTGTCTCTGTTTTCTGATTCCATCTTTTCTTTGCTCATAAATCTTTCTGTAAATCATCAGAGTTCTGATGCACAGCTCTCTTTTTATATCCGAAAGCTTCCAAATATCTCTTCCATGAGAGCTGTATTTTCTTTTTCTGATCATCCGGAAGTTCGGGATAACGATTTTTTTTGTAATCTGCTATGGAATCGAGATACTTTACAATACTGCTTTTTGCTTCATCAAAAGATGGCAGCCGCACATCGCGGTATACTTTCTCGATCGTTTCCAATGGATTCTTTTCCAGCTCTTCGAATGATATTTGCGTAAACTGGCCTTCGGGTATCAGTTCTATATCTTCCAGAAAAGCGTCGTACATTTCACTATATCGCCACAAAACAAAATCTTCAAGATACCGGAAATCAGTTTTCTGATAAGCGTAAAGAGGAATTGTTTTTTTCTCCATATTCATTGTCGATCTGAAAACCTCATACGGATCTCTGTGAATATGAATAAACCGGGCATCCGGAAAGAGTTCAAGCAAAAGCCTGATTTTTGCTGTTTGATCCGGCCCTTTGAAAAGAAGGATTGAATCCCGCCCATGCCTGATTAAAAGTTTTTGCGCAAATTCTTTTACCGCTGTTTTCCAGGTATTTTTTTCTTCTTCATCCGCCTCCCGCATGGTCAGATATTTTTTAAACAGATCTCTTTTTTGGGGAAAGTGTCTCGCCATTTGGATGGATAAAAACGTGGCTGCAGAAATTGCGCGCTCTGCTTCCATCGGGCTATCAGGATTGAATTCAACATTGTCCTGTGGCCTTTTGGCCGGTGCAAACTTCTTCGCGAGACCATGCACTGCATTTTCAAAAACGAGGAATGTATGAGGAAACACTGATTGCAGTACAGTTGGATAGGCAAACCTTTGATCCTGAGTAAGAATATTCCATAAATGGGTCGTCCCGCTTCTGTGGTGGCCCACCACAAAGACCGGAGATTTAATTTTTACCGTCCCAATCTCTTTTCCATAACGTGCTTTTTCGATGCTGGCAACTCCTGAATTCATTATGGCCATACTCATGGTAAAGAGATTTCGCGCCCAGTAAAAAGGGTGAATATTGCGGCCATGCTTTCTAAGTAACCGGAGCCAGTTGCCAAAAGTCACTCCCGCCAGAGGCGTGAAGAGCCATCGTGCAAACCACAATTTTAACGAGTGTGAACTGTTATTCTTTCTGGATAAATCTTCTGACACTTATCTAAAATCTTGTTATTAATTTATTGATCGAATACATCTTCGGTAACAGTTTTCTCTCTGTCAGGGCGAACAGCTCGCATACCCTCCCCGGTTATCCATACAATAACTCCCGGAGCCGCTGCAATTATCTCACGAACCCGTGTAGCAAGAGATATCGCAATTAAAGTGCCGGGCTGAAGGCCTACAAAGGCCGAAAGAAGCGCATATACGCCCTCCTGAACACCGAGCCCTCCCCATACTACGAATGCGAGGCTTCTGACACCAAAGCTCACCACGCGCAATGTAACAGCTTCGAAAACGGAAATATCAAACCCCATCAACCATGCTGCAGCCCATATTTCGGCGGCCAGAGCGATTTGGAAACCAATCCTGATACTAACCGATATCAAAAATTTGCCCGGATTGGAATAAAGATTTTCAAGATGATTTTCGATATTTCTTGCGGCATCAACAGATGTTGATAAAAATTCAAATTTACCATCCGATGACCACTTATCCAGCCGGGAGGATATACCGGATGATCGCTGAAGCCTGATGAAAAAGACAATCCCTGTTCCGAGGATTAAAACTGCAATTAATAACCCGGCGATAATTCTAATATCCTGAACCCGCGTAATAATCAGAAATATGCCAAGAATCAGCAACATCAGGATGGAAACAGCGTGAGCCGTTTTATCTGCAATTAAAGATGAGATCATTCCTGATTCGTCACCTCCTTTTTGCAGCAATAACCGCCCCCGAATAATATCACCTCCAATAGTTGCTGTTGGAATCAGCCGGTTTAAGGATTGGCCGATCCACGTTCCATAGACAAAAACACCACGTTTTAAAGAATTTTCTGAAGGATACAGAATACCCCAGGCGGCCGCACGGGGAAAAAGTTCAACAGGATATAAAAAAACAAGCAGTAACAGAGCCGGTCCGCCGGTAACAAAAGCCTGCCCCACTTCCTGAAAGCCGGTCCAGGACATGATTATTCCCAGGGCAAGAATACCAAGTAAAAAACCTGCCCACGCTATCTGCTTCTTTCTCCTCTGTGCCGAGGAATCTTTATTGGCTGACCCTTCACTGTTTTTCATGATTTTTTGCTGCAACTAAAGAAAATCTATTGCGCAACTTTCTTCTTTCCTGCAAATGGTGACAAGTGTTTGGCTGTTGACCATATCGGTCCGCCTGTTTTGTGCAAGTCGTTTAACGTATCGCGGAATGCATCCAGAAACCAATCAGCATCTGTTTTATCGATTGTAAGAGTCGGCAATAATTTAATAATATCCTGATTATGGCCGGTTACCTGGGTAAGTATGTGATGCTTATCGAGCAATGGCATGGTTATCGCCTGTGGAAACAGATTTTTATCCAGCGCATGTATCATCTTCCATGCAGCCCGCAAGCCCAGGGATTTCGGTTTTCCGAACTCAATACCGATCATTAAGCCCTGGCCGCGAACTTCTTTCAATAATTCAAACTCTGGAACCATCTTTTTCAGATTATTTAGAATATAGTTTCCAAGGATTGATGCATTTTCGGCAAGATTCTCAGATTCCAAAATATGCAAACTCGCCAAACCACAGGCCATCGGCAGCCCTCCGCTTCCAAATGTTGAGGAGTGTACTACACATCTGTCCATACTCGAAAATACACTTTGGTATATATTCTCTCTCATCAGAACAGCTCCAACCGGAACCATACCACCAGACAGTGATTTAGAAACGAGAACCATATCAGGTTCAAGACCCGGTACATGCTGATAAGAAAACATTTTCCCGGTACGCCCCATCCCGGTCTGCACCTCATCTGCAATCATCAGGGTGTTGTGTTTACGGCAGAGTTTTTGGATTTCAAGCAGGTACTCAGGATCAGCGGGATAAACGCCCTTACCCTGAACAGGTTCAATTATCACACCAGCCAGCGAGCTGGTTTTAAAAACATCATGCAGCGCATCAATGTCATTTAAGGGGATTTTAACCGGGCCCGGCAGTAAACTCGAAAAACCTTCACGAAAATGATGTGATCCATTAACTGAAAGAGAACCATATGTAAGACCATGAAAAGCTTTATCACAGTATGCAACAGCTTCTCTTCCGGTTGTTGCCCTCATAAATTTCAATGCAGCTTCCACACACTCGGTACCGGAATTGGTGAAAAAAACTTTATCAAGATGCGGCGTTCTCTCTAAAAGTGATTCGGCTAATATGCCGGGAAGGTCCAGAGCAGACATGGACGTTTTCCACGGGTCATCCATCTCCATATACTGTTTGATCGTATCCTTTATGACAGGATGGTTACGGCCCATGTTAAACATCCCGAAACCGCTGACAAAATCGAGGTACTTTTGGCCCTTCTCATCCCAAAGATAATTTCCTTCTCCCTTTACATAGTTCCTGTTAAATCCGATGATCTGCATTGCTTTCGCAAACTTTGGATTTACATATTTGCTATACAGATCAGAATTTTGCGATCTCTTCTCTGACAACAGCTGAATCAGATTAAACCCGTCTTCGTTATTTATCTTCACAATTTATATAATCCCATATTTATATTTGTTGTCTGAAGCACTTTAATAATCTCTAAATTTGCTCTGAATTTCAACTTCTTCATAACAAATTGGTTAAGTTATATTCAAATATAACAGAATTATCAGCAATATGTGATATCTGTCTGTTTTCATACACTATTTAAATCAGCATATTCAAAGAAAAGTTTCATACAACAGATTTCACTTTAAAGAGTATAACATCGGGCAAGATAAATATGCAGAAACCATCCCCTTCTATTTTGCAACATCCTTTAATGGGGGCAAAATTGTCTACATTGTTGAAGGCACTCAAATATTACAATGGATCATCGTTCCGTTTTTGGCCGCAGACGGCACTTTTGCTCGCCTCAGCTGCTGCCCGCGCTCCGTTCACCCTGATCGAAGAACAGATATTCAAAAAAAACAGGTATTCGGGCATTGAATTAATCAAACCGGTATTTATTGTAGGATACTGGCGTTCCGGAACAACCCATTTGCACAATCTTTTGGGAAAAGCTCCTGATTCCGGAATTATTACTCCGCTTGCCAGCGGCTTACCGGGTGAGTTGCTCACGCTCGGAACATGGCTTGAGCCCATGTTAAAAAAAGCACTTCCTGAAACCCGGGAAATTGACCGCGTTGCTGTTACACCGCAGTCGCCCCAGGAAGATGAAATTCCAGTTGCCAATCTTCAACTGCTCTCTGTGTTTCATGCACTTTATTTTCCTCGAAATTTTAGCGAAAATTTTTACAGAGGTGTGTTTTTTGATAATGTAGATGCAAACCAAATCGAAGAGTGGAAGAATCAGATTCAATTTTTTCTTAAAAAAATTGTGATTCACCAGAATAAACAGCCATTAATCATTAAAAATCCGGTTTACACCACAAGAATAAAATATCTTCTGGAGATGTGGCCGGATGCGCGCTTCATTCACATATATCGCAATCCGTTCAGGGTATATCCATCTGCAAAACAGTACTTCCATAAAATGTTATCAAAACTTGCACTTCAGCCTTTTGATCCTGCAGAAATTGAATCCATTGTTTTAAAATCTTATCAGCGGATGCTGAATCAGTTATACCGTGATGTATCAGAATTGCCTGAAAATCAATTTACTGAAGTCCGTTTTGAAGACCTTGAGAAGAATCCAATCCGGGAACTGGAACGTATTTATTCATCGCTCGAACTACCAGACTGGAATTCAGCAAAACCTGCGACCCAAACATATCTCAACCAGATTTCAGGTTACAAAAAAAACAGATACAATCTGAAAAAAACGGATATTGAAACAGTTCAGAATTCGTGGAAAAAATACCTGGATAAATGGCAATATGAGATTCCGGTTGGATCAGATGAGGAAAAAATGAAGACATCTATTTAAAGGTTTGACTGCAGGCATGAGTAAATGATTGAAACCAGAATTTTCCCGGAATTCAACTGTTGGTTTCCTGGTTACTCCCGCTGAGAACTTTATATGTTAACTGATCTTCAGTGGCTTCAATAATTTCAATTTCAATTCCCTTGTAAGAGAGTATATTATTGCCATCTCCAGTAAGCTCAAAACCAATTAATTCTGCAAATGAGACTTGTGTAAGATCATCCCTGTACTCGTTGTATGTAATTTCAATCCTGTTATCATGAAAACCTTCATACAGAAGTTCGATCTCAAATCCGCCTGATTCCGACCTGATTCCCGCGGCTTGCTCATAAGCTGCCTCCGTCTTCAGGTCTTTCCAGCTAACCGCATTTTTACGAGCCTGAACCATAAGCTGATCAAACTTTCCGTCATCATCCTCATCAAACAAGTATGTGATGGATTCATCCGAAATTGATATCGTGCCATATACTACTCTGTTATCTTTCAGCATTTTGGACAGCCTGATTTTAGAAGACACATTCGCATACTCCGATTCAAGGTCTTCTGATAATCTAACGGCAGGGTTTATTCTATAGCTATATTCCGTGTAAATCACATCGCCCTCTTTAGCTATCGATTCAGCTTGTAATTCCGGTTCATGTCCTTCCCTTTCATTGTACATAAGTTCCGGTTTTGTGAGCCTCGACAGCGAGATACAGCTAAATAAAAACAAAAACAGTATTGGCAATAAATTCTTCATATGTAACTATCTGTGAGAACCGTTAATTTATTAGTATAATATCAATCCGAATGGATAAGAGCCTGCTTTTAAGTCGTATAAAAATTATTTGTTATCATTACGCGTAAGAGATAAAACTCTACAACAGGCAACAAAAGATTTCAATTGATGTTTACTCTCATATGAGATTCCTTGATAACACTTTAAATTAATCAGAATTATGCTATTCAGACAAAATATAAAATCTCTTTTCCTGATTCCTGTCTTTATTCTTTACTTTACTATTCCGGAAATGGCATCATCCCAGAATTTCGAAGGATTCATTCAGTATGAAATACCTGAGCTTCAGGATAAAATCGGTACGGACCAGCTTGATTATATGATCAAAGGAAATATGATACGAATTGAATACGAGTCAGGTAAATCAAGATCTACATCCATACTCTACGAGACCGAATCTCAGATGATGTTTATCAGCATCGGTATGCTGGGTGGCCATGTTGAAGTCCCACCAGACGACGTGCAACTGAATTTTATGGATGAAGATCCCGATTTTGAAAACACCGGTAAGTCAAAAACGATAAACGGGAATAGTTGTGAAGTCTGGAAAACTACCATTGAAAATGATATATACCACTACTGTTTTATGCCGGAAACAGCTGATTTTATTTTACCGATCAATTCGGTAACCGCCGGCAGTGTTCCGGTTTGGGCCGGGGTGAATCTGCCAGACAAATACTTACCACTTGAAGTTTCAAGGATACGCAATGGTAATGAAGAAACCGTAATGAAAGCAATACATTTTGAAGAGAAGCAATTAAACAGAAGATTGTTCTCCATTCTTGAAAATTAAATGTGCACTCACTTCAAATCTCAAATCGATAAAGCAGGGCTACCATTGCTGCAGAAAAAGAGTTAAAATCTTATTTGAAGATTAAAATTATCAATGTGTTAATTTGATCAACTTATTGCTCAAAAATTATTTATAGCTGCTATCCGTTACAAAAACTTTTTTATCAAAAAATAACCGGTTCGTGTTTCACATGTTACATTTAACATTGTATTTTGTCTCTGTCATTTTTAGAAAATATTAAACTGAATATTTTGGACAAGACTACATTATCTCATTGCAAGAAAATCCATGTATATAAATTTCCCATCTGCAAAAAATTATTAAAACGTCAGGCTTATCTTTTTGCTGTCTGTTGCATTCTGCTGCTAAATTTTTCAGGCACTGCGCAGGCTCAAATCATGGAGAATGAATCTGATACAACAAGCGCCGAAGATGAAAGAGTTGGAACATCCATAGCATTT
>CAZFAJ010000007.1:0-42885 GCA_964517005.1 uncultured Balneolaceae bacterium | reverse complement strand
TGAATCTGATACAACAAGCGCCGAAGATGAAAGAGTTGGAACATCCATAGCATTTGTTCCGGCTCTTGGATTCAATTCCGATTCCGGTGTTTCGGTAGGCGGACTCATACAACGCGCTGATTATGGAGATGGTACAACGGAACCGTTTAACAATTTCACAAAAATACGGTCTCTTTTTTCCACAAAAGGAAGATTTATTTTGAAAATTGACTTTGACGTAACCAAATCATTTAATACCGATATACGAAGCCAGTTCTTTTTTGAGGCACTTAAATTTGACGAAGGGGTCTTTACGGGAATCGGTAATAACACCTCTTTTACAAGAACTGAGTTTGATGATGATCTGTTTTTTTATGATGAGAGAAGAATCCAGCTTAAATATCTTGCAAGAAAAAGATTCACTCAATTGGGCGAGAGAGGTTTTGTAGATGTATTCGGATCAGCTCAAGTTGCTTTTTCTGATCCGAAAAGTTTAAATGAAGAGACGGTTTTTGCCCGGAGGCTACCTCGGGGCATGGATGGCGGCTGGATTAACTGGCTTGGACTTGGCTTTATCGTTGACTCCAGAAACAGCGAATTTAACCCGACAAGAGGATTTTTTATACAGGGGGAAACATCCCTTGCAGACGGCTTTTTTGGAAGTGATTTTAACTTTGGCTTGTTTGAAATTGATATCAGGAGTTTTAAACAGATTGTACCAAATCTTGTATTTGCACAGCGTATTCAAGCAGAACATGTTACCGGCGCCGCACCGTTCTGGGAACTGGCTGATCTTGGCAATGATGAGAGTCTGCGTGGGTTTATTGAGGATCGTTTTATTGGAGATTCATCTATTTCAACAATTAATGAATTGCGGGCGTGGCTCTTTGATGTAAATGTATTCGGTGTCGATCTTAAAATAGGAAATCAACTGTTCGTTGATGCAGGCCGCGTCTACTCAAATAACGATTCAAATAAAATATTTAAAGACTGGAATAAAACATTTGGCGGCGGTGTGGCATTTTCCGCCTTTTCACCTGATTTTATAGCCAGAATTGAACTCGGAAGATCGGATGAGATTTCACGAATTTACTTCAGTACAGGTTATTCATTCTGACTTGGGTTCCCAATTTAAAAAAACCATCAGACATCTAAATCATATATGAACCGCCGTTAATATGAAAAGTGCTTCCGCTTGCGTGCTTCAGTGATCCCGATGCAAGAAACAGTGCTAATTCTGCTATTTCTTCGGGAGGTATAATATCTCCAAAAACAGAATCCTGCGTCAGATACTCTTCACCATAAACAGCGATTGAATTGGAAGCCATCTCTGTGTTCACAAATCCCGGTGCTATTGAAAATGCTGTAATCCCCTTTTTGCCCATGCTCCGGGCAATACTTTTTGTAAATGAAATCATGCCTCCTTTAGATGCAGCATAAGCCGCATACTCACCCGTATCTCCCCTGTAAGCCGCCCGGGATGATATATTAATAATGATACCTGCAATGCTCTGTTTTACCCAGCTGTTAAGCGCCCACTTTGTTAACAGAGACGATGACCTCAGATTAATCTGCATAGTTCGATCCCATGTTTCCAGCCACTCACTATCATCTTGTGAGACTGATGCATCCACAAATATTGCTGCATTATTAATAAGCACATCCGGTGGATTATTACCCTTAAACAGTGGTTTTAACTTTTCTGTAAGCTGTTCATCAATTTCCTGATCACAAGTAATTCCGGTAAACGCTTTGTTCTTGGTAAATTTATCAGGAAATGGAGAGCTTCGTGTTGTAGCTGTCACTTGGAAATCATTATCCAATAACCTGCGAACAATTGACAACCCAATCCCTCTTGAGCCACCCGTAACCAATACATTTTTTATACCCGCATTCATCAATTTTTATTTTACGATTTTTATAACACAGAAATTATAGAATTATCTGCCGACAATTTTTCAATACCTGAAACGATTTCTTCATTTTTCCGGATTGATTTGAAAAATTACATTATTTGGACCTAGGTCACCAAACTGAAATACGAGAATCATCTATTTGATAACTGGAAGCACTCATATGGTATGGCGGTGGAATTGTATATTCTGTTTTTACACCTGTCTTTATCGGAAGAATTGATCTTGGAATTTCAAATAAAATTTCACGAATCTATTTTAATGCCGGTTATGCCTTTTAAAAAAAAACATAACGTAAAAAAGACAGATCTGATACACTAATCAGTTTTGATCACTCTTACTTCCTGTAAACAGGTACATTGGAACATGCTTCACCGTACATCAGCTTTTTTACGTGAGGCAAAATTAATTTAGTAGCATGCATGTAGATTTCAGGAGTTAACTTTATTTTACTGCAGCCTTTGAGCAAAACATATTTCCCATCAAATACTGACCAGTCGACAGATTTGATTTTGTCCTTAAAAATCTGGTTTTCAGCTTCTTCCCTGTTGCCATAAAGAATATCAACCGCAAATGGCGCGGCATACTGCGTTACGAGCATGAATGCCCAAGTGGGAATAATTGCATCTGTTGAACAAAAGACGGTTAAATAAGAATTTTCATATTTTTCCCAATCATGAGCATCCATCTTTTCCCGAAACTCTTTCTCCTTCAGAATAAGTCCCTGAAACAGGTGGTCTTTCAGATCAAATTCATATAATTCAAAACCACTTACGATTTTTTCCAGATCAACAGTTTCAAGTTTTGACTGTTTTATTTTATTTACAATTTCCGCCATGGAAGATCGCGATTATTTTATAATTGGCAGCAGCAGATGATAAAAAATGATCCGATACCGGAGAACGAAATCATTAGAGAGAAAAGGATTCACCGCATGAGCAAGTTCGTGCGGCGTTCGGGTTGTAAAAATGGAAGCCCTGGCCGGTTAACCCATCGGAATAATCCAAACGGGTTCCGGCAAGGTATAAAAAACTGCGCATGTCTATAACGAGTTTAATACCCCGGTCTTCAAACAGCTTATCGCTTTCATCTGATTCGGTTTTTGTGTCGAAAGACAGATCATACGTCAAACCGGAACATCCGCCGCTTACCACAGATACCCGCAGCGGAGCGTCTTTGCTCTTTCCCTGTTTATCACGAATTACCTCGATCTGTTTTGCCGCTTTGTCGCTAATTGAAATAGACATTGCTATATCCTATTGTCGTTAAACTGATATTACCTGTATCTCCGGATCAATACGTTTTACCATACTTTCAATTGCATACAGCGTACCAGAACTAGCAGTTGGACAAGTTCCGCATGCTCCCTGATAGTGCACCTTCAGCCTGTTGCCATCAAGGCCCAAAATTTTAAGGCCGCCGCCATCGGCAAGCAAGTATGGGCGTACCTGTTCGTCGAGCATCTGATTAATTTGCTGAAGTCTTGGATCAGTTGTTTCCATTACTTCTTTTGTTGCGTGCACTTCATCATCCGCTTTAAGATTTAAATTCGGTTTGGATTCACGAATAGGTGGTGCAAGTTTTCGAAGGAGATCAGACCAGACTGCATCCCCATCCTGTGTAACAGTGATATATCTGTCCACATAATAAACATTAATTACATGATCGATCGAGAAGAGAGCTTCAGCCAGTTCATCTCCTTCAGCTTCCGAACCGTTTTCAAATGATTTGGTAACTCCGTTAGTTAAGGGCTCGCTTAACACGAACCGCATTGCATCAGGATTAGGTGTTCGTTCGATTTCTTTAATTTTTGGCATAATTATTAACCTTTTTTTACTTAATACACTTTATGATTCATTGACAAGATTTACATATCAAAAAAATCCTTTACATAAATAAGACCATCAATAAAACGGTCTACATCATCTTCATTATTATAAAACGAAAGTGACAGCCGTGCTGTTGCTGAGACATTAAACCTTCTGATTATTGGCTGCGCGCAGTGATGGCCTGTTCGTATTGCAATTCCTTTTTTATCCAGAATTGTTCCCAAATCATGTGCGTGAATATCATCAAATACAAAGGAGACTACAGAAGCGCGATTATCAGCTTTACCTATTATTCTCAAGCCATCTATCTCTTCAAGTCTCTTTAAAGCATAACGAACCAACATATCTTCCCTTGCTGAGATTTTGTCCATTCCGATAGAATTCAGATAGTCAACAGCGGATCCAAGTCCGATTCCGGCCGCTATTGGCGGAGTACCTGCTTCAAACTTAAATGGAATCGTATTATAGGTAGTCTCTTCAAATGAAACCTTATCAATCATATCGCCTCCTCCCCGGTACGGTGGCATCTCTTCCAGAAGCTCATGTCTGCCATATAAAATGCCAAATCCGGTGGGGCCGCACATTTTATGGGCAGAAAATGCATAAAAATCACAACCTATCTCCTGCACATCCACGGTTTGATGAGGTACAGCCTGTGCTCCGTCTATCAGAACCACAGTCCCATTCTCATGTGCAAGTTTTGTTATTTCCTTTACAGGATTTACCGTTCCCAGCGCATTAGAAACATGCACTACGGCTACCATTTTTGTTTTTTTATTCAGTAAATTTCTATATGCATTGAGATCAAGTGTTCCATCATCCAGTACTGGAATAACTTTGATTACTGCACCTGTTTCCCGGGCGATCATCTGCCATGGAACTATGTTGGCGTGATGTTCCATTTCAGACAAAATGATCTCATCACCTTCAGAAAAATTACTTTTACCAAAACTGTTTGTTACAAGATTAATTGAATCGGTAGTTCCCGTTGTATAGACAATCTCATGTTCTGACCCGGCATTAATGAACTTTTGAATTTTTTTCCGGGTCAGTTCATAAGCGTCAGTTGCCATTTGGCTCAGTGAATGAATGCCCCGGTGGACATTCGCGTGCTCATTTCTGTGATATTGATCAAGTCTGTCAGCCACTACTTCCGGCATCTGACTTGATGCTGCATTATCAAGATAAACAAGCGGGTGCCCGTTTATTTCCTGCTTCAAAACAGGAAAATCAAATCTTATCTGCTCAAAATCTGTGTGAGTTGATATGTCTTTAACAGGATTTGTCATGCAGTCACTTTTGGAACATTATTCGCTTCTGTGTATTTCTTAACTTCTTCGATCAGTAATTTGTGTACGGATTCTACTTCAATATTTTCAATAGTTTCAAGAGCAAAAGCGTATGTTAGCACTTCTTTTGCTTTCTGTTCGGTCATTCCACGGCTCTGGAGATAGAAGACTTCTTCAGGATCCAGCTGACCGATCGTGGCGCCGTGTGAACAGAGAACATCATCAGCAAATATTTCGAGCTGAGGTTTTGTATTTACCAGCCCCTCGGTTGATAAAAGAAGATTCCTGTTTTCCTGGAAAGAATCAATTTTTTGCGCATCTCTCTGCACAAATATTTTACCATTAAAAATAGAGTGGGCATTTCCATTAACCACAACCTTATGGAGCTGATGACTTTCGGCAAATGGAAAGCGATGATCCAGGGTAGAATGGGTATCTGCAATTTGATCCCCGTCAATTAAAACGAGTCCATCGACCGTAAATTTGACATCTTCATCTTCCATAATAACCATGGGTTCATTTCTTGAAAGCTTTGCTCCTAAGGTAATCGTATAAGAATGATACTCAGCCTGCTTTTCCAGATATGAAACCGGCCTGGAAATATGTACTGCATTGATGCTGTCCCGAACTATGCGTACATGGTGAATGTGTGAACCTTTTTTTAGTTTAAATTCACCGACCGGAAGTGTCATATAACTGTTATCAGCCAAGCCGATGTGCTCTTCAATTACAGTTGCTTTAGACCTTTCCTCAGCCACTATTAAACTCCTCGGTGTTGCAACAAAAGGTTTTTCCGCATCTGTGTAAACATTCAGAATCTGGATAGGTGCACCGGCATCAACATCTTTAGCGATGTGAATATAAGCTCCGTCCGTAAAATGCAAACCATTAAACGGTACAAAAATATCATCCGGATAATCTGCGAGCTGATTCAGATATTGGCCTGCAACGTTGTTTTCAAGGCTATCATACAGATTTTGGATTGTTACACCCTCCGGCAGAGACTCAACAGAAGAGTGCTCGCTGCTGAATTCGCCATTCACAAAAACAAGCCTGGAGTTTATGGACTCAGGAATAAAATATTCACTCAGATCACCTGGTGATTTGGTTTCCGCACCTTCTGTATGTGTGAAATCCGTTCTTGTTATCGGCTTCAGATCCGTAAATCGCCAGTCTTCATCTCTTCTGGTGGGAAATCTGGAAGTTTGCAGAGCCCGAAAAGAATTTTGACGAATCTCTTTTAAAATTCCGGGTACTGATTCCAGGTTTTCGTCTGCAAGTTTATGTAAAATAGATGTTTCCACAGCTGAGCCCATTACTTCGCCTCTCCGTTTACGGTTGCATAGGATTCCAGCCACTCATAGCCTTGTTTCTCAAGTTCAAGTGCCAGGCTTTTGTCGCCCGACTTAATAATCTTTCCGTCCATCATTACATGAACAAAATCGGGTACAATGTAATCCAGAATTCGCTGATAGTGAGTTACAAGAACCACTGCATCATCCTCTCCGTGGAGCTGATTAATGCCATTTGCGACAATTTTTAATGCATCAATATCAAGACCGGAATCGGTTTCATCTAAAAAGGATAACATGGGCTGCAGAACTGCCATTTGAAATATCTCATTTCTCTTTTTTTCACCACCGGAAAAACCTGTATTCACACTACGGGAAAGAAACGCAGGTGACATTTCTACGAGATCCAGTTTATCTTTGATATAGTCGTCAAATTCAAGCGGGTCAAGTTCCTCACGGCCCCTGGATTTTGCGATTGTATTGTAGGATTCGCGCAGCAATGTATTGTTCGTAACGCCCGGTACTTCAACCGGATATTGAAATGCAAGAAAAATTCCCAGATGAGACCTTTCATCGGGATCAAGCTCTAAAATACTTTCACCGTTGTACAATATATCACCTTGGGTAACTTCGTATTCAGGATGGCCAGCCACGATTTTTGACAACGTACTTTTACCGCTTCCATTCGGGCCCATAATTGCATGGATTTCACCTTTGTTTACAGTGAGGTTCACGCCTTTCAAAATGGCGATATCTTCACCTTCTACACTAACATGTAAATCTTTAATCTCTAACACAGTTTATAATATTTTAAATTTTCGGTTAATCAGCCTACGCTGCCTTCAAGTTTTATATCAAGTAGTTTATTTGCTTCAACAGCAAATTCCATCGGAAGCTCTTTCAGTACTTCTTTACAGAAGCCATTTACAATGAGCGAGATTGCATCATCTTCACTAATACCGCGCTGCTGAAGATAGAAAATCTGATCTTCCCCAACCCTGGACGTAGTGGCTTCATGCTCAACCTTGGCAGTCGGGTTTGAAGATTCTATATATGGAAAAGTGTGTGCTCCGCATGTCTGCCCTATCAGCATGGAATCACACTGAGAGTAATTGCGTGCATTGTCAGCTTTTTTACTGATTTTCACTTCACCGCGATAGCTGTTGTTTGATCTTCCCGCGGAAATACCTTTGGAAATGATCGTGCTTTTGGTGTTTTTCCCGAGGTGAATCATCTTTGTCCCCGTATCAGCCTGCTGCATCTGTCCGGTAACAGCTACAGAGAAGAATTCTCCGATAGAGTTATCACCTTTCAGTATTACACTTGGGTATTTCAATGTGACGGCAGAGCCGGTCTCAAGCTGAGTCCAGGAAATTTTAGAATTATCACCTTTACAGATTCCCCGTTTGGTAACAAAATTGAAGATTCCTCCTTTTCCATCCTTATCACCTGAATACCAGTTCTGAATGGTTGAGTATTTGATCTCGGCATTTTCAAGTGCCACAAGTTCAACCACAGCCGCGTGTAATTGATTTTTATCGTACATCGGTGCTGTACAGCCTTCAAGATAACTGACATGGCTGTTTTCTTCACAAATTATGAGGGTTCTTTCAAACTGGCCGGAATCCATATTATTAATCCTGAAATAGGTAGAGAGCTCCATCGGGCAGATGGTATCTTTCGGTACGTAACAGAATGATCCGTCCGAAAATACCGCAGAATTGAGTGCTGCGTAGAAGTTGTCGCGAGCGGGAATAACAGAACCCATATACTTTTTCACAAGTTCAGGATACTTCTGAATAGCTTCCGATATGGAGCAAAAAATTACACCGGCCTCTGCCAATTTTTCCTTAAATGACGTAAATATGGAAACACTGTCAAAGACAGCATCAACAGCTACACCAGAGAGCATTTTTTGCTCTTCGAGCGGAATTCCGAGTTTATCGTACGTCTCCTTGATTTTGGGATCGATGTCATCAAGACTCTCAACTTCAGGCCTGTCTTTAGGTGATGAATAGTATTGAACGTTCTCAAAGTCAGGAGACTCATACGTTGCGTTGAACCAGCTGGGTTCTTCCATCTCCCTCCACCCGCGGTATGCCTTTAGGCGGAATTCAGTCATCCACTCCGGTTCTTTTTTCTTTTCGGAAAGAAAACGAATAATATCTTCGTTTATCCCTTTTGGAAAATCTTCATATTCGACTTCGGTGGTAAAGCCATACTTGTACTCCTCACCAATCATTGATTCAAGTGCTTTAGTCTCGCTCATATCAGGGTTATTTTAGATTAATTGATTTGATTTTGAGAACGTGTCTGGTATAAAAATAATTCAACCAACCGGTAGATTTTTTCAATTATTTTTATTTGGAATGAATTAATATAAGCATTAATACATTGACTGAAAAACGACTAAAAACTCTGAATATTATTTTTGTCATTCGTAAAACAGTGCCTTTTTATATACTTCAGAGGCTTTTTTTGAAAAAAAGTGCAGATTTGAGTTAATAACTGACACTTAATTAAAGAGTACCCCGTCTTTTATTTTCATAACTTGTTCTAAAAAAATCATTAATTTATAACAATCCTTCAAATTGAAATTTACTATATAATAAATAGCCAGGAATTATCTCTGCTTAAACAGCGAATATCACGCGATTTCGGATAACAAAGAAGCAACACAAGCGGCGTTCACAATATCCATCCAGTTACACCCTCTGGAGAGATCCATATAAGGCTTTGCCAGGCCCTGAAGAATTGGACCTGTTGCTTTGGCACCCGCAAGCCGTTCAGTTATTTTATAAGAGATATTTGCCGCATCCAGATTTGGGAAGATAAATACATTTGCATTCCCTTTGACCGGAGAATCCGGTGCTTTTTTTTCAGCAATTTCAGGCACAAATGCTGCATCAAATTGTAATTCCCCATCCAGGATCAATGCAGGTTTTAATTTTCTGGTTATGTCGTATGCCCTTTGTACCAATTCCACTCTTTTGTGTCTGGCACTGCCTTTTGTAGAAAAGGATAACATTGCTACACGCGGCTCCTCTCCTGTCAGTTTTTGATGTGAAACACTGGAATCAATAGCGATGGTGGAGAGCTGGTTTGAATTCGGATATGGCACAACCCCGCAATCCGCATACGTAAGTATCCTTCCGTCTGTGAGCTCCATCAGGAAAATACTCGAAACAATTGATGAGGAGGGTGCTAAGCCAACGCTTGCAATAGCCGCACGAATTACGGAAGCGGTAGTAGCAGCCGAGCCGGCAACCACACCATCTGCAATACCCGCCGCTGTAAGAAGACCGGCATAATGCAAGGGATCCGAAGCGCGAAACTTCAGCTCATCTTTTTCAAGATTTTTATGAGCAAGGTTTTTACTGATTATGTTCAATAATTTTTCTTTCAGGATTTCCTCTTCCCAGTTTTTTATCTCTATACTATCGGGAAGTGATATTTTGTTTTCAGCAGCTTTGCTTTTGACAATTTTTGGAACACCAATCAACACAGGATTGGCTATCCCATTTTCCTGTATATAGGCTGCCGCTTTTAAAACCCTGGTATCATCCGGTTCCGGAAATACAATGGTACGCTTTAGCTGCCTGGCTTTTTCAACTATTTTTTCCATTCTCAGTAAGATCTTTTATATAAATTTATAGCAGTAAAATTATTGCAAGTAATGTAACAAAAATACCGGTCCATTGTGCTTTGGTTAAGATATCTCTCCATTTTAACAGTCCCAGAACTGTTCCACCCAGTACTGTAAGAATATTGACTAACGTGTAAACCACAGCTCCGTTCATTACCATTAGCGCATCAATTAAAAATATGGATGAGTAGAGATTTGGAATACCGATAACAATACCAAAAAATATTTCCTTCAGGTTAAAATTCCACATATTTCTTATCGCTACTACAAAAAAACCGGAGATCATCGCAGCAAAAAAAACCATCCCCATAAATGTCTCCTTAACCATGGTATTTTTAAACTCTGCTTCAAATACTTTCAGAGATGCATCCCCTAATCCTGTACAAAGAAATAGCAGCAGAAGTAACCAAGATGCACTAAATGGTTTTTTAAAAAAGCTTCTTTTTTGCGGCAAGAGCAGAAATAAGGCCAGGAAAACAAGCAGCACTCCCGTCCATTGTCGAATATCGAGCATTTCAAGATACCAAACAGTTGATAACAGCACGGGAATGATCAGAGATATTCTCATTGCAGAAATACTCACTCCCACACCGTTATGAAATACCGATTTGCTGTATATAAAAAAATTGGTAATGAAAAAAATACCCACAATCATTGCAAGGCCAATTGCGCTACCTGAGATCTGATACGGATTCATTGTTTCAAAACTCCCGTATGCCGAATAAAAAGCAATGACCGTTGCAATGACGTAATTAACAGTCAGAACTCGAAGTGTATTGATTTTTCTGAATTCAACTGTTTTCAGCAGATGTGCAATAAGCACCGAGCAAGCTGAACTGAGGACGATATATATCCAGCCCGGCACTATCTTGAAAGGTCAATACTCAAATTGCCAAACACCTGGATCTCCTGGGGCCTGTCAAACAATCTGCGTGATGTGTAGTCTACATTATTTTGAATATGGCTGATAAGCTCAGAAACTTTAACTTTCCGTTGCTGAAGGGCTTCAGCCCAGTAATAGGTAAAAACCGAATGATACTTATTATCTTCACCCCTGCCGGTATAAACCCTGGAAGATTGGCTCGGCCTTGAACTGAAAATAAGTACGGCGTCTGGCTGAATGTTGAGTATATCCTGTGCGGCTTTTGCCAATACATCTACATCACTCCGAGCCTGTGCGGCTGTATTTCCGGAGTTGATAAATTCTATATCAGCCAAGATGATCAGTCTTTCCTGCTGAATGGATGCCAGCTGCTCCATATGTTCATTGAGATTTATTTCAGTTTCTCTACCTTCGTTGTCACGATGAATCAGCTTTATAAATTTATTGTCACTGTTATCGTTTTCGCCGATTTTTGCATATCCGGTTATATATGCCCAGACAGTATTGAGGCTGTCTTCTCTGAGTGACACCAATTCCGATTGTAGTGTATCTTTTCTGCGGATTTCAAACTCTGTTATTTGAGCAGGATTCATCATAAATCCACTCATCATATATGACTCAAATAATCTTATATCCCTGTCATGAAATTGCCTGTCAGAAAGCTGATTATCTCTATGATTACTCAGAACAAAAGCCCTGTCATCCGGATTGTTGCTTTTAATGACAGGGATTGCATTCTCTACATCAATCTCCCCAAACGGTACTTCGCCGAGAGTTATAACATCAGCACTGATACCTTCTGATGCCACTCTCCACTCAATGCTTGCACTTTCCTGTGGAACATATGTATCTGTTCCTCCAAAACGCACTTTGTACCAATTTTCTTTCTTCTCAATAAATGGAAGAGCACTTCCTTCTGCAAGTTCGGTAAAAATATTAATATCGTTAACTTCAGGAGTGCTTCTCAGATTTGCTGTACTCTTTTTAATTACAACAAAAGGTGCTAAAAAATCTTTCAGGGGAATTTTGAAAAAAAAATCTGAATCGAGAAACCCTGCTTCAATTTCCATACTGTCTGGTTCAGTCCCGGTAACTGACAGAGACGAAAAAAATGAGGAAAGATCCACTTCAACACTGCTCCCATTGATTGACAGCGTTCTCTCTTCTACAAGCAGAGTGTCGTTATAGGAGATTGAAATAGTGATTTCTTCGTCTCCGTGCGTTTCTGTTTCCAAAGTATCCGGTCTTATTACAGAGCCGCTTTCCCGCATAAATTTCTCCTCACCTGTTCTGATTGGTTCACCAACCGGTTTCATGTTTGTAAAAGCAAGAAGGCTCAGAATCCCGCCGCTTAAATTCAGCCCAAGCTTTTGTGTAGAGCTGGGGGAATTAATAATATTACCTGAGTTTGCAGCGTAAAAGGTAATTGCGGACCCTGCAACAGCAAATATCATAAAACTGATTCTGGGACGGTATTTTTGTACAGTTCGTTCCATCTTTACCCGCTGTGGAATTGCCTTATCAGCAATATCAATTGCAGAGAGTCTGAAAAATGGATCCTGAATAGTTGGTTTCCGGTCCAATATTAATGACCTGCGGCGGTCAATAATCTCAGGTTCAGCAGTTTCATCAATTCCGTACATTTCTGCTACACTCCACTTTGTAGTAGTACAGGCGGACAGAAAAAGCAGTGTTACTAAAGTGGTTATGTACGCTATCTTCATTCTTTAAAAAGCGATGATTGCACCGAGCCCAAATAAACTTCTAAAACGCACAGAATTATTACCCTCTGCAGGATCTGATAGCCAAAAAGGCACTTCAAACCGGAATACAAATCCGCGTGGTTTACCCAATGAGTCCGGAATATTAAAGGAAACTGCAAAACCACCCCCGGCATCCGCATAGGTTTCGTCCACTTCATTTTTAGTGATACCCAGAGGTGTTCCCGCATCATAGAAAAGGTAAGATCTGAAAGACAAAAATTCGCCCAAAAATGGCACATCATTAAACACAAGACCTATTGGGTTTGGATAATCAAATTCCAAATTGACAGCACCGATAGAATTTACCAGGGGAGCCTCTCCGCTGTCAAATGCTTTAAAATCAGCGCCGGAATATCCCCTGAGATTAGCACCGCCTGCCACGTTAAAATTTCCGCCGGACAAGAATGAACGAGGTATTGTTCCCTTGGCTCTTGTCAGTCCGCTGTCCATCCATTCAATCTGCTGAGATGAACTTCTGGAAAAAAGGTATTCCGGATCAGAATTGTCGGATGAGGCTCCCGCAAACAGCCTGACCCTGAATCCAAGGTTTTCAGCAATTGGAATAACCTGGCTTGCTGAAACGATGCCGGAAGTAAAGGAATTATCGAGCGTCTGGAGAAACCCTTTTAAATCGAGAGAAACCCGGCCAAGGAAGTTTTCATCCTCATAGGTAAGAAAGGGAGATATGATCCCGTTCAATTCATTACTCCACAATTGCGGAAATTGCGAATACTCCCGATTGAAACGTTTTTCGAAGTGGTAAAAAACTCCGGTTTCAATGTAATTCTGTTCATTGAAGCCCTGTTGCCAGCGTTTTGTAAATCCGGCTCCGTGTCTGTGAAATCCTGCTCTGAAAAGGCTGGTTACCTGCACATTCCCCTCACTGCCAAAATCAGATATAGACTCAATTGGCTGTGTGTAATTAAAATAGTACGATACCGGATCACTCGGCAGCCATGTTCCAAGCCAGACTCCTGCATCAATTCGGTGCGGTCCATCTTCAAAAGTTCCCGGTACCTGGCCCTTCAGGCGAATCCCTGCGCGGATACCATCCACATCATTGTACCAGAGATCCGGCGCAGGAATTATTTCATAGGATTTCTTTTGCTGAGCCTGCAGGTGATCAAGGCTGACAATTGAAAAAAAAATAATGAAAATGACGCTTAATCTGCTGAAATGATCCACTCGTTCAGAATTTGTCTTTTAACAATTATATCGTGAATTAAATGAATAATACGAATTTGTTCCGGCCAATGGATATGAGAGGCGGAATCTTTTGCGGCTATCCATTTGAAGTCAGTATGTTCATCATCTAACAGAGGAACTTTATTTGCTTTTACTTCCGCCCCAAAAGCAGGTATAATTAGTATTTGATCGCTGGAAGCTTCATAAAAATGATTAACGGTAGGTACTGTCCAAAATTTTTGGGTTTCCAAATTTATTTCTTCTCCCAGTTCACGATAAGCTGCCTGCCAGTATGTTTCGTCGTCCTCAACTTTCCCTCCGATCATCCTCCACTGCCCTTCATATACCTTTCCTGCAGAACGTTTCAGAATCAAAAAGAGAGGAGTATCCTCAACCAGTTTATATGGATATACATCAATCAGTTTTTTACCGGACATTCTTCACCTGATTCTGAAAATACTGAATTGTTTTCTTTAAGCCCTCCCTTCGATCCACTTTCGGCTCCCATTCCAGTATTTTTTTTGCTTTTGTTATATCGGGCTGGCGAACCTGCGGATCGTCTTTAGGCAGTTCCTGAAAAATGACTTTACTATTACTTCCGGTCAATTCAATTATCTCATGTGCAAACTCAAGTATCGTGATTTCCTGGGGGTTTCCGATATTAACTGGTTCGGTTTCATCACTTTCTGAAAGTTTATAAATTCCATTAATCAGATCATCAACATATGTAAATGACCTCGTCTGTGATCCGTCCCCAAAAACCGTAATATCCTCATCTTTTAAGGCCTGACTCATAAACGTTGGCAGGGCACGGCCATCATCCAGTCTCATTCTGGTACCATACGTATTAAATATACGGACAATCCTCGTCTCAAGACCATGATATCGGTGATACGCCATTGTCATAGCTTCTGCAAATCGTTTCGCCTCATCATAAACACCCCGGAATCCAATTGGATTCACATTTCCCCAGTAATCTTCTGTTTGCGGATGAATTTGGGGATCGCCATATACCTCACTTGTAGAAGCAAGCAGGAACCTGGCATTTTTTTCCTTTGCGAGTCCAAGGGCTTTGTGAGTGCCCAGTGATCCGACCTTCAGAGTCTGAATGGGCATTTCAAGATAATCAATTGGAGATGCGGGCGAGGCAAAATGAAGTATCAGATCAAGATCGCCTTTTATAAAGATAAAATTGGTTACATCGTGATGAATAAATTCAAAATCCGGATTTCCGGCGAGATGTGCAATGTTATCTGTAGAGCCTGTAAGAAGATTATCCATACAGACTACTCGCCAGCCATTATTAAGATAGAGATCACACAGATGCGATCCCAAAAACCCGGCACCTCCGGTAATTAATACCCGTCGTTTATCAGTTCCCATTTATTTTTTTTTAAAGTTAATTGTTGGGCGGCCCACAGAGTAATACATCAAACCTGCATTTTCAGCATCTTCAAGTTCGTAGAGGTTTCTTCCGTCAAATAAAACCGGAGCTCTCATTCTCACTTTAAATGTATCAATATCGGGTCTTCTGAATTCATTCCATTCCGTACAAATAATAAGAGCATCAATGTCGTCCAGAACTGAATCCCTCTCGTTTACAAACGTAATATTTGCAAGCGTATCTTTATCTGATGCCTGCTTAAAAGTTTCTATGGCTTCAGGATCATATGCTTTCATCTGTACACCCCGTTTCGCAAGCTCCTGGGCAATGTAGAGTGAAGGTGCTTCACGGACATCATCTGTTTCCGGCTTAAAACTAAGGCCCCAGACACCAAATTTCTTCCCCTTAAGCTCTCCCTTGTAGTGTTTATCTATCTTTTCGACTATTGATAATTTTTGAGACTCATTTACCTTCATAACTGAATCAAGAATCCGGAAATCATACCCAAAGTGATTCGCCGTGTAGTGAATTGCCTGTACATCTTTTGGAAAACAACTCCCTCCGTAACCAATTCCGGCAAACAGAAATCGTTTTCCTATTCTTGAATCTGTGCCAATTCCCCGCCTAACCTGGTCAACATTTGCTCCTACCCGCTCACAAATATTAGCCACTTCATTCATAAAAGTGATTTTTGTAGCGAGCATCGCATTCGCAGCATATTTGGTGATTTCAGCACTCCGTTCATCCATAACGATTATGGGATTCCCGCTTCTAACAAACGGTTCATAAAGAGTCGTCATTATGTCTGCAGCACGCTTGCTGCTCGTGCCAATAACTACCCTCTCCGGCTTCATGAAATCATCCACGGCTGCACCCTCACGCAAAAATTCAGGATTGGAAACCACATCAAATTCAGTTTCAGTGTGCGCAGCTATCGATTCTCTTACAGAATCAGCTGTTCCAACAGGAACAGTACTTTTATTTACAACGATTTTATAATCGCCAAATTCATTGAACATCTTTCCAAGTTCACCCGCTACTTTGGTTACGGCAGTGAGGTCCGCCTGCCCGTTCGCACCGGGAGGTGTGGGCAGACATAGGAAAATAACGTCTGCAGGTTTCACCGCATCCCTGAGATTTGTCGTAAAGGTCAGCCGATTCTCCCTCAGGGCACGATCAAACACGTGATTGAGGCCGGGTTCGTATATCGGAACCTCTCCTCCTTTTAGTCTTTCAATTTTTTGTTCATCGATATCGACACAAATTACATCATTTCCGCTATCGGCAAAACAGGTTCCGCTAACGAGACCCACATAACCGGTACCAACTACAGTTACATTCATTTTATCTTTCTATCTTTTTTATTTCGAGTTCAAGTTTTCCCGCCGGCACATTGACTTCCACAACATCCCCAACTTCTTTACCAAGTATTGCCTGGCCTATCGGTGAGTCAACTGATATTTTCTTTTCTTTAAAATCAGCTTCATCTTTTGATACAAGAGTATACTTCATCTCTTTATTCGTCTTTCTGTTTAAGATCGTTACAGTCGACAAGAGAAATGCTTTTGTATCGTCAATATTTCTCTCATCAATGATTTCAGATGTTGCAAGTATATTCTCAAGTTCTGCGATCTTTTTTTCAAGATACCCCTGCGCCTCTTTGGCAGCATCGTACTCCGCATTTTCACTTAAATCCCCTTTCGCACGGGCTTCTGCAATCTCTTCAGCGATCTCTTTTCGTCCTCTGGTTTTCAGATCCCGAAGTTCCGCTTCCATTTTTTCATAGCCTTCCTTGGATAAATAATTTTTCTTCATACTTTACTCTTCTTACTTCTTAAAAAAAGAAAAAGCAGTTTTACCTGCTGATTTTCAGATTTACTGTATAATTTTATTGTACAAATCTAAAAATAGGGTGTTATGCACTGTTTCCCAACTGAATTTTTTCTAATATTTGTGCAAGTAATGATTTAAATGATTATTTCAAACTCACCAAATTTTGTGTTCAGAAAGCTTACAGCAAAAGAAATCCTTCTTTATAACAAAAAGCGGCAATCACCACTCAAACATCATTTCATACTTTGGCTCCACAATATTCGAAGTCTGCACAATGTTGGCGCGGCATTCCGCTCAGCAGATGCTTTTGGTATCAATGAATTGCGACTGTCGGGCTACACACCTGTGCCGCCCAGGGCGGAGATTTCAAAAACTGCCCTCGGCGCTGAAAAGCAAGTAAAATGGTCTCATATTGATAAATCCGAAATTGAAAATGAGATCAAATTATTAAAAAAGAGAGCGTTTACCGTTCTCGGCCTCGAACAGACAGAGCAAAGTATTCTGATAACCGATTACAAACCGGTTAATCAGAAAATCTGCCTTATTCTTGGCAACGAAGTAACCGGCATTGATAAAAGTTTATTTCCTTATATAGATCAAATGATCGAAATTCCTCAATTCGGAACCAAGCACTCCCTGAATGTTTCTGTAGCGGCCGGAATTGCACTTTACGCTTTTTTTGAAAAATTACAGATATCAAACTCTAAAAACGGATGAAATATTTTATAACAAAAATTTCGATTTTCATTTAATCTTTTATTCATTGGTAATTTTGAAGCACAGGCGTTATTTTTGCCGATTAAACATTAATATAATTTTTACATGTCAAAACGTATTTTAGTAACATCTGCACTTCCTTATGCAAATGGACCCCTTCATCTTGGGCATCTTGCCGGTGCATATCTGCCTTCTGACTTGTTTACCCGCTATCACCGCCTGAAAGGTGATGATATCATTCACATTTGCGGCTCAGATGAACACGGAGTTCCCATCACAATTGCCGCTGAAAAAGAGGGTGTTGATCCGCAGGTAATCGTGGACAGATATCATGAGCAGAATAAATCGGCTTTTAAAAATTTTGGCATTCATTTTGACTATTACGGCCGCACAAGTTCAGAGATACACAAAAAAACTTCAGGAGATTTTTTTACGAAACTTTACGACAAGGGTATTTTTAAAGAAAAAACCGAAGAGCAGCTGTATGATAAAGAAGCGGATATGTTTCTGCCCGACCGCTATGTGAAAGGTACGTGCCCGGAGTGTGGTTATCCTGAAGCATTTGGCGATCAGTGTGAAAAGTGCGGAAGTTCACTCTCTCCCACGGAATTGATTGATCCGGTAAGTACGATCACGGGAAACAAACCAATCCTGAAAAAAACAAAACACTGGTATCTTCCTCTTGGTGATTTTCAGGATGAACTGGAGAAATGGCTGGATTCAAAAACAGACTGGAAACCAAATGTTATGGGGCAGTGTAAAAGCTGGATTGATAACGGTTTGTCAGACCGGGCTGTTACGAGAGATCTCTCATGGGGAGTGCCTGTCCCGCTTAAAGATGCGGAAGGAAAAGTTCTCTATGTCTGGTTTGATGCTCCAATCGGGTATATCTCGGCTACCAAAGAGTGGGCTGCAGAAAAAAAGGACCCTGACTTGTGGAAAAAATATTGGCAGGACGATCAGACAAGGCTTCTCCATTTTATTGGCAAAGACAATATTGTCTTTCATTGCATCATGTTTCCCGCAATGCTAATGCAGCACGGTGATTTTATTGTGCCGGATAATGTTCCGGCAAATGAATTTCTCAATCTCGAAGGGAAAAAACTGTCAACTTCCAGGGGCTGGGCTGTATGGCTCGGCGAGTACCTCCAGGAGTTTGAAGCAGATCTGCTCCGTTATGTTCTCGGCACTACTCTTCCTGAAACAAAAGATTCAGATTTTTCATGGAAAGATTTTCAAAACCGTGTCAACAGTGAACTTGCAGATATCCTTGGGAATTTTATTTTTCGGTCTGTCTCTTTTACTGAAAGATTTTTTGATTCCAGGGTTCCTGAACTTAAATCACCGTCAGAAAAAGATCTTGCAGCACTTTCAGCAATTGATGATCACAAAAAAAAGATTGAAAACTCTTTTGACAAGTTCCGTTTCAGGGAAGCGATAGCGGAGACCATGAACCTGGCCCGAACCGGAAATAAATATTTTACGGAAACAGAGCCATGGAAAACCAGGAAGAAAGATCCGCAAAAATGTGCAAATACCCTGCATGTATGTCTTCAGATTTCGGCTGCTTTATCAATCCTGTTTGATCCAGTATTGCCCCACTCAATGGCAAAACTGAGAAAACAGCTTGGTATTACTGAAAATTTTTCCTGGAACGATGCCGGCAAATACCTGCTCACATCCGGCAATCAAATTCATCAGGGCGAAATCCTGTTTACAAAAATTGAAGATGAGACAGTTCAGGAACAACTCAACAAACTGAAAACAAGAAATGAATCACTTGAAGATACCAAGGAATCATCTTTTCCAGAGCTAAAAGAAGAAATTGAGTTTGATGATTTTGCCAAGCTGGATATTCGCAGCGGGAAAATCACAAAGGCAGAAAGTGTTGAAAAATCAAAAAAGCTAATCAAGATTACAGTTGATCTCGGGTTTCAGGAGCGTATCATTTTATCCGGAATTGCTGAATTTTACTCCCCGGACGAGATAGTTGGAAAACACGTTTGTGTGGTCGCCAATCTCAAACCCAGGAAGATGATGGGAATTGAAAGTGACGGCATGATACTGATGGGTGAAGATCCGGATGGACAACTTCATTTTGTTACAACAGAATCGCAACCCGGAAGCCCTGTTAACTGATGTATATGAAAACAAAATCGAAACAGCAGACAGGCTGTTCCATTTCAGAAAATAATACTTTATTTAAAATATATCTTCCTTTTGCAGAAGAGGTTACATGTTTCATATATAATGATTATGAATCAAAATCTCCTGAATTCTCTTATAAAATGGAGAAAGATATCGAGGGTTACTGGTCTGCTGAAGCACCTGAAAAACTGACCGGATACTGGTATACGTATAAAGCTGATTTCAAGGAGGATAAGAAATTAAATACGCCCTATATCAGTGAAGAGTTTGCAGATCCCTACAGCCGGCATGTAACTGTGAGACACAACTACAGGCAAGAGGCAAAAAGTTACATTTTTGAAGATGATTTCGATTGGGAAGGTGATAACTTTGTGTCTCCAAAAGATCCGCGAGACCTGGTAATCTATGAAACTCATGTCAAAGACCTTACAGCCCACAAAACTTCAGGATCAGATTCGCGAGGTGATTACAACCGTTTTACAGAACCCGGACAGCGCGGCGGGATTTCACATCTGAAAAAACTGGGGATTAATTGTATTGAATTTCTTCCCCTTCAAAAATTTGCAACCGTTGAGCCACCGTTTTGTGAAGAGACCGATGAAGGTTTTCTGAATACATGGAATCCCTATTCGTATAACTACTGGGGATACATGACTTCCTTCTTTTTTGCACCGGAAACAATCTACGCATCGGATTCACCGAAAAATCCGGAAACTGATGAAATCATTGGAAAATCGCCGAAAGCAGTTCAAGAGTTCAAAAATCTGGTAAAGAAACTTCACCGTAACAAAATGACTGTGATCATGGACGTGGTCTATAATCACACGTCACTGTTTGATAAGAATCCGCTTACACATCTTGCACCGAATATCTATCTCAGGCGTGGTAATAAGGGAGATCTTATTAACCGGAGCGGAACTGGTAATGAAATCAGATCAGAACATGATGCTGTTCGGAAACTAATCATTGATTCGATTGAATACTGGATGAAAGAGTATCATATCGATGGATTCCGTTTTGATCTTGCAGCTCTGCTGGATGAAAAAACCTGGGATGAAATCAGAAAGCATGCCATGGAGATTAATCCGGATGTTATCCTTATTGCTGAGCCCTGGGGAGGGAAATATGCACCCTACCAGTTTTCAGATCATGACTGGGCTGCATGGAACGACCGGATAAGAAATGGCATAAAAGGTTCTGATCCCCTGCATGATGCAGGCTTCATCTTTTCAAAATGGCAGCGCGAAACAGACAGAACCAAACTCGAAAATTTCTTCCGGGGAACCGTTCGCGGTTTTGACAACGGCCTTTTCAAAAAAAGCTCTCATAGTGTCAACTACCTTGAAAGTCATGATGGCTACACTCTGGGAGATTTCATTCGAATTACACTGGATCATGATAAGTCTGATAAACCTGTAAAGGACCGGGAAACCCATGTCAGCTTAAATCCTGATGAAATGGCGGTTGCAAAACTTGCGGCCATCTCACTTTTTACTTCGCAGGGAATCACCATGATCAATGCCGGCCAGGAATTTGCGCGGTCAAAAATTATTGCCGATACCGGCTTTGATGATGATGCCGGTAAAATGGACCACAACAGCTATGAAAAAGATAATGAAACTAACTGGATAAATTATGATGACCTGATTTTGAATAAAGATCTTTTCAACTATTACCGCGGATTGATTGCCATCAGAAAAGAATCACCCGCTCTTCGTAAATCAAACCAGGAAAACATCTGTTTTGATCATTATGGTGATCCGCTTGTTATCAGTTTTTACATTTCAGGCACAAGCACAAATGATATTTACGATTACTACGTCGTTATCAATGCAAATGCCTACGAGGATACGCATATACAACTGCCGGGAGGTTCCTGGGAGCTTCTGGTTAATGATAATTTGGCATCTCCATCTGCTTTTGATTTTTTATCAGGAAAAATTAAAGTGGATTCTCGGTGCGGAATGTTACTCAGAAAGTTGCGACATTAATTTTCTTGAAATATTTTAGGCCGTTATAACATAAACCAAAGGAGCTAACTTGGCTATAGAAACCATTACAGATCGTGGTACGTGGAATACGAAACTCGGTTTTATTCTGGCAGCAGCGGGATCGGCTGTTGGCCTGGGAAATATCTGGCGTTTTCCGACTGAAGCTGCAGCTAATGGCGGAGCAGCCTTTTTGATCATCTATTTAATATGTGTCTTTTTAATCGGATTTCCCGTGATGATAGCCGAACTAAGTATTGGCCGAAGCTCAAATAAAAACCCGGTTGGAGCTTTCAGGGCATTGAGTTCCAATAAGTTTTTTCCCCTGGTAGGTATGTGGGGTGTTCTCTGTGGTGTGATGGTTCTCTCCTTTTATGCCGTTGTTGCGGGGTGGACCTTCAGCCACGTATTTGTTGAGTTTTTTATCTATGCCGGGGTAGATTCAATGGCGGCTCTCTTTGCAGATGTAAGTAATGGTTATATAAATGCAGTTTTTGCCATTCTTTTTATGGTTTGTACCATTGCGATCTTAACCGGTGGAGTAAGTGACGGAATTGAAAGAGCAACCAAACTTATGATGCCGATGCTGATAATCATCCTGCTGATAATGACTGTTTATGCTCTTTTCCAGCCGGGCGCACAAGAGGGATTGATTGTCTACCTGAAGCCGGATTTTTCCAAAATAACAGGTAATTTAATTTTAGCTGCCATGGGACAGGCTTTCTTTTCACTTTCCCTTGGAATGGGTGCGTTGATTACTTACGGATCGTACCTCAGCAAAAAGGAAAATATTCCTGAGGCAGCAGCCTATGTTACATTTGCTGATGTAGGTATAGCATTTCTTGCCGGTCTCCTGGTAATTCCAACCATGTATATTGCACAAGCTCAGGGCGTTGAAATTTTTGGTGCAGATGGAGAACTGATTGCAGGAACTGCTCTCATCTTTCAGCTTCTGCCCGAACTTTTCTCCCAAATGGGCGGCCTTATTGGATTATTATTTGGTGTTTCATTTTTTCTTCTGCTCAGCATTGCGGCACTCACCTCCTCAATTTCACTTTTAGAAGTTCCCGTTTCTTACGCAATCGACGAATTTGGGATTCGCAGAAAAAATGCAGTACTGGCCATCGGTTCCGGAGTTCTTGTACTATCAATTATAATCTCTTTTTACCTGGGGCTCATTGACCTGATCGATTTTACATTCAGTGTAATCGGATTACCACTTGGCGGGTTATTTATCTGCCTGTTTATCGGCTATGTCTGGAAAACAGATAGTGCCCTCGAAGAAATGAAACACGGATACAAATCAATTGTTAATTCTTTCTTCAGTACCCTGTGGCCGCTATTTGTTAAAATTATCTGTCCCATAATTATCCTGATTATTCTCATTTACAATTTCGTCCAGTTTTTTAATTCATAAAAAGATTTGAAACAGAGTCCTTTACAAATTCGATAATAAGATTGGTTTTAACACAAATCACACGAAGCTTTTGCAGGTATTTTGGCAAATAGTTACTTATTTTATTTTTGATGTTTAAAATGATAATCTTTTTGAGATAGAATAGCCGCTGCACTATTTTTAGGAAATTTTAAGAATTATAATTTATGGCTAAAATCAGTACTTCTGACTTCAGAACCGGTCTCAATATTCTATTGGACGGAGAAATCTACTCAATTGTTGAGTTTCAGCATGTGAAGCCGGGGAAAGGCGGTGCCTTTGTAAGAACAAAATTAAAAGGCGTTGTAAATGACAAAACAATTGATAAAACATTCCGGGCCGGTGAAAATGTTGAATCGATTCGTGTAGAACGGCATCTCTACCAGTTTCTCTACACAGACGGAAACCTTTTTTATTTTATGCATCAGGAAACCTATGAACAAATACCCATAGAAAAATCCCGGGTAGAAAAGCCGGAATTCATAGCAGAAGGCGAAATCTGCACCTTGGTAATAGATGCAGACAATGACCAGGTTTTATATGCAGAACCACCAGATCATATTATAACTGCAGTAACTGAAACTGATCCCGGCCTAAAAGGCGATACAGCTCAGGGCGGAACAAAACCCGCTTCCATAGCATCAGGAGCTACTGTTAACGTTCCACTGTTTATAAACGAAGGTGATACTATTAAAGTCGATACCCGAACAGGGGATTACACTGAACGAGTAAAAATAAAATAAATCATGGATTTAAAACTTATAAAAAACCTGCTTACACTTATTTCAGACAGTGATGTAAACGAAGTTTCAATTGAGGAGGGTGATTTTAAAATTAAAGTAAAAAAACAATCTGAATCATCAGCCCCGGCTTCGGTACAATATCAGCTGCCACAACAACCTGCACAGCCACAGGCTCAGCCTCCATCCGGACAACCACAAACTGAAATAAAACCTGCTGCTGAAAAAGAGAAAAAAGAAACACCTGTAGCTGATGGAGAAAAGGTGAAATCCCCCATAGTAGGTACATTCTACCGTTCTCCCTCACCCGATGATGACCCTTTCGTAAATGTTGGTGACAAAGTTGAAAAAGGAGAGGTTCTTTGCATCATTGAAGCGATGAAAATCATGAACGAAATTGAATCCGAATTTAGCGGAACTGTCGTGGACATTCTGGCTGAAGATGCTCAGCCGGTTGAATATGATCAGCCTCTCTTTATCATCAAAAAAGATTAATTGCCACTCATGTTTAGAAAAATACTTGTAGCCAACCGCGGAGAAATTGCTTTGCGGATCATTCGAACATGCAAGGAGATGGGAATCAAAACGGTTGCCGTCTATTCAACTGCTGATGAAGACAGCCTTCATGTTAAATTTGCGAATGAAGCGGTTTGTATCGGGCCCGCCCCCAGCCGAGACAGCTATCTTAAAACAACCTCAATTCTTTCCGCTGCTGAAATAACTAATACCGAGGCCATTCATCCCGGATATGGCTTTCTTGCCGAGAATGCTGAATTCAGCCGTATTTGTACAGAGCATAATCTGAAGTTTATTGGACCGTCGCCTGTAATGATTGAAACCATGGGCGACAAAGCCACAGCAAAAGAGACAATGATTAAAAATAACGTACCGGTAGTTCCTGGCTCTGATGGTATTGTGGATGATTTTGAAGAAGGAAAAAAAATTGCAGAAGATATAGGTTACCCTGTTATTATTAAAGCCACTGCGGGTGGCGGCGGCAGGGGAATGCGTGTGGTTGAAAATTCCGAAAAGTTCAAACATGCATTCAGCACATGTCGTAATGAAGCCGAATCAGCTTTTGGAAACGCAGGTGTCTATATCGAAAAATTTGTAGCAGACCCCCGGCATATTGAGATTCAAATTCTTGGTGATCAGCATGGTAATGTGATTCATCTCGGTGAACGGGAGTGTTCATTACAGCGCAGGCACCAAAAAGTACTTGAAGAATGTCCCTCCCCCGTCATGACGCCGGAACTGCGTGAAAAAATGGGAACTGCAGCAATCAATGCTGCCAAGGCAATTAACTACGAGGGGGCCGGCACTGTTGAATTTCTGGTCGATAAAGACCGTAATTTCTACTTCATGGAAATGAACACCAGAATTCAGGTTGAACATCCTGTAACGGAAGAGGTTACCAATTACGATTTGATTGCTGAACAGATAAAAGTTGCAGCCGGCGAGAAACTGGAAGACAAGCCTCTTAAAATGAGAGGCCATTCTATCGAATGCCGTATCAATGCAGAAGATCCTGAATTCAATTTCAGACCTTCTGCAGGATTAATTTCAGCATTTAATGTGCCCGGCGGACACAGTGTAAGAGTGGATACACATGCCTATGCCGGCTATCGCATTCCGCCACACTATGACTCCATGATCGGAAAGCTTATTGTGAGCGCACCAACACGGATTGAAGCCATAAACAGAATGAGACGTTCTCTTGAAGAGTTTGTAGTGGAAGGAATCAAAACCAATATTCCATATCACCTGCAGCTGATGAACGATGAGGGCTTTCAAACCGGAAATTTTAACACTAAATATCTTGAGGATAAATTTAAATTTATCCCGTAAAAGAGTAAAAACATCATCCTTTCAGAATGAATGTTTAAATACACTTAACTACATTAAAACAAAAAAAGATGAACTATCCTGACGATTTAAAATATACCAGTGAACATGAATGGATTCGTGATAACGGTGATGGTACCGTAACGATCGGAATTACAGATTTCGCACAGAGTGAACTCGGTGATATCGTATTCGTTGAGCTTGAACCAAAAGATTCAGAATTTGACAAAGATGAAGTTTTTGGAACTGTTGAAGCTGTTAAAACCGTCTCCGAATTATTTGCTCCCGTAGGCGGAACAATTGTAGAAATAAATGAAGACCTTGAAGAAGACCCCGAGCTGGTAAACAATGATCCATACGGCCAGGGCTGGATGGTTAAATTCAAGTTATCCGATCCGGGTGACCTGGATTCTCTGATGAGTGCTGATGAATACAAAGAGATAGCCGAATAGGTATTGAGTCAACACAATCAAATCTGTTGTTACGTTATATCAGCTCATAGCTGTCTCTTGGCCAGTTTAATTTTTTTATCCGCATAACATGCAAAATCATTACGATGAATGGATCCTGATACTGGATTTCGGATCACAATATACTCAGCTAATCGCCCGCCGGATCAGGGAATCGAATGTATATTGTGAAATCCATCCTTTCAATACCGATCCTGATACATTTAAAAATAAACTCCCTAACGGAATCATTCTTTCGGGGGGGCCTAAAAGCGTATACGACTCCGATGCCCCCAATCTGAATGTTCGGTATTTTGACTGGAATGTGCCTGTACTGGGAATCTGCTACGGACTCCAGGCACTGGCGCACGCCGTAAAGCCCGGTTCCGTAGATAAAGCTGAAAAACGGGAATTTGGCCGTGCTAAACTCATTGTAGATGATGATACTGACCTGCTGAAGAATGTAGACGACAACTCATCGGTATGGATGAGTCACGGAGACCATATTCACGATCTGCCCGCCGATTACAAGATAATTGCACATACAGCAAATGCTGAAGTAGCAGCGCTGCGACACAGGCAAAAGAGTATTTTTGGCCTGCAGTTTCATCCCGAAGTGGTTCATACCGATCAGGGACAGCAAATCTTCAAAAACTTTCTTTACGAAATCTGCAATTGTGAAGGATCATGGACACCTGCATCTTTCATTGAAACAGAGCTGGACGCAATTCGCGAAAAAGTCGGCAATAAAAAAGTTCTCTGTGCCCTCTCAGGCGGGGTAGATTCAACTGTTGTGGCAACTCTTATTCATCAAGCCGTTGGAGAACAGCTGCAATGTGTATTTGTGGATAATGGATTACTCAGGAAAAATGAATTCAGGGATGTCCTGAAAACCTATAAAGATCATCTGCATCTGCCAGTAGAAGGTGTTGATGCTTCAAAACTGTTTTTGGACAGATTATCTGGAGTAGAAGATCCCGAGAAAAAAAGAAAAATCATCGGGAATACGTTTATTGATGTATTTGAAAAAACGATTACCAAAGAAAACAATTACAGCTTTCTGGCACAGGGAACTCTATACCCGGACGTAATAGAAAGCATCTCCTTTAAAGGGCCATCAGCGACAATAAAGTCTCATCACAATGTGGGCGGGCTCCCTGATACCATGAAAATGGAATTGATTGAGCCGGTCAGAGAGCTGTTCAAAGATGAAGTCCGGAAAGTTGGAAGGGAACTTGGGATCCCGGAATCGTTTATTCAAAGACACCCGTTTCCCGGTCCCGGCCTCAGTATTCGAATACTTGGTTCACTATCAAAAGAGCGGCTCGATCTGCTCAGGGAAGCTGATGCCATTTTTATTGATGCTCTGCGCAGGCACAATCTCTACGATAAAGTTTGGCAGGCTCTTGCCGTGCTGCTTCCCATTCAGTCGGTGGGTGTTATGGGCGATGAACGAACATATGAAAATGCAATTGCACTGCGTGCTGTAACAAGTGTGGACGGGATGACGGCAGACTGGGCTCATCTTCCGTACACGTTTCTTGCGGAGGTAAGTAATGACATTATCAACAATGTCAGGGGAATCAACCGTGTTGTCTATGATATCAGCTCAAAACCGCCCTCTACTATTGAGTGGGAGTAGTTACGCCTGAGATGAATTCGTTTAATTCTTTCAAAAGAAGAAAATTATCACGGGTAATCCACAATTCAGGAATCGGGGAAAATTAAAGACGGAACATTTCGGAAGAAAACCTATATATTTGATAGTCACTTGAAATTGCTATAACCATGAAGAAATTTTTTGTTTTTTTACCGGCTTTTTTGTTCATCTTAACTCCCGGCTTTTCTCAGTCTTTTGAAGCAGGGTACGAATTGTATCAAAATGAAAAATATGATTCTGCGGCAGTCATTTTTTCACAGCTCGAAGAAGACCGTGCGTTGCTGTTTGCCGGTAAAAGTCATTTTGCAAGTGGTAACTATCCTCAGGCGATTCATTTTTTGAATATTGTGAAAGATACCTCAGCAGTTGCCATTCAGCATGAGGCATGGTTCACTCTCGCGCTTACCCAGTTCAAAATCAAAAATTATGATGTAAGCCTTGAGCTCCTTCACAGACTTCTAAACTCAAATAACAGAACCGGGCTCAGAGTTGAATCCCAGCGTCTTTATGGCCAGATCCTTCGTTTTTTAAGCAGTAACGAACGATTCACGGTTTACTCCCGTCTGAACAATCAATCCATAAAAAATGATCTGCTGGATATTTCAAAAAACCGGATGCCGCAAGAAGAATACCGTGTATTAGTGAAACAGCACACAAGCACATTAACCGACTCACTTGAGATAGCTTCCTATAATGAATCATTGGATGATATTTCTTCAGTTCCTTTTACATTCCGCTATCCAAATGCTCCTGACGGAATGATTTATAATATCGGGGTACTTCTGCCCACATTTGACGAAGATGAGACTGAGTTTACAGTATCCAGAAATTTGTATTTCGGACTTCTGCTGGCTGCTGAAAATTTCAACAGCAGGAACCCTGATATGAAAGTATTTTTAAATTATAAAAATTCTCTTTCTGACTCAGTGAATATTGAGGAAGCTTTTACGGATTTAAAATGGACTCATCATGCTGATGCCGTAGTAGGCCCTCTCTTCTCAGAGGCGGCAGAAGAGGCTGCATCACTGGCCGAAGTGTTTATGATTCCAATGCTGACACCGCTTGCAAATTCAGATTCCATTAACCTGGATTACAATTACACCTTCCAGCTAAATCCTACGTTTGAGGTGCATGGACGCAATCTTGCCCGATACGCGGTAAATGAGCTGAATCTTGATACTCTTGCCATTATCACGGAAACAAACGCACTTGGCACCCCTTCTGCTCTTGGGTTCCGTTATGAGGCCGAAAAGCTTGGAGCACACATTGCCTACTATTTTGAGGAGGATTTTGCTTCCACAGGCTACGATTTGCGTCCCATAACCGAAGTATTTACCCCCGATTCAGTTCTTGTTGATTCGCTCGGCTACACTCCTGTTCAGGGTATCTATGCCCCATTTACAGGCCAGGCGGCCCCTACCCTCATCAATTTACTTTTAACAGACCTGGAAGCTATGGGTACTGATGTAACACTGCTTGGCTCGGCTGAGTGGGGTGCAGCAAACCTGACCGATTCCCAGCTCGAAACATTCGAAATCTATTTTACGGAACCATTTGGAGCAGAACCTGACTCTATTGAACTGAGTCAATTTATAGAGGATTTTGAACTCAGATTTGGAACTGAACCAAACCAGTTTGCAAGAATTGGGTATGATGCCGGAAATTACCTGCTGAACGCTCTGCAAGAAGCAGGTAACCCGGAATATCTCAGTCAGGTGATCCGCCGGCTTCCCAAATTCAGCGGTCTTGAATTTCAAATCGAATTTAACAGCAAGCGGATTAATCAGCATGTTAACATCCGGCATCGCGGTATTATCAAAGAAGAAGAAGTTGAAGAGATGTAACTCACACTCCGTCTGTCCGGTAAACAGCGAATGAACTGTCTGCAAAATGCACGCTCTCATACAAGTTCCTCCTTTTCCCATATCTAAATTACCGGGCTGACGGAACTATAGGTAATAATCTTTGAACCAGCGCCAAATGGCACAAATCCCGGTGTTCTGGATGTACACTATGTAGAAGATGATATTTTTTATGAAATACCGGACTCGTTGTTTGGCAGAAACTTTTTGACGGTTAGCCGGATTGCTAAGGTGCCGTCCGAATTTTTTGGCTTTTTCAGCAGCGGATCAAAAACCGCCGAATAGGTTTTTACTTTTTGAAAAAATGAACGGTAAGGTCAACATCCGCAGAAAGTCTTACAACAGTGTTGCTGCTGATTCACTGCCAATTTCACGATCTGTGAGAGCCAACAGTTACGAACCGATCATCGCCTCCTTTGATGTGGAGACAATCGGGCCTGATTCCGCCAGTACTGTGATTAAGATAAATGATTTTTTTGAATAGGATGTGCACGCTATCAGCGGGTTAGTTGGTTTTTTAAGAACACGCTACCAGGTCCGGCGTTTGGACAAAAAAAGGAGTTACATCGATACTGTACGTACGTTTCCGAAAAATATTGAGGCACGGCATGTGATTAAACGTATTGAAAATCTATTGGATCCAAAATAGATCGCATATTCTTGCAGATTATTATCATAATTTTGAATATGGCACATGAACAGGATCTCTGTGTCGGGTTCACGCAAAGCGCGGTAAGAAGAAACAGACGCCGAGAGCGCAGGGTGTATTTAGCAGGTCTCAGTCGTTCCGGTTTTTTAGATTTCTCTGCGGGCATTGAGAGCAGTTTACCTCCACAAACTTTGCGTGAAACCAAAACGTGATCTCTGGCAAGTCCGACACCCTGAACTATTTTTTAATCTTTTCTACTCTCTCCAACCCTTTTGAAGTCAATGAGATATGGCCGTAAAGAAGAGGGCCGCCAATAGTTTCAAGTTCAATCAGATTCCGGTTCTGCATGAATTCAAGGATATTTTTGATCTCAGTTCTATCAAACTTAAAAACATCATTCAGTGACTTTACGGAAATCTTAATCCCTGCTTTGCTCCCGGACTGCTTTGCTGCTTCTAAAAGTACCTGATCACACTTTTTACTGAAATTACCGCCAATAATCATCTGAACATTATTTGTGAAAAATATCAGATAGAACAATCACCATATCAGCTAAACAAATCGTTAAGCTATTGTTAAGCTATTGTTAACTTTTATTTAGTGTAAAAAATGATGATGCCCACATCTACACATCCCGAGACGGGATTTTGCCATTGATCGCAAACCATACGCAGGGATGGCAGGAAAATCCCGGAAGAGAACACGCCGGTTAGCGTTGATAAAAATGCTGCCCGCATCCATCGGATTCGGATTCAGCCTCCCCTGCGAAATCACCGCCGATGGATGTTTTTGTTGACAAATTAGTTATCACCGACAATGATCCGCAATTCATTTTTGATTTCATACGTTAAATGGCGTTACATTCATGCGATCAAACCAATGACTTATGATATCCAAAGAAATTCTGAAGAAAGTTCGTAAACTCGAGATCCGGACCAAGGGGCTCGTAAATAATATATTTGGAGGTGAATATCAGTCTGCTTTTAAAGGCCGCGGTATGGAGTTTTCCGAAGTGCGCGCATATACCTTTGGCGACGATGTGCGCCAGATCGACTGGAATGTAACAGCACGAAGTGATGAGCCTTTTATCAAGGTATTTGAGGAAGAGCGGGAACAGATCCTGATGCTTTGTGTGGATATTTCACCCAGCGGACTTTTTGGCAGCGGCTCACAAACAAAAATGGAGCTCACCATTGAGATGTGTGCAGTACTCGCCTTCAGTGCAATCAAAAACGGCGACAAAGTAGGCATGCTTCTCTTTACTGATAAAATTGAAAAAGTAATTCCTCCAAAGAAAGGGCGTGTTCATGTATTGCGGCTTATCCGCGAACTTCTTACTGCTGAACCGGAAGGCACACAAACCAGTATCAGTAATGCGCTATCCTATGTAAACAGGCTGCTGCACCGTAAAGCAATCATTGTGCTCGCATCCGACTTCCAGGACAGCGGATTCGACAAACAGCTGAAGATGACAAACAAGAAACACGATCTTGTAAATATTGTGATTAATGATGCACTGGAAGATGATCTTCCAAGGCTGGGAATCGTACCCTTCCGGGATGCGGAAACAGGGGAAGAAATCTTGGTGGATACTTCAAGTGAGAAAGTGCGGCGTGCTTATAAAGCTCGCAGGTTAAAACAAAAAAAAGAGTTGAGTGAATACTTTTTGCGAAATAAGGTGGATGCCATACGGGTGTACACCAATCAGTCGTATATCCGTCCACTTGCAGATTTCTTCAGGCGCCGGATAAACCGCTACTGATCATTTCGAGTAAGCAAGTTTTTCGCCGGTATCGATCTCTTCAATTTTTTTGTCCAGCTCTTCTTTCATTTTCACAAATTCAGCCATGTGAATATCCTCAAGTGCATCCGATGATGGCAGCTGCAGAGTCAATGAATTCACCGGCCGGCTGTTTTTATAAAGCCTGTAACAAAGATGTGGCCCCGTAGCAAGGCCACTTGACCCGACATATCCTATCACCTGGCCCTGCTTCACCTGAATACCCGGTCTGATTCCGCCCGCAAAACGCTGCAGATGCAAATAGGCGGTTTTGTAAATTCCATTGTGCCTGATTTGAACAATATTGCCATTTCCACCCCTGTATTGTGCTTCTGTAACAGTACCATCCCCTACTGCCAATATCGGGGTACCGGGACGTGCGGCATAATCCACACCATAGTGAGGCCGGCGCTGATTTAAAATAGGGTGCAGCCTGTTGTGGGAAAAACCGGAACTTACTCTCTGGCTGTATTTAAAAGGGGCTTTCAACAAGGCTTTTTCAAGACTATTTCCATTTTCATCATAGAAACCGGAAACCTCGTCATTTTCAAAATGATAGGCTTTATACTCATTTCCACGGTGAGTAAAATGAGCTGCTTTTACTCTGCCAATACCGTAAAGTTCATCTTCTGCATAAAGCTCTTCGTAAACTACTTTGAACGAATCGCCCTTGCGAAGAGAAAAGAAATCAATTTCCCATGCATAAACATCAGCAATACTCTGTCCAAGAAGCCTCGACGCACCTCCATCGATAATAGCATCGTACAGAGATGATTCAATAACTCCGGAAAAGGTGTTTTCAATAGGTGTCAATTCAACAGAGTCTCTGCTGATTTCTATCTTCTCATCAGTCCATCTGATGGTAACGTAATCAACAGGACTTTGATACCAAACGAAACCGGCTGCAGCATCACCAGGTTTGTACAGGTAGAATTTCTGACCGGGTATCATTTTTCTCAAGTCAACCTTTCCGGCTGCTTCACGCTGAATTTGATAGATCATTTCCGGTGAAACACCATTTTTGCTGAGTATCAGATGGAGATTTTCGTTTCTTTTAATTCTTTTTTCTTCAATTAAGTATTCGCCGATTTTAAAACCATGCTTATCTAAAGCGGGCAGTGGCGGAATCTCTTTAAAATTTTCAATCGTGATCAGTTGCAGAGATGGCTTTTCCAAATCAAAAGAGCGTTCACAACTTAAAATCAACAGACAGAGTAACGTTTGTAATAAGATTTTTTGCATTCTTACTGAAACCTGATTTGCGTTAAATTTATTAGTTAGATAGTCACACCTAAATTTATAAACTTAAAAATTACTGTATTCTTCTGTAAAATCATAATCAGCCAATTTTACCTGCTATGCTACCTACATGATAAAACTATACTACTAACTGATAGATCGTAGAAACAATGCTTAATTGAGAGAGGTTCCCGGCTAAAACTTATGACCTCCCTGTGATTTACTTATTTTTATAATAATCGTTATTACAGTTGTGAATAAGTTTTGATAACTTCACTGCCTTGTAAATTTATTCGGATTTGATCTCCTGAATACAATTATCAAACCCCGATGCGTTTACGTCTTGTCAATTAAATCTATATATGCGGTTTATTAAAAAATACTCGTTTTTATTATTCTTTCTGACAGTTACGTGGATGCCGGCTATACAAAGCCAGGATCTTCATACATATGTTTCCGTTGATTCTCTTGAAGTCGGTGATACCTTTACTTATACCCTGGTCTTAAACAGAGACCGTGAATACGGCTCAATCGTGTTTCCCGATGGTGAATCGTTTGGTGACGATGTGGAATTTTTAAAACGTGAAAGATATCAGGCGGCTCCTCTGCGTGACAGCCTTGTCTACCGGCTGCAATATTTTGGGACATCAGATTTTACCCTTCCGGAGCAGGAAATCCTGATCGGCAGAGCAGAGGGTGACACACTGCTCACCTCCAACCCGGTACCTCTATACTTCAAAACAACCCTGAGTGAAGGCGATGAAGAGTTCAGGCCTCTGAAACCCATCTTTGATTTTGCCGCATTGATCTGGCCCTATTTGCTCGGATTTATTATTCTGCTTGTTGCTGGCTGGTATATCTACAGACGGCTTTCCCGGATGGAGAAAAAACCTGAGTCAAAAACTCCGGAAAAGCAGGTCCCCTTTGCCGATCCCCTGCAGGTACTTGAATCAAAACTCATTAAACTGGGAAGCGGACAATTTCCATCTGCGAGGGAGGAATTTGATCATTTTTATATCGAATTAGGCGATGCAATTCGTGAATACATTGAACGGGTATATGAAATTGAAGCTCTTGAAATGACATCCCGTGAGATATTGAGAGCGATGCAGCAATACCCGGCTGACAGAGAGATGATTACCATCACAAGAAAAGTTTTAAATGAAGCGGATATGGTAAAATTTGCCCGGTTTACACCAAGCGGAAAACAGGCTAAAGAAGCACTCAACCTCGCTCAAGACTTTCTGAATACCGCTCGTTCAATGGATGCATCCCGGATTGACCAGTTAAGGAAGTATCATGAGCAATCAGAAGAAGAGCGTGTTGAAACAATCAATCAGAACTTAAATAAAGAACCGGTTCAGAATGACGTGGGCTAATCCCGAATATTTTTGGCTTTTTACTCTTTTACCCGTTTTAATCGGATTTCATGTGTGGCGGTATTTTGCAAAGCGCAGGGCAAAACTTACATTTTCTTCCGTTGAAAACCTGAAAAAACTACCCGGCAACTGGAGAGTGCACGTGGTGTGGCTGGCTCCATTACTCTATTGGGCAGGTTTTTCACTGCTTACCGTTTCCCTGGCACGACCTCAACTGACCAACACCACCGTAGAGCAAAAAGCTGAAGGAATCGATATTGTGATGTCGATTGATATCTCAACATCCATGAAGGCTGAAGATATTAAACCAAACCGGCTGGAAGGAGCCAAAGAAGTAGCTACTGAGTTTATCAATGATCGCATTTCGGACCGGATAGGAATTGTTGTATTTGCACGGCAGAGTTTTACAGTTGTGCCTCCCACGATCGATTATTCACTTGTGAAAGAGATGCTGAACTCCATTCAAATGGGAATGGTTCAGGATGGCACTGCAATTGGAATGGGGATGGCAACCGGTATCAACCGTCTGCGCGACAGTGAGGCTGAAAGCAAAGTGTTGATCCTGCTCACCGACGGAATGAATAACGCCGGCGAAATAGATCCTGTTACTGCAGCTGAACTTGCTCAAAGCCTGGGAATTAAAGTCTATACCATTGGTATAGGCACCAGGGGGATGGCACCCTACCCGATCGAAGACCCGATATTCGGAACCCGGTACCGCAATGTTTCAGTGGATATTGACGAAGAGATGCTGCAGCAAATTGCCGGACTTACAAGCGGCCGTTATTTTCGTGCCACCGATACGGAATCCTTCCGGCAGATTTATGATGAAATTAATGAGATGGAAAAAACCGAGATAGAAGAAATTATCTATACAGACGTTGAAGATATTTACCACCAATATCTGTTTCCCGGAATTTTATTCTGCTTATTTGGATTTTTAAGTGACCGCATGACCAACAGCAGTCTGACAATCTAATATGATTCAATACATTTCTGATAAATTATATCAAAGATTTGATGCCCGGTCTTTGATTACTCATTTAAAAAACAAGGAGAGTGTTCAACTCAGTGGGTTTACAGGATCATCCCGTTATTTTCCGATTCTGAAAATGACAGAGAATTTTTCGTCCGTCACCATTATTGAACCTGAATTTGAAAACGCAGCTGCTGTTGCGTCAGACCTTGAGCAGATGGGGGTCGAAAATGTTTTTCTGTTTCCCCCCACGCGAACAAAACCCTATGATGATGAAAAACTGCAGGACGTTTCTACCCTTGTACAGCGTTCTGAAGTACTTGAAAAAATTCAGGATTCCTCGCGGTGCGTTATTGTTACATCATCTGATGCCATCGTTGACAAGCTGATTTCATCATCTTCATTCACAGAAGCCTCAATTACACTTGTTAAGGGACAATCAGTTTCACCGGCAGACCTTCGCAAAGAGCTCTCTGACCAGGGATACAATTCCGTGAAATTTGTGGATGAACCGGGTGATTTTGCAATACGCGGCGGTATTTTTGACGTATTCCCGTTTTCGGGCAGCTACCCGGTGCGGATTGAGTTTTTTGGAGATGAAATTGATTCCCTGCGTGAGTTCGATCCCGATTCTCAGCGTTCGGTCGCTTTTTTGAGTGAGACACGACTCGTTCCGAATGCAACATTTGGAAATAATGGTGCAAAGGAGAGCCTCTTTTCCTACCTGCCTGACAATAGCGTTCTCTTTCTGAAAGATCCCGATCTTATACAATCCAGTATTGAAAAATATTTTCTTCAGGCAGAAGATATCTATTCGGGAAAAACAGATACTGAATTACCTGAACCGGACAGTGAATTCCTCCCCCCTGTTGAATGGAAAAAAGTTCTGGGAAACTATCCGAAGCTTGTCACCGGATCATTCAAAACAGGAACAAATACCGGCCAAACCGTCACACTTGACACATCTCCTCACCCCTCCTTCAACGGGAGTTTCAAGCTGCTGCGAAGTTTCATATCAGAAAAAAGCAGTGAAGGCATTCAGACGATCATTCTGTGCGATAACATTAATCAGAAGGAGCGGTTTGATGATCTCCTTGGAAATTCAACCGGCGAGTTTCATTACAACACCACACTGATGAGCCTTCATGAAGGTTTTATCCTGGATAACGAACTGGCAGTGCTTACCGACCATCAGATCTTTAACCGGTATCACAGACCAAAATTACGGCAAAAACGGGTTACAGGAGGCATCTCACTCAAAGAGCTGAAAGAGCTTAATGTTGGCGATTATGTGGTTCATGTAGATTACGGAATTGGTACATTTGCCGGATTTAAAAAAATTAAAGTACGCGATATCATCCAGGAAGCTGCCATATTGAGGTACAAGGATGACTCCATTCTGTACGTAAACGTATCCAGCCTGCACAAGCTGCAAAAGTATTCGGGCAAAGAGGGAAAAACACCCCGCATTACAAAACTGGGATCAGGCGAGTGGGCACGAAAAAAAGCCAAAACCCGGAAGAAAGTGCAGGATATTGCCAGGGAACTGATTCAGCTCTATGCAAAGCGAAAAGCCCTGAAAGCCTGGGAGTATTCGGAGGATAATTCCTGGCAAACTGAAATGGAAGCCCGGTTCGAATTTGAGGAGACACCGGACCAGATGAATGCAATTGAGAAAGTGAAAGAGGATATGGAATCCGGCAACCCGATGGACCGGCTTGTGTGCGGTGATGTCGGTTTTGGAAAGACGGAAGTAGCTATTCGCGCAGCTTTCAAATCGGTAATGGATCAGAAACAGGTTGCCGTTTTGGTACCCACCACCATCCTTGCCGATCAGCATCTGAAAACGTTCACAACACGCATGAAGGATTTTCCTGTGAAAATTGAAGCACTCTCCAGGTTTCGCTCACCGGGTGAACAGAAAAAGATTATTGAAGATCTTGAAGCCGGTAAGGTTGATATTGTGATTGGCACTCACAGGCTGGTTTCGAAAGATGTGAAATTTAAAGACCTTGGACTGATTGTGATCGATGAAGAACAGCGGTTCGGAGTAAAGGTAAAAGAGAAACTTAAAGAATTCCGCGCCACCATCGACGTACTGACCATGACCGCCACACCTATTCCCCGTACCATGCAATTTTCCCTGATGGGTGCGCGTGATCTCAGTATCATCAACACACCTCCTGCCAATCGTCAGCCTGTCTACACGGAGATTCACACGTTTGATGAAGAGCTGATTCGCGATGCCATTATCCAGGAACTCTCCCGGGGCGGACAGGCATTCTTTATTCACAATCGTGTCAAAAATATTGAAGAAGTTGCCAATATGATCCGGCAGCTTGTGCCTGATGTTCGCGTTCGCTTTGCACACGGACAGATGACCGGCTCCAAACTGGAAAAGATTGTCCGCGATTTTTATCAAAACAAGTTTGATGTACTTGTTTCAACCAATATTGTTGAGAACGGGATTGATATTTCAAATGCAAACACGATGATCATCAATAATGCAAATCACTTCGGTTTGTCGGAATTGCACCAGCTGCGCGGTCGTGTGGGCCGGTCGAACCGCAAAGCATTCTGTTACCTGCTTACGCAGCCGGTGCATCAGCTCTCGCCGGAGGCCCGGAAACGGCTGATGGCTCTTGAGGAGTTTTCCGACCTCGGTTCCGGGTTTAACATTGCCATGCGCGATCTGGATATACGCGGAGCCGGTGATATTCTCGGCGCAGAACAGAGCGGATTTATCAATGAAATAGGATTTGAGCTCTACACGAAGATTCTGGATGATGCTGTCCGGGAACTGAAAGAGACCGAGTTTGAAGGCGTTTTTGAATCCGGGCCTTCCAGGATCGATTACCCCGATACACAAATTGAATTTGATTACGAGGCCTATCTTGACAACGATTATGTTCAGGATAATGTAGAACGGCTGAACCTTTACCGGAGACTTGCCGGAGCCCAGACTGAAGAGGAGATTTCTGACTGGCAGGATGAAATGAAAGACAGGTTTGGTTCGATGCCCGAAAGCGGAAAAAACCTGTTACTTGCCACTAAAATCAAATTATTTGCATCCCACCTGCTTCTTACAAAAGTGACCATCAGGGCTGGCAGAATGTGGCTTGTTTGCCCTGGAAACAATAGCAAACTGAGTGCTGAATTTTATGACAGCGGATTTTTCCAGAAACTGCTTGGTGAAATTGAAACACAGAGAAAAGATAAGTACCAGGTGGTACAAAAAAGTGAGACAGTGCGCATTGTGATACAGGATATACCTGGTCCGCAGCAGGCACTTGATTTTCTGAAGCATTTGCACGCAGTGACCGCAGAAAAAGAGAGCGAGGTAACTGTTTGAAGATTGATGAAATCGCAAGCATTATACTCCGGGGCGGAGTGGCAGCCTTTCCCACCGAAACCGTTTACGGGCTTGGGGCACTGGCTTTCAACCAGGATGCGGTAAAAAAGATATTTGATCTGAAGGGACGCCCGGCCGATAATCCACTGATTGTGCATATTTCGGCAACGGAACAGTTACAGCAATTTTCGGATCACATTCCGGAACCTGTTCTGTCCCTGATTAAAAATTTCTGGCCCGGTCCGCTAACGCTGATATTTAAGAAAAAACCGGACGTTCCGGATGCAGTAAGCGGCGGCCTTGAGACTGTAGCTGTACGAATGCCGGCACATCCGCTGGCGCTGAAGCTGATCAGCAAAACTGGCCCCCTTGTGGCACCGAGCGCAAACAAATCGGGCCGGCCGAGTCCCACCCGGGCAGCTCATGTGTATGAAGATTTTGGAGATGATTTTCCGGTTCTGGATGGAGGAGAAACTGATATCGGGCTTGAATCAACCGTGCTGGATGTAACTTCAGAACCCTATACCATTTTAAGGCCGGGTAAAGCTGAACCCGAAGAACTGCAACATGTCTGCGGAGTATCTGTAGCTTACTCAACTAAAGAAGATACCCGACCGCCCAAAAGTCCGGGACTTAAGTACACTCATTACAAACCGCAAGCTAAAGTGCAGTGGCTTTCGGATTTTGTGCAGCCGCGTAATAAACCAGTGATGTTTATCACTCACACCGAACCGGCTCTACCAACTGGCGAAAATATTATTCACTATTCATTCAAAGATGATTTTGTGCAACTTGCCAGAAACCTTTATGATCTGTTCCGGATGGCCGATCAAAAAAACATATTTGAAATTGTTATCGAAGATCTTCCCGATGAAACCGGCCAACCACTGGTGGCTGCATTAAAAAACCGGATCGAAAAAGCTGTCGGCTGATACCCGCCTCTACTGACGAGTGGAGCTGCTCAAAAACTTTGACATGTTTGTGTGTACTCGTCTGTAGAGTTACTCAAGGCCGGAAGTTGTTGCCTCGACTAACGAGCAGACCTGTCTCAATATCAAAACCTATTCAAATCAGTCGTCTGTCGAATTCCCATCGGCAGGACACCACGGTAGCATTGGCAAAATCGCGTCTTTGTCAAACATATGAGACAACTAATTGTTTTAATATCGTAACCTGGTCTTCTACAAGGTCGTCAGACGAGTTCTGCGCGTGGAGCGTAATTTCAGAAAATCAGGACAGTTATTTATCTTTATCTTTGAAATGGTCAAATCCGTGATAATGTTTATTAACCTTTTTTCCATTGCGAAAAAATTTCACGCCTTCACCCTCACGAACATCTCCAATAGCATTCAGGGGTTCACCGAATTTTTCAAAATAAGCCGACTGAATCCACTTTGATTCAACCGGATCTGCGGTAAACAAAAGAGAATAATCCTCCCCTGCTGAAATAGCAAGTTCTGCTACATCCCAGCCAAGTTCCCCGGCTTTGGTTTGAAGGCTTTCAGAGACCGGGATTTTATCGAGATCAATATGAAATTCGACACCTGAGGATTCTGCAATGTGCAGGGCATCAGAAGCAATGCCATCGGAGAGATCAATCATTGCGTGGACGGCAGGCAAAGTTCCGAGCCAGGCGCCTTCATCTGTATACGGTTTTGGCCGGTTGTGTGCTTTTATCAGATCCATTGCAGATTGATTCGTTTCATCACCATACCCTTCAGTCAACAGCCGGAGGCCTCCGCCCGAATCCCCGGTGAATCCCGTTACAAGTAATTTGTCTCCGGGTTTTGCCCCATTCCGTCTCTTTACATTTCCTGTTTTTATGATCCCGATTACAGTAATGGTAATGGCAATGTTTCCGGGTGATTTTGTCGTATCCCCTCCCGCCAGAACTACCTGTTCCCGGACTGCAAGAGATTGCAATCCGTCCAGAAACTTGTAAATCCAGTCTGTTTCTGCATCAACCGGAAGTGCCATCGACAAGAATGCATATTCCGGAATACCTCCCATGGCTGCAATATCACTCAGGTTTACAGCAAGCGATTTATAACCCAGGTCTTCGGGCTCAATTTTTGAAGTCTGAAAGTGAATATTTTCAATCAGTGTATCACACGTTACCAGATAGGATTCCAAATCATCTTTTGGAATCACCGAACAATCATCACCTATTCCCAGGAAGCCCGTGTGCTCCGCCTGCAGAAATTTTTCAGATATTTTTTGAACCAGCCCGAATTCTCCAAGATCTTTTAATTGCATCTGCTTTTATTTTAAATGGCACGTTATTGTTATGGATTTCCATTTATCTCACGCATCAAGCAAGAAATTATCAGGATAAATAACAAACTGCTGTTTATAAATACAGAATACAATTTTGACCACAAATCTGCGAGCTTGATCGGGATTTTCAGGAAAATTCCGGTATTAGCGAGGTAACCGTTCTCTGAATTGTACATGGTGGCGGCCGGTTAACGAACAAGACTCACAATCCGAAAGGCATAGTTCTAAAAAGACGATTTCGATATAAAAATCAGGTCAAAACTTATCCAGCGGGCTTTTTACTCCATGCCCTCCCCTGTTCAGGACGTGCAGATAGACGGACGTCGTTTTCAGGCTTTTATGTCCCAATAAGTCCTGAACTGTCCGGATATCGTAGCCGTTTTGCAAAAGGTGAGTCGCAAAGGAATGACGGAAGGTGTGAGGTGTGGCATGTTTCTGAATATTACACTTGGCCAAGGCCTTCTGCAGTTCCTTCCTGATATAACGCGGCGAGATATGATATCGATGCACAACTCCCGAACGAGGGTCTTTATTCCGTTGCTTCGAGGGGAAAACATATTGCCATTTTAACTGTGCTGCAGCCTGTGGATACTTTTTTGCAAGTGCATTAGGAAGAACGGTTTTACCATAGCCTTTCATAAGATCCTGTTCATGAAGCCTTGCAACTTTTTTGACTTGCAGTCGAAGGTCTGAAATCAGTGTTTCAGGCAGAATAGTTACCCTGTCTTTCAATCCTTTACCATCCCGGACTGTAATTTGTTTGTAATCAAAATCGATATCCAGTACACGGAGGCGCAGTGCTTCTGAAATACGAAGACCTGATCCGTAAATAAGGCTGATCATCAGTTTGTTTAATCCTCTGAGATGCTGAAGGATCGACTCCACTTCTTTTTCTGTAAGTACCACCGGCAGACGCTTTGGTTTCTTGGCTCTTTTTAAATCTTCAAGACTCTGTACCGGTTTTTTTAAGATATATTCATAGAGAAATACAAGTGCCGATAAAGCTTGGTTTTGAGTTGATGCAGCGACATTCAGATCATTTGCCAGGTGATTCAAGAAAGAAGTAACATGTTTTTCACTGAGTTCAGACGGGTGGACCATTTGATGAAAACGAACATACCGGATCACCCATGAGGAATATGATTTTTCGGTACTATAGCTATAATTTCTTCGCCGGATTTCCTCTTTAAGCTGAGGGATCAGTTTTTTCTTTTTCATAGTCTTTTCTATGTAAGAACAAAAAAGACCATTTTCCTTACACCGTATAAAATTTTTATCCGGATTTTTTATCGGAACTGATTATCGGAAACCCCATTTTTTTATCGGAAATATTTCAACATCAACTTGCCCCAAGGTTGGATTTCATTTATTATGCGGATAAATTATACAGTTA
>CAZFAJ010000006.1:0-64260 GCA_964517005.1 uncultured Balneolaceae bacterium | reverse complement strand
TGCCTGTAAGTTGAAAAGATCAAATTCTTTCGAATTTAAAAACAGGATAAAAACCGTTACCACTGTAATGAAGCTTAACAGGTACCCGGCAGATAGTTTATTATTGAGCTTTACTGTTATATATCCAATAGTAAATAAGGCGCATACTAAAACAAGAATCTGGCTCCACACGAATTATTCCGCACACTATTAATTTCAGTTTTTCTGTTTATTCTCGAGTTCTCTTCTTGTCTGTTTTTCATTTTCAAAAATCATGACAAGATCTGCAATATTTTTGAGAATTTGACGATCATTTTTAATCATTGACTGTGCAAATTCAAAAAGAGTAATCGGATTATTGTTCTTATCGTATAAATTTTTTTCCCAGTTAATGAGAGATATATTACTAAACAGGTTTAATAATGCTGCCCTGTGGGTACCGATCTTATCCAGTAATTTATGAATCGATACATCTTTCTCGCCGGAAAATGAGTCTACAAAATGTTCGAACTTACCAAGGTATACGGGTCTGTTCTCGTTTAATACACGCTCAATAATCGGCCTGAAATAGTTTTTTTGCGCATGATCAAGTAACTGCAGGCTCTCCTTCACAGACAGTTGATCCGGTGGTGACTCATCGTAAGGAATACTGTCAATCACATATTTTAGGGCTTCGGATTCATCTTGCAGGTAAGAGGCATCCTCTAATAGCTGCTCATATTTTTCCTGTGTTACTTCTTTATTGGCCATTATACAGAGATTAATCAATCCAGATTAAATTGGTTTATCGCTTCCAGTCCGATTTTGCTTGTGTTGCATCATTTTTCTTCTGTTGCTCAAGCATATCTACAAGAGAAAGGCCAGTATTCCACTCTTTATCACGATCCCGCACGGAGTGGATATTGTTCTCTTCCTGGAAATCCCAGAATTGGCCAAACTGTCTGTTCCGGTACTCTTTCAGATAATCAAGTCTCTCTTTTAAATCCTCTTTTGGAACAAGTAATCGTTCTTTATCATATACAGCTTCATCTCTTGATTCAAAAACGATGTCGTAATCTTTACTCATTACAATTGCTTCTTCAGGACAAACTTCTTCACAATACCCGCAGTAAATACATCGCAGCATATTTATTTCAAAGAAATCGGGATATCTCTCTTTGGGGTCTTCAATATTTTCATCGGCCTGCATGCTTATTGCCAATGGCGGACATGCCCTTGCACACAGTCCGCAAGCTACACATCGCTCCTTTCCATCGTCTTCTACAAGCACCGGCCGGCCCCGGAATATCGCAGGCGGATCCCATTTTTCTTCGGGATAGTTCATTGTAAATTTTGGTGCAAATAATTCTTTTAAAGAATACCAAAGGCCTTTAAATATTTCCGGAAGATATAAATTTTCCAGAAACGAAAGTTTACGTTCCCGTCTGTAATCTTCATTTAATGCATTGACTACCGGCTGTTCAAGATTATCGTGCATCATGATTCGTTTTAAATATTTATCTGAGAATTAAGTCTTTAAAATAAACCTTATATATCTACTGTTCAAAAGGTTTTCACTTATTTTTCATTTACTTTTGCCTGAATGTCATCGTAACAGGCACACCTTCAAATCCGAAGTTTTCGCGCAACTTGTTCTCTATAAACCGCCTGTAGTTGGCTGGAAGTTCCTGAGGGTTATTCATAAAGAATTTAAAAACCGGAGGGTTTGATTTCACCTGGGTTGCATATTGAATTTTTAACTGTTTTCCTCGTTTAACAGGCAGTGGCCGTTCTTTCAGAATCGAGCTGATCGTATTGTTAAGTTTAGGGGTAGAGATTTTCTTTTTCCGTTCTTCCATTACTTTCAGTGCAAGTTTTAAGACTTTTTCAACTCTCTGACCGGTTTTTGCTGAAATTGATATTATCGGTACATAGCTCATTGTGGGCACCTCGGCGTATATGTATTCCTGGAATTCTTTTAAAAGATTGGTCTCTTTATCCGCAACAAGATCCCATTTATTCAGGGCAATGATAATTCCTTTGTTATATTTTTCAGCTTCCCGGAGAATTCGTTTATCCTGTAAATCAAACCCCATATTTGCATCAAGCATTAAAACGGCAACATCACACTCTTTTAATGCCCGGTCGGTGCGTACCGTACTAAAAAACTCAATATTCTCTTTTACTTTAGCGCGTTTTCTGAGCCCTGCTGTGTCAACAATCACTAACTCTTGTCCTTCAAATTCAATAATACTGTTTATGGAATCCCTTGTTGTTCCCGGAACTTCGGTTACAATGCAGCGCTCACTTTTTAACAGGGAATTCATCAAACTGCTTTTCCCGACATTCGGGCGGCCGAGAAAAGCAATTTTAGGTTGATTATCTTCAGGTTCTTCAACAGCATCAGGAAGCAGCTCAACAACCCGGTCAAGCAACTCGCCTGTGCCTGTGCCACTAATCGAAGAGACGGGATAAATCTCATCGAATCCCAGGCTATAAAACTCAGCTGAATCCATTTTTCTGCGTTCATTATCGCTTTTATTTGCGACCACAATTACAGGCTTGCTCTGTCTTCTTAAAATTTCAGCAACGGATTCATCAAGGGTGTTTATACCTTCTGCGGTGTCCACAACAAACAGAATTACATCCGATTCTGAGATGGCAATGTGCACTTGTTCGCGAATACCTGAAACAATTACATTCATCTCATCCGGCAAATAACCACCAGTATCAATAACCTGAAAAGGTTTGCCATTCCAGAAACTCTCACCGTAGTGCCGGTCTCTTGTAACTCCATACTCATCGTGAACAATGGCTTGTCTTTGTCCGATTAATCTGTTAAACAGTGTTGATTTGCCGACATTGGGACGGCCTACGATTGAAACTGTTGGCAACATTTTATTTTTTGTTTGATTAACTTGTTCCGGATATTTGAATATAAGTTAATGAATTTTAAGATCAGCTAATGCTTGAGTCTTTTTATAATACCTTTGGATTTATCGGTTCCCTTTTAGTTTCGATCATCATTTTTTCGCTTGCGATATTATGGATTACAGGCTTGGCGGGTATGTGCAGTGATGATTTTCAACACTCTAAAAAAAATCTGATTATTGCGTTTGCTGTTATCTTTCCACCCATACCTCTTTTTTGGATGACGAAAGAGATTATAAGGCAACATCGTCTTCTCAATCAGCTTGACGATTGAATCTGATTCTGAGTTTGATCTCTGTTTGATTCTTCCAATAAAATCCACGGTTCCATCAGCTCGTCAGGGATCTCTTCTAAAAATCTGGACGGATTTGTAAAGTAATCTCCATACCCTCCCCTGTGCAGTACCGGGTAAGTAAAAAATAGCTGTTCTTTAGCTCTCGTGGAAGCCACATAAAGCAATCTGATCTCTTCATCCAGTTTGCTTTGATCCTCTACAGAATAGCCGGACGGAATAATTCCGTCAAGACACTGCATTACGAACACGGTATTCCACTCCATCCCTTTCGCAGAGTGAATTGTACTCAAAACAAGCGGTGATTCGTCTTTTTTTGCACCTTCCGTTTCAACAGCAGTAGACTCGATCGGATCCAGTGCAATCTCTTCCAGCATTTTGGAAAGAGTTGAATAAGTGCCGGATATATCAATAAATGTTTCCAAATCCTTTAGCCGTTTCGGATAGTCATCAAATCGTCTTTTACAAAAGCTTTTGTAATATTTAACAATCAATTCAAGAACTTTTTCTACATCATCCTTTACGTTGTTTAAACCGGAGAATAATTTAGCCAGCACTTGCAGTTGTTCAATGTACCGGTCACTTGCAATTCCGGCACGATCCACTCTGAATGGATGTTCGCTGTTTCTGATCCACTCAAAAAGATCATGTGCAGTTTTTGGCCCTATCCCTTCTATAAGCATCAGTACTCTGTTCCAGGCGATTGTATCCAGCGGATTAACCAGGACACGAACATGAGCCAGAACATCTTTAACATGCGCTGCTTCAGTAAACTTTTGCCCTCCATATTTTACAAAGGGTATATTTTTTCTGTTCAGAGTGACCTCCAGATCAAAAGAATCTCTTCCGTTTCTGAAAAGTACGGCGATATCACTAAGCTGCAGACCCTGTTCACGTAAATTTAAAATCATCTGTGTCAGAAAACGGCTTTGATCATTTAAATTTGCTGCCTTTACCAACCCCGGGAGTTCTCCCATTTCATTGTCAGTATATAGTTTTTTATCAAATTTATCTTCGGCCTGGTCCAGTATCTGGTTTGACAAATCGAGAATAGATTGAGTTGAACGATAATTCCTTTCAAGCCTGATTAATTTAGTATTCCGAAACCGGTCGGGAAATTGCATGATGTTCTTATGGTCGGCGCCCCTGAATGAGTAGATGCTCTGTGCATCATCACCAACTCCCATCACATTATTGTGAAAACTGCTAAATAACTCAGTTAATTCTGCCTGAAGATAATTTGTGTCCTGGTATTCATCTACCATGACATGCCTGTTCTCCGCAGCTATTTTTTCCCGAATTTTACTGTTTTTCTGCAAGAGAATTTTTGTATTCACAAGAAGATCATCAAAATCCATAACATGATTTAATCTTTTGTACTGCTTATACTTATCATGAATATCTAAAATACTTTTAAGATGCTGATGAAATTGTGAATACTCTTCAGAAAGAATATTCTCAATGCTTATCTGGCGATTGATGCTGCTGCTGAAAATTGTGTAGAGTGTTCGTTTATTTGGGAAACGTTTTTTGTTTTTTGGGACACCAATTTGTGAGCGGATCAGCTGAATCGTATCCGTTGCATCAGCTGTATCTATAATGGTAAAATTGGATGGATAGCCGGTAAAATCAGCATATGTATGAAGCAGCTGACTACAGTAATAGTGAAATGTTCCGCCTTTAACTCTTGAGCATCTTTCATCAAGTATCACAGAAGCCCTGCGCAACATTTCCCCGGCAGCTTTTCGGGTAAATGTAAGTAATAAAATCTCTTCCGGAGGAACACCACTTTCAATTAATCGGGCTACACGGTAGACAAGTGTCCGGGTTTTACCCGTACCGGCACCCGCAATTACAAGGGCCGGTCCGCCAGTGTGAAATACAGCCTGATACTGGGCTTCATTCAGTAATTCTCTATAATCAAGACGATAACTCTTCTCCCCCTCCTGCTCAAAATCATTACGTAAAACAAATTTTTTCATAAAGCCAATTTAACGATTTTCAGAACTCTATGTAAATAATATGTGCGGAATTAAATCCGCTTTGGGAACTTGGTTTAAAGATAAAACAGTGATAATTTGTTGTTCTGTTAACATTTTCACCTAAACGTTATAAAAATACATGAGTAAAAGACTTTCTAAAGAAGAAATGGAGCAGGATCTGCTGATTGAGTATAGTTCTCGCTTCATGCATTTCTATCAAAATAATAAGGCCGCAGTCATCGGTAGCAGCGTTGGCGTTGTGCTGATAATTGGACTGCTAATTGGTTATTTCATCTATTCTGCTCAGCAAGAAGAGGAAGCCCGTAACCTGATGGGGATTGCCGAAACTTATTTTTCCGATGGTGAACTGGATAAAGCTCTTGATGGTGATGACGACGAGCTTACTGCCGGATTTATTCAGATAGCAAATAATTATCCGAATACGAATGCTGGTAATCTCGCTAATTACTATGCTGCTGTTGTACATTTTGAAATGGAAAATTATGACCCGGCTTTGGAATTCATCAATCGTTTTTCACCTCCTGATGGAATCCTGGGAGTAGCACCTATAACCTTCCATGCAGTTATTTTAATGGAAATTGAAGATTTTGAGAGGGCAGCCAGAAAATATGAAGAAGCTGCGGAATGGAATGAGAATGATGTAACAACACCTGAGAACTACTTTCATGCTGCTGAGGCATATCTGGAAGCCGGTAACAGTCAAAAAGCAGATCAGCTGCTTTCGGCTATTCTTGACAATTATCCCGGAAGCCAGTATTCCACTGAAGCACAACGATTAAAAGGGTATCTGGCAGTCAATAGCTGAACAACATGAAACAATCTATCTATGGTATAGTTGGCGGACTCTCATCAGTAATTGCACTTGATGCATTTATCCGCCTGATCATATCTATCTATTTCAAGACTGAAATTATGTTCATTGGCTATAGTTCCTTCCCGGGATTTTGGTGGCCGTTGTTTCTCGTCTTGAGTACAGCTTTCACATCATTTTTTGGCGGTATGATGGCCGGTTCAATAGGACACAAACACATCTACGGTGTCATAATCTCGTACACTCTTCTCCTGTTCATATTGAGGGTAAGCCAGCTGCAATATCTTCTAAATACAGAATCACCATTCTATGCATCATCTGCACTGGTTCTGTCGATGCTTGGAGTTGTTGTAAGCTGGATGATCTTACGTAAAAACCATAAAGTAGCGGATTCTTCTGTGGACAGTTCAGAATTAAATGAAACCGATACAAATCAGGAACAAGGCAATAATTAATTCAGTTATCCGATTTTTAGTCGCCGCACATCCAATCAAAGTTATTTCTCTTTCAGCCTGGTAAGGGTATTGTCAACAGATTCAACCGGTTCATTTCTCCACTCAGCCAATTGATTCCGTATTTTCATCCGAACATATTCGGAAAACTCCGCAGCCTGTTTTTTGGAATACCCTCTGCTTGAAACCGGCTCCAGAACTTTTAATCTGACATGTACACCAGGTTTAAATTTCCAGGACTTTTTAGGTAAACAGTCTTTCGTCCCATCAATAGCTAACGGAAGCACATCAATGTTTTTCCGAATCGCAAGATCAAAAGCCCCATTGGTAAATCTGTTAAGATTTCCATCTCTTGAGCGAGTGCCTTCCGGAAAAAATATTACTGAACAATTTCTGTCCAGATAGTAGATGCATCTTTTTAATGTTACTGCCCTTCTGTCTTTCGCCTCCCGGTCTACAGATATATCGCCGGCAAGCTTCATCAGCCAGCCAATTACCGGGACATCGAACAACTCTTTTTTTGCAACCCACTTCATCTCCCAGGGCAAGTTTGAAATTAACGGTATGTCTGCATTCGACATATGGTTCGATACAATGATGAAAGGTTCCCGGTCATTGATGTCCGTATTTCCTTCAATCTCAATTTTCCAATTTGGATTAATTTTTGAAATTACGTGTCCCAGTTTCCGAAAGAGCTTCCCTGTATGATATAAGGCAGGATCTCTGTCAAATACTCTTCTGATAGCTAATACCGGTATCCAGATCAGGATTAACAGGACAATTCCAATCCATATCAGTATCGAACTGAAGGAGTTCATGATGTCAGTTTTTTTTACCGAGTTTTGGAAGTAACGATTTTACCAGGCCCCAGATTCCCTTCGACGGTTTTCTTACATTTTTATTCCTTGCAGTCGCTTTTTCAATGATTGGCGGTATTGGAAAAGCTGGCTCATCAGTTCGTTTTGTGTTCTTTCCACGTTCTTTTTTTGGCTCTTCTTTACCGCTGCCATTTACTGTTTTCCTGTGTTCACGCTTTTCTGTGGTTTTTTCTTTCGTTTTTGGGGCGCGTTCTTCTTTTGTACTTTCTTCTCTTTTTTTGTCCCGTTCCCGTTTACTTCTGGACGTATATTTTCTTTTTGGTTTCTCCTGTTTTTGTTCTGGTTTTTTAGAAGAAACTTCTTTTCTCGCTTGCTTACCGTCTGATTTACTTTTAGCATCTCTGCTATCTGATTTGGCAGAAGATTTAAAATCATCATCCCAAGAAAATTGCGATTTCTCATCGAAATTTTCAGGTACCGAAATTTTCTTAATTTTATTGCCTTTTATATTATCAATACTACCAAACAACCGGTTATCCCTTTTTGTGATGAAAGTGACCGCAATACCTGTTTGATCATACCTGCCGGATCTTCCAATTCTATGAATGTAATCATCGGAAGTTTTTGGAACGTCGTAATTCACGATCATTGAAACTCCTTTTATATCTATTCCCCTGGCAAGAACATCGGTGGCTACAATTACGGGATAGGTGCCATTTTTAAAGTCTTGTAGTGCTTTATTTCTTTCATCCTGGGTCCTGTCACCATGAATACTTGCTGCCTGTATCCCCTCTTTTTTCAGTAATCGCTGAAGTTCATCCGTACCTTTTTTGGTTGATGTAAAGATGATACAGGAATCCCATTGAATTGTGTTGAATATTTTTTTGATGAGCGGCACTTTTTGATTGCTTCTAAGGAAATACGCACGCTGTTCCACGCTCTCGGTAGGCTTTTGACGCTCGGTCTCAACATTTACCGGGCTTTTCATAATGTCTTTCGAGAGTTTTCTTATCTCACCCGGCATGGTGGCAGAAAAGAGCAATGTCTGACGATCGTCGGGTAACCAGGATATGATTTTTTTCATATCCGGTAAAAAACCCATATCGAGCATGCGATCGGCCTCATCCAGCACCAGGAATTGAATTTTTGAAAAATCGATGTTTAACACCTTTTTCTGATCAATGAGTCTTCCCGGCGTTGCCACGATAATATCTACCCCGGCTTTTAATGCTTTAGCCTGTTGTGAAAAATCACTCCCTCCTATAACGGTCGCAGAAGATATTTCGGAGTGATACCCGATAGCAAAGATCTCTTCATCAATCTGTTTTGCAAGTTCTCTTGTCGGGGAAAGTATCAGCGCCTTTATACCTTCGCGGTCGCTGTTTAATATTTTTTCCATGAGTGGAATTACGAAGGCACCTGTTTTTCCTGTGCCTGTTTGTGCGGTGCCTATCAAATCTTTACCTTCTAAAATAGATGGGATTGATTTTTCCTGAATTGCGGTAGGCTCGGTAAAATTAACATCTCTCAATCCCGCCTGAATGGATTCAGATAGTTTTAAATCAGTAAATTTCAAGGATAATTATATATCTGTTTATGTTTTTATGAACTGTAAAGAGTTTTATAACGAATAATACAGTGCGTACAATATAACAAGATCCTGTTAGTTTTTAATCATTGAAATTTTCATAAAACTACGTTTCCAAACTACAGCAAAATTGATACCTTATAGTTTGAAACTTAATCCCAATTGTAACAATTAATTAATGAATACGATAAAAATACTAAGCATCTTTACAGCTGCCTTTCTGATTTTTACAGGATGCAATAATGAATTTAATGCTGAACAAGATGCAGATCTTACTACTAAATTAGACTCACTTAGTTATAGTTTAGGCTATTTATATGGAGACAACCTTTCCAATGAAGGTGTCGAAGAGATAAACTTTAACAACTTTATTGCCGGATTTAATCAAGCACTGAACAAAGAGGATGCCGAAATCAATGATTTTGAGATGCAGATGGCGCTGCAGCGTTTTCAACAGGAATTGCAGGAAACCCAAGCCGCGAAAAGAGAAGAACAATCTGAAATCAATAAATTGGCAGGAGATGAATTTCTTGAAGAAAATGCTGCCAAAGAGGATGTTCAGGTAACGGATTCCGGTTTGCAGTATCGTGTAGTTGAGGAGGGAAGCGGTGACAGACCCACCGAAGAGTCTGAAGTTGAAGTTCACTACCGTGGAAAACTGCTCGATGGCCGGGAGTTTGACAGTTCTTATGAGCGGGGTGAACCTGCTACATTCCCCTTAAACAGGGTTATTCCAGGATGGACCGAAGGCTTGCAATTAATGCGTGAAGGTGCCACTTACGAATTCTTTATTCCGGCAGAACTGGCTTACGGAAGTAACCCTCCCCGGGGAAGTATTATTGAACCAGGGGCTGTACTGGTTTTTGAAGTGGAGTTGATTGATGTAAAGAGTTAAAATCTCTCTTTTTCTCAGCTTCTTAATTAAGTTAGTATTAAAGACGCATAGCAAAACAGTTATGCGTCTTTTTTATTAAAAAAACAGTATGATATCTTATTTCACTATGAGATTTTGAAGCAATTTCAAATCCGTAAAATAAGTCCGTTGATTTATCGCAGTTTATGAAGGTTATTAATTTTTAAATATGAATCATAAAAATCTAAAATCCGCCATAAGAGGAAGAGCCATGGAGCTTGGTTTTGATGCCTGTGGTTTTGCTAAAGCTGAATTTTTGGAGACTGAAGCACGGCGGCTTGAGGCTTGGCTTAAGGAAAATCGTCACGGCTCAATGCACTGGATGGAAAATTATTTCGATAAACGGGTTGATCCGACAAAACTGGTGCCTGGCTCGAAAAGTGTAATTAGCGTCATCGCCAGTTACCATTTTAAAGAGAATCTGCAGTATGATCGTGACAATGTTCCTAAAATAGCCAAATATGCACGTGGAAGAGACTATCATAAAGTATTTAAAAAAAAACTAAAACAGCTTTTTGGATTTGTTAAAGAAACGGCGGGTGATATAAGCGGAAGAGTATTTGTAGATTCCGCTCCGGTTCTCGATAAAACCTGGGCCGAGAGATCAGGATTAGGCTGGATTGGAAAAAACAGCAATTTGTTAAATAAATCATATGGCTCCTTCTTCTTAATCGGTGAGATGATTTGCGATCTCGAATTTAATTATGATCAACCTGTCTCCGACCACTGCGGGTCATGTACAAAATGTATAGATGCGTGTCCTACAGATGCAATCTATGAACCCTGGCGGATTGACAGTAATCGCTGTATCAGTTATTTGACAATTGAACTAAAAGAGTCAATCGACAAAAGATATCAGGAAAATATGGGGGATTGGGTGTTCGGATGTGATATATGTCAGGATGTATGTCCCTGGAACATCAATGCTCTTGCGGGGCATATTTCCGATTTAAAACCACGTAAAGCTGCCCTTGTTCATTCTATTGATAACTGGCTGGAACTAGACAGAGATGAGTTCGAAAAGGCATTTGAAGGAAGTCCTGTAAGAAGAGCCGGATATGATCATTTTATGGAAAGTGCAAAAATTGTAGCTAAAAATATCAAGAATCGTTAATCTTTATGGTTAACACTTATATGGAAAACAGTTCCCTGAAGATGAAAACACAGCCCCTCAATAAAACACTGAAGGACATACAGATCCGGACTAAATTACAGCCGGGTGATATCGGTTATTTGATCTATTTGCACGGAAAACTGTACAGCGAAGAATTTGGATTTAATCTGTTTTTTGAATCTTTTGTGGCCGAAAGTTTCTCTGAATTTTACCGTAATCACAATCCTCAAAAAGACCGGATCTGGATTTGTGAAGATGATAATAATATCATTGGTTCTCTTTTTCTGTTAAACCGGGATGAAGCTTCACAACTGCGGTATTTTCTGATACGAAAAGAGTACCGGGGAATTGGCCTTGGGAAACTGCTGATGAACAACTACATGAAATCATTCAGGGAAGGCGGTTATACCTCATCCTATCTGTGGACAGTAGATATTTTAGATTCGGCAGCTTCTCTCTACAAAAGATATGGTTTTGAGCTATCGGAAGAGTTTGCTTCAACGCGGTTTGGCGTTCCCCTCAACGAACAGAAGTACGAACTGAAGGCCTGATTTTCAGCGCAAAGAAAAAAAGCCGCATCCTTTACCGGGTAAACCCAAGCGGATGCGGCTATAATTGTAGTTCTAAAAAGAAGAGTCTATTTGGTCCACTTTCTTTCACTGAAAACGTCATCTACAGGTGTTTCAGCAATATGATTCATATAATTGCTTAGTGTTTTAACCCCGACCCCGGTAATCACACCAAATACATGTTTCTTTTCGTATCCGGCTTCAAGAAATTCCTGAATTGCTTCATGGCTGACAAACCCGCGTTCCTTTACAACTTTTTTTGTAAACTCACTGAGTGCTTTCAGTTTTGCATCAGGTATCTCTTTACCATCGCGGATCGCGTCCGTTACTTCAGTTGGAACATTTGACATCTTATCAGCCACAAAACTGTGAGCAGCCATGCAATAATCACACTCATTCACATAACTGACCGACAAAAGAACAACTTCCTGTTCCTGAGGGGTAAAACCGGACTCCTCGCGAAATGCATTGTAGCTCGATGTATAAGATGTTAATAGTGATGGGTTCACTGCCATGAACTCATACATATTCGGGACAAATCCCAGGTTATTCTTGGCTTGTTGCAGTGTGCTTTTTGCAGGTTCTTCTGCATTTTCTAAAGTAACAGGTTCAAATTTAAATTTCGTTTGTACACTCATAATTGACGTATATTTGATTTAGTTTATGTTTTCTTAACGTTTGCTTAGAAACTATTATATTTTCGGTTTATTTCAAAGCGATTGCTTAGATTTTACAGAAATGTGAAGAATTATAATCAGGGTTGTAATTAACGGTGTAAAAATCTATCTATATATCAGCTCAAAAAAGCGGCTGGATTTTTAATTAAACGAGTCGATGACCGTGTCAATGAATGCAGACATATCTTCACTGCTCATCACCTTTGCAGTTACTGCCATTCCCTGGGTTGATGTGACAAGAAACTTGGCTGAACGTGTTATATCAACAGATCTGGGAATTTCTTTTTTAGATGCTGCCCGTGAGAGAAGTGCAGAAAACAGGTCTTCAAGCATCAGGTAATAATCATTCAGTTCATCCAGAACCTTCTCATTTGTATTGCCAAATTCTGCAGCTGTATTTGCGATTAAACAGCCTGAAGGCGTTTCTCCTGATTTTACAGATTCAACAAAGCGATTCATGAATTCGCGTATGTCGTTGAGTGATCCATCTGATTCAATCAGTATTTTAAGTAGTCCGGCACGAACCTGTTGTCTGTATTTCCTCAGAGATTGAATAAACAGGTTTAGTTTACTTTCAAAACTTGAATAAATTGAAAACTGATTAATACCCATCTCCTTTTCAAGTATACGCATCGAAGTGGCTCTGTAACCATTTCTCCAGAAAACCATCATTGCCTTCTCCGTTACAATTTCGGGATCGTAGTTTTTAGTGCGTGCCATGTAAATTTTTTCTAAACAAATGCTTTTTTAATAATGATAAACTTAATTTATCTGTTTATCAAATTTAAAAACAAACTGTTAAACTTACGTGCATACTTTTTTATTGAAATGATTTTTGGCTTTTATTGAATTCCGGCTTATTCTCATCATCTTCTTTTGATGTATCCGGGAAAACGGGTAAAAACTTTTCTAAATAATTAATTTTTTGAAATTCAGCTTTAAATAACGATCAATAAATCCTGCCGGATGAATAAAAGCGTAACTAAAAAAACTGGCTTCTTCCCTGGTTTATCACAGCTCTACCTGTTTGATCAGCTGGTAATATGTTTTTTGATTGTTACTGCGCTCATTTCATTATTTAATATTCAGAGCGGACTTATTTATTTGCAGACAGGTTTGCTTCATCTTGGAATCTCCGCATTTATCTGGTGGATGGGGTCCCGGAATTATAAAAAGGGATTTATGGGATTGATTCGTTTCTGCTATCCAGTACTCATCATCGCGTTAATACATTATGAAGTTGAAATATTTTTACATCTGTTTTACGGCCCCGGTTTTAATTTTGATTCTGTTGTCAGGAGCTGGGATGCAGCAATATTTGGGAATCCCCATTTGAACTTTTATGAAGTACTCTCGTCGCCATTCTGGGTTGAGCTGTTTCATTTTTTCTATATGATATATTATCCAATATTGATCGGCTCTATTATTTGGACGTGGAAAAGCAGATCAGGTGAGATCGGGAGATTCGCATTTATTTACACAGGAATATTCATCAACTTTGTTTTGATTTATTTACTGTTTCCCGTATTCGGACCACTTGAGTACCGCTCTACTCTTTTCAGTGACATTGGATATCTTCCGGAAGTTGTGGATTTTTTATTTGCTGTAGGAGCCCCCGATGGCGCTGCCTTTCCCAGTTCTCATGTAGGACAAAGCGTTGGCATATTTCTTTTACTGAGGCCTTTAAACCATAAATTAGCAACACTATTAGTCATATGTATTGCAGGTATTGCCATCTCAATGGTTTATATGTCGATTCACTATGCCATTGATGCGGCTGCAGGCTTCGTAACCGGCTGGTTATTTTATCATCTTTGGTCTTTTATCTATAGAGAACTATCTGGACGTTAGAGATTAAATTTTCCAAAAATATAAATCATTCATTTACTGCATCACGATTCAGAAATTCTTCATAGAGTTGTGTGTGCCTGCTGATCATCGGAATTTTTAAGCCTTTTATAAACACATGTTCAATCTGCGTTTTTGGTTCGAAAGGATCTCCATCGGCAATAAACAGATTTGCCTGTTTTCCTGCCTCAATGCTTCCAAGACGATCATCCACTCCCCAGACTTCAGCGGCGTAAAGAGTCAGCCCCTTGAAAGCCTCAACGCGATCCATTCCATAGGCAGCAGCAAATCCTGCATTATAAACTACATTTCTGACATTTTCAGTTTCACCTGTTCCGAAAATTACTTTCACACCGGCATCTGAAAGTATTCCTGGATTCTGATATGGCCGCTGATAATTATCATAAGGTCTTGTTGGAGTATAGAGTGTATTAACGATAACCGGAGTACCGGCATCAGCAATTTTCTCAGCTACACGCCACCCTTCTGAAACACCAGATAAAACAAAATTAACAGACTCTTTTTCCCGAATCCAGCCAAGGGCATTTAGTATGTCTTTTTCGCGATCAACACTGATTATTACGGGAATTTCTCCATTCAGAACATCACGCATAGCATCCAGTTTTTGATTTTTGTCAGGCTGTTTTTTATTTCCGGGATCAAGATTGAATTCAGTCATCATAAGGTGATAAGTTTCCGCTTTGCTCCAGAACTCATTCAGCTCTTTCAGGTTTTTTTCATACTGTTCTTTTATTTCCTTGTCACTTCTTCTGTCGAATCTGCCAAACCCCATTGCTGAGGGCCAGTTGAGATGAAGTGCTGAAGTTTTTTGCACGGCCATTGAATCCGGTGTATAACCCCACAAATCGAGCAGAGTCGCTTTACCGGATATTCTTCCGGATGCAGGAACTGAAATAACATTTGTTACACCTTCAACACGAGCTACCGGAATCGCTGCTGAATGCGGATTAATAGCAGTAAACGCATTCATTTCAGGATTAAAAGATCCTATCTCGCGGTGGTCAATCGTTACGGGCACAGCACCGATCTCCCGTAAACCGAGATAGGTTCGGGAATCAATGAACCCCGGATAAATATGTTTATCAGTGGCATTTATTACCTGATAATCATCAGCAATCCGGACATTTTTACCAACAAATGCAATTTTATCATTTTCGATCAGCACCACTCCGTCTTCAATGAGTCCGTCTGAGATTGTGTGAATAGTCACATTTGTAACTGCAAATTTGCCATACTCAGGTTTTTCAGGAATCTGAGACACAGCAGATTCATACAGAAGAAACAGAAGCAGCAAGGAGGTGATTGCAAAATTAAGTGATTTCATTGTGCTATTCATAATTAATGATGGTGAATATTTGAATTTCCGGTCATTGAGATTTCATTTTCTGATCCAAAAAGATAGAATACATCTTGCATACAGGCATCTGAAGATCTTCCATCCAGGCTTTCAAACATAAATTGCCGGGATTTTTCAAATGTAAGTTCAGGCTCAACAGCTCTGTCAAGGCGCATGTCATCCGCATCCTCCTCCCTGTTAAAATATACAATACCATCTACAAGGGTCATCTCATTAACACTGTAGATGCTTAGCGGATGTGCACTCCATATACCAATATCAGCATGTTTTCCAATTTCTATACTTCCCACTTTATCATCGATTCCCAATTGGGTAGCCGGATTGATGGTAATCATTCTAAGGGCATCATTTTCAGAAGTTTGTCCATATCGCATGGTTTTGGCCGCCTCATGATTCAGATGGCGAATGAGTTCTCCGCTATCCGAATTGATACTGGTGAGTACACCATTTGCATTTAAAATTGACGCATTGAAAGCAGTCGAGTAATAAACCTCAAACTTATACGCCCACCAATCTGCAAATACAGATGCGTATGCATTGTTTTTCGCAAGTTCAGGCGCAACCTTGAAGGCCTCATTTGCATGCTGCATTGTATAGTTCTTAATACCATAATCTGAGAACACGCGGTTAAGCATAACTATCTCATCTGCCCTGTAAGAATGCGTGTGAACCAAAATGTTTCCGTCTATAATATCAGCAAGAACTTCCAGCCTTAGATTTTTGGCCACAGGAACCGGCGGGTTTCCTCTCTGCCTCCGGTCGTACTGCTGTTTGGCCTCAAGATATGCTTCACGATTTCGCCGGTAATCAAGTGCTGCGTCAAAATGATCGCGTATAACCTGTTCAACCCCCATCCTTGTTCTGGGCTGAATCCCGCTTCCCTGGCCATGCACCCTGGTTGGATTTTCACCAAGCGCAAATTTTATTGTCTGGGGAGCGTTCTCAAACTTCATCTCGTACTGGCTCAGACCATATCTCAACTTCAGAGTTGCATTTCTTCCCCCAATCACATTTGCAGAACCGTGCATCAGGTTTATTGTGGTTACACCACCGGCAAGCGCCCGGTAGATGGAAACGGCGTTCGGATCGATGGACTCATACATGGTGACTTCTGATGTAACGGGATTTGTCGCCTCATTTACACCAATCGAATTTAAATGCGAATGAGCATCAATTATTCCGGGCAAAACATATTTTCCCGTTGCATCAATGATATCTGCACTTTCAGGTGCTGCAAGGTTTTTTCCAATTTCCCTGATAATACCATCGCGAATCAAAATATCGGTATTCTGAAGATCATCACCCGTTACGGTAATCACCGTTCCATTTTTTATCAGCTTATCTCCTTTCGTCTGTGCCTGGACCTGTACAGAAATAAACAAAATTAAAATTGGAATCATAACTGTTTTAAGCATGTGCGTATTTTTACTATTAAAATTCATGAATCACTCCGTTTGAAACCGATTTGATAACTTCAGACTTCTCATCACCAAAAGGTTTTGTCATTACAGAAAAGCTTGCAATATTACCTGGTTTTATATCACCCGTTTTATGGGAAATATCCAGTATTTCAGCGGTGCTAATTGACAAAATTTTGATTAAATCGGTTTTCGTGAGCTCTCCTTCATCCATCAAAATTTTGAAGTGTTCTTCGAATTTGTCCGGCTCTAATCCGTTTCCGGAAAATCCAACCGATACACCGGCTTTCATCAGGTTGCTGATATTCTTAACGGCCTGTAAATAGGATTTCAACTGACGCTCCCGAAATTTTTCCTCCTCTTCAGTTAACTCTTCATCATTTGCTTCATCTTCCGGTTCTGCCTCTTCATCCTGTTCTGTTTCCTCCCCGCTATCGGAATCCTCATCTTTTTTCTCTTTTTTATACCATTCAGGCATCTCAGGCAATTCAACAGAAGCGAGAACCGGAATATTTTTGTCAGCCAGTTCATCTGCTTTATGCCAAAGATTTTTTCCTGAAACAACTACAGCTGAAAAACCGAATTCGTCTTGTAATGTAAAGAATCGTTCCAGATCCTCCGGTGAATCTGCTGCGAAGTAGACGGTAATCTCATTATCCAGTACCGGAAAAAGAGATTCCAAAACATTATCGCGTTCCGGGGCAGGTATTGCACCTCCTGCGGATGCAAAATAATCCATGTGGTCTTTCAGGGCTTCGGCATCATACATAAGCTGTCTGAATTTAGCCATGACTCCCATTGTCGTATTGGGGTAGGCCCGGTTGCTAAAACCACCACGTGCCCCTTCAAACTGAAACACCAGCCCCTTATCCTGTTCAAAAAGTCCGGATTTGGTTTCCTTGCCATGAAGAAAAAAGATATCGGAGCGGCCCGGAAGCATTTCACCTTTCAAACTTAACATTGCGGTCGTAAATCCATACTCCAAAGCATCGGCAAGATTTTTATCATCAGTTTTTAAAACTTCCCGCGGAGACCGGTCCGGCTGAATACCTGCGCGCTCATAACCCGGATTACCCGGATTATCAACACTTTCGGGTTCCCCTCTGTCCGGGCTGCCCCAGGTAGTCAATCCGTCAATAAAACCCGGGTAAATATGTAAACTGTCGCCGCCATCAATAACATATGCGTCAAAAGGAATTTCGGCATTGGCACCGGCTGCTTCAATAAGGCCATTCCGCCAAACAATAGTACCGCTATCGATAATTGTGCCGTCGGCCATGTGAATCATTACATTATCAATAGCACTTGCCGGCAGCTCCTGGGCATAAGCCGGTACTGTGAAAACCAGCATTGATAAAAAGACAATACTGTGTTTGAAAATTTTGATCATGGTATAGTTTTATTTTTTGTTCAACTGAATTAAAGCCAATTTGATAAGAACTGAAATGGTAAAAGGATTAAAAATTGTAAATTCAGAAGATGGTCGTACATACTGATTCATCTCATAAGAAAATTGAATGGTTTGAAACTTGTGCTATTTACACCTGAATCACTCCCGTTTTAAACTCAGGAATTTCCGGATTGTGGTTCGCACACTCAATAGCACTGGAAATTCTGCTTCTTGTCTCAGCCGGATCAATAATCTCATCTACCCATAAACGTGCTGCCGCATAACGAACATCGGTTTGATGGTCGTATCGGGATTTAATTTTTTCAAGCATTTCAGCCTTATCCTCATCACTCAGCTCCTCACCTTTCTTTTCCAGCGTTGAAACCTGTATTTGAGTTAACACTTTTGCTGCTTGTGTTCCTCCCATAACAGCAATCTGAGCTGTTGGCCATGCATAAATAAAGCGCGGATCATAAGCGCGGCCACACATTGCATAATTACCGGCACCGTAACTGTTGCCGAGAACAATGGTAATTTTTGGAACCGTAGAATTGGCAACCGCATTTACCATCTTTGCACCGTCTTTAATGATACCGCCATGTTCACTCCGCTTTCCAATCATAAACCCGGTCACATCCTGCAAAAAGATGATTGGTACTTTTTTTTGATTGCAGTTCATGATAAACCTGGAAGCCTTATCTGCACTGTCGGAGTAGATAACACCGCCAATTTGCATTTCACCCTGTTTGTTGCGCACAACTTTTCGCTGATTGGCAACAATACCCACATTCCATCCATCAATTCTTGCATATCCTGTAATTAGCGTCTGTCCATAGCCCTGTTTGTACTCAGTAAAGGTATTGCTATCAATTAGTCCTTTAATCACCTGATTCATGTCATAAGGACGATTCCGGTCAGCCGGAAATTTTTGAATCATTTCTGAATTGTCGATTTCCGGATCAATCGAATCTCTTCTTTCAAAACCAGCTTTTTTAACGGGACCAAATTTATCAACAAGATTTCGTATAGTTTCAAGGCATTCAACATCATCCTTCATTTTATAGTCGGTAACTCCGCTGATCTCTGTGTGAGTGGTAGCACCTCCTAGTGTTTCATTATCAACCTTTTCGCCGATTGCAGCTTTTACAAGATAACTTCCTGCAAGAAACACACTGCCTGTACCATCTACAATAAGTGCTTCATCACTCATGATAGGAAGGTAGGCCCCTCCAGCCACACAGCTTCCCATGATGGCTGCTATTTGCGGAATTCCCTTTGCACTTATCACTGCATTGTTTCTGAAAATGCGTCCAAAATGTTCTTTATCCGGAAAAATTTCGTCCTGCATAGGTAAAAATACACCGGCAGAATCAACCAGGTAAATAATAGGAAGATGATTTTCTATGGCTATTTCCTGGGCACGCAGATTTTTTTTTGCCGTAATAGGAAACCAGGCTCCTGCTTTAACAGTGGCGTCATTTGCAACAATCATGCATGTTCTGTCGCAAATCGTACCAACACCTGCAATTACTCCCCCTGCCGGGCATCCGCCAACTTCATCATACATCTCATAGCCGGCCCAAATTCCCAATTCAAAAAATTCTGTTCCGGGATCGAGCAGGTAATTAACTCTTTCACGAGCGGTCATTTTACCTTTTTTGTGCTCTTTATCTGCTCTCTTTGTGCCTCCACCCTTTTTAATGATTTCTTGCTGCTCGCTGATTTCCTGCCTGAGTTTTTCAATCCAATTGTTTGACATATACTAATATGATCCTTTTCGAGTTAACTTATATGTTTTAATTTTTGATATATTGATAATAGCGCCTTAAGCAAAACGTTTCAAAATAAAGAAAAACTGCTTATTGAGAACAAGCTAATTTTATTTCTAATTTCTTACATAAACTAATAATGAGATTTCTTTTCTGCCTGTTAATTATTTCTTTATCAATTTTGCCTGCATCTTCAATTGCACAGCGAAATGTAACCTATCAATCTCTTTTGCAGCGTGCAGTTCAGCCAAAAGTCTATATCAGCGAGCTGAATCTGCCTGCTGATGATAATTTAGTCAACTTTAGCGTGACCTTCAGGATGGACCACGATTTTATCCCGTTTGTGAAGGTGAGCGGAGAACAAAATTTACCCGATCCCGATTATCAATTTTTTTCAAATTTACGAATGGGCCTTGAACTCTATTCTGGGTCGTATGAAGAGAGTTCAAGAAAAAAGGTCCGGAATTTGGATCCTGAGGTCAGAAGCAGCTGGCAGGATACTGCTTGGGCGAAAACATTTCAGGAAACACGTTCAAACAAAGATTTTGCCCAGGGTGCGATTAGTGTAAATGCTGAACCGGGTGATTATACATACATGCTGCAGCTTCGCAGGGGTGAGTCTGTTACAGAACAAAATTCAAGAATGCGTAACGTAACATTACCTGACTTCAGGGAACGAAATAAAATATCACTGATTGAACTATCTGATTTTACTGTAAAAAACAACGGTGATTATGAAGGAACATTCCAGAATTTTGGTGATAACGTATTATATGGAGAGGATTTTGAACTTATGATACTGAACCCCGCCAAGATGTCTTCTGATGAACTAAAACTTGAGATATTTCAACTTTTGCCCGGAGAAGATGAAGAGGTATCAGATGAAATGCTCTTCAGTACTGGTATTGATAATCAGAAGGATATTATGGGATCCGGATTTATAGTTGAGCCGGATGTGGATAGGGTTTTGGTAAATTTTAGTGATGATGAAGAAGGATACCCGGTTACTGTCGTTTCTATCCCAAACAGCCGCTTTCCAAATTCAGGATTTAAAATTTTTCTGAAAGACGTGAACCAGGATTCGGTAATAGCCGAAAAGACAATGGGATCTTTATGGCCGGATATTCCTGTGAGCTTGTTAAACTTAAATGTTGCAATTGATATGCTTCGCTTCATAGTCAGTGATGAAAAAACTAAAGAGTTGAAATCAGGAAGTTCAGCTGAGAAAGAGAGAAAATTCAGAGAATTCTGGGAAGAAAGAGACCCTACACCCGATACTGAGTTCAATGAACTTATGACTGAATACTACGCCAGAATCGATTATACATACCGTGAATTTACGACTCCGCAAAATCAGGGATTCGAAACAGATCGTGGCAAGGCCTACATATTGTATGGTCCGCCAAATGATAAAGAGAGACGCTTGCCCACTGATGCCCCGGCCAGAGAAATTTGGTATTATGATAACCGGACTCTTGTTTTTGAAGCAACCACCGGTTTCGGCGATTTTAAATTGGTTGCAGAGCAGTAATTGACAACTTATACTATATGTTGAAATTTTTAGCCTTTTTTGTTGAAAGCAAGCCTAACTTCATCTAATTTGCAGATCATGAAACCTCGGATAATACTTTCAATGGGGGATTACAATGGGATTGGTCCTGAAATAATCTTGAAATCCTTCGCAAATCAAACCGGCAATCCAGCTACCATTATTGTTGCCGGGCACGAAAATATATTCAGCTTCTACAGAGAAAAACTCTCACTTGATTTAGAATTTAACCTTGTGAAGAGTGCCAAAGAGGCAAAACCGGGAATTCTGAATATTTTTAACAGCATTCGTGCAAATGACATTGATATTCAGCCTGGCAGTTTGACCAGACATGCGGGGAAGTCATCCATGATCACAGTAGAAAAAAGTTTCAAAATATGTCAGAGTGGTAATGCTGACGCAATGGTAACAGCGCCGATTTCAAAAGAGGCAATTCATTTGGGCGGATATAAATACCCCGGACACACGGAATTCTTAGCCGAACTATCAGATTCCGCTGATTACCTGATGATGCTCGTGAGTGGTAATCTTCGGGTTGCTCTTACTTCTATACATGTGCCTGTCACAGATGTACCAAGATTGATTTCGGAATCTTTAATTCTGCAAAAACTTCGGATTCTCCACGAAAGTTTAAAATTTGATTTCAAAATATCCAGTCCGAAAATTTCGGTTTTGGGTTTGAATCCTCATGCAGGAGATGGTGGCGTAATTGGCCGGGAAGAGCTTGATGAGATTGCTCCTGCACTTCAAAAAGCCAATTTAAATCATATTGATGCCAAAGGGCCTTACCCGGCCGATAGCTTCTTTGGAAGCGGAGAGTACAAAAATTTTGACGCCATTCTCGCAATGTATCATGACCAGGGCCTGATCCCCTTCAAAACACTATCTTTTGGGAGTGGTGTAAATTTCACTGCCGGGTTGCCAATAATAAGAACCTCTCCCGATCACGGAACTGCATTTAACATAGCCGGTCAGAATAAGGCTGACCACCGGTCATTTACAGCAGCTTTTGATCTGGCAATTTTACTGGCTGGTAATAAAATAAAAAGCTCAATTATTCATGCATAACAGCGCTGCTTCTGAAACCGAAATTTACTCCGTTCTGGCAGAAGTCTATGACGTACTTATGGATGATGTAAATTATGAGTTATGGGCTGATTTCATTGATGAAATTATAATTGAACACCATCCCGGTCCGGAAAAAATTTTGGAATTAGCCTGTGGCACAGGTACAATGGCCCTGTCGCTTGAAGAATTTGACTGCTATCATATCACAGCTACTGATGCTTCACCTCAAATGATTGATAAAGCACGCGAAAAAGCTTCTAAAGCCGGTTCGAGAGTTGATTTCCACACGATGAATTTCCTGTCCATAGATCTTGGCAAGCATTTTGACGTTATCTATATGGTGTTCGACAGTATAAATTACCTGCTTCAGGATGATGATATCAATAAATTTTTTGGCGAAATCAAAAAGGTTTTAAATCCAAATGGTATATTCATCTTTGATTTTACAACTCCCAGGAATTCCGTAAAATCAATTAAATATTTGAATAATGAAACCGGTATGGGTAAAACGGGTTACAAATACTTCAGAACAAGCCGTTTCGACCGGAAAGCAAAAGTGCATTACAATGATTTCAGGATACACAAACTGGACAAAAATCAGAATATTCTGCAAAACTACAGAGAAATCCACAAGCAGAGAATACACTCTTTGGATGAAATGAATACCTTTATAGAAAAATCCGAATTAGATGTCGTAGCTGCCTACGATGGATTCCAGCTAAAACCGGCTCATAATAACAGTTTACGAGTAACCATGGTATTACAATGAGTGAACAAGCAGTTATAGAAATGAATAACGTTTCGGTCAATTACGACAATAATGTTGTTCTTGACCAGCTATCCTTTAAGCTTGGAATTGGTGAATTCTGCTACTTAACCGGCAAAACCGGTGCGGGAAAAAGCTCTTTCCTGAAACTTTTATACAGGGATATTAAACCCGATGAGGGAACGGTTTATGTTGCCGATTTTGATGTATCCTCACTGCCTGACCGCAAAGTACCTCATCTCCGCAGGCGTTTGGGAGTTGTATTTCAGGATTTTCAGCTTCTTCCGGATCGAACTGTTTTTGAAAATATTGCATTTGCCCTTGAAGTAACCGGTCAGAAAAAAAAATTTATTAAGCAGCGTGTTCTTGAAGTACTTGGCCTGGTTGGATTAAGCCACAAGCGTAAAGCGATGCCGGATGATCTGTCAGGCGGGGAACAACAGCGAGTTGTAATTGCCAGGGCACTTGCCAATGAACCCAGGATTCTTCTCGCGGATGAACCAACCGGCAATCTTGATCCTGAAGCAAGCAGTAATATTATGGATCTTCTGAAAGTAATTAACAACCGGGGCATGGCTGTTCTGATGGTCACTCATGACTATGATGTTATAAAAAAGCATCCTTTCAGAACAATCAGAATTCACGATGGAAAACTTGAAGAGATTTCTATAGAAAACTTATCATAGGAAATGAGAACGAAATCTTCTCTTTAACATACTTCTTTTCCAATGAAAGAAACCCGGGGTCAACCGGGCTTCTCTGCTACGTTGGCTTTTTCGGGGTACAAATATTCACACAATCATGTTGCATGAATGTAATGTGAACGAGCTGATCTTTATTTTGTTCCCGGATTTTGGTGTGAGAATAATAATTTTTAAAAAAAGATCGGGCTACAAAATTTCTACCGTCAATAATTGAAACAGTTGGTCTGTTTGATGATCGGGTTAGCCCACATTTCTTGGTGAGAAATGCGGGTTAGTGATCAGTCAGTAGAGATAAGCTTATCTGTGAGGCCGGAAAATCGTTGAATTTTTTTTGAAATTGCTTCAATGAAAGTTCTTTTATTCCCATGATAGACAAAACGGTTTCTGGCTCTGGTTATCGCAGTGTAAATCAGCTCTTTTGATAAAATTGGCGAATACCCTTCCGGAAGCATCAGATGAACAGTATCAAATTCGGAACCCTGGCTTTTATGGACCGTCCAAAACCATGCAGATTCAAAATGAGCAATTTGTGAAGGGCTTACCATTTTCAAATTTCCGTCTGTCTTTTTAAAATATGCACTGGTCAATTCATTTTCAGTTTTGATAACGCCCAGATCCCCGTTAAACAGATTTAATTGGTAGTCGTTTTTCGTAATTAAAACAGGTTTGCAATCAAAGAGAGGATTTTTAACCGGAGTTTTTTTCAGAGACGACAGATATCTTTCAAATTCCCGGTTCAGCCGGTTAACTCCCGGGTTTTTGTACCTGAAGGGTGTGAGCCAGACAGAGTTCAACCAGTGTTTCATCAAATCCGAGGGTGAAGAGATATCTTTTGCCTGCTGAAATTTCTGGTACAACTCTTCAAATACTGATTGATAATCTTTATCTGATGATAAGCTGTAACCAATATTCACATCACCATATTGATCATTTTCAAGAATCTCCCATGCACTGTTACCTTCCCCTTTTTTAACTAATTCTGCCAGATTTCCAATACCGCTGTCATTACCGAATCTGTAATTTTTTTCAAGGTATATAATCGAATCACTAATATTATTATCTGCCAGAGAAGTTTTCGGAAGAATTATTTCCGGAAAATCACGACGAATAATTTTTGAAAAATATTCCGAAAATCCATTTTCCTGCTTTACACAAATATCTCCAAGAACAGCTCCTGCCTCTACAGATGCCAATTGGTGTTTGTCGCCTACAAAAATCACTGAAGTGTCATCGCTCAAGTTACGCATTAGTTTATGAGCCAGCGTCAGATCCATCATCGAAGCCTCATCAATCACAATTAAATCATATGGCAGTGTTGATTTCATCTCCGGAAGCAGGCCGCTTCGGTTGTATGGCTGTAAAAGTCTGTGGAGTGTTACCGCTTCAGTGGGAATCATAGCGGAAAGTTCATCTGACAAATCTAAATAATCCTTTGCGTTAATTAGTGCTTCACTCATTCTTGCAGAAGCTTTACCTGTTGGCGCTGCCAAAGCCAGACGAAACGTTTTTCCATAACGTCTGAACTGAAGGGCCAGAATTTTTGCAATCGTTGTTGTTTTACCAGTTCCCGGTCCGCCTGATAATACAATCAGCTTTTTATATAGTGAAGCAATAGCAGCTATTTTTTGGTAGTCAGCCTCCTTTTCAGATTCATCTGCCGGAAATAATTTGTTTACAAATTCCAGGAAATCAGGTTTGAGAGATTCTTCTACTGTTTGTACGGAAAGCTCTCTGAGTTTTTTTGATAGCAGCAATTCATGAGACCACGATTTGTGCATATAAAACCGACTCTCATCATCAATAATAAAAGGTTTTAGTTCACCCGGGGCTCCCGTGACCGCCGAGTTCTTTAAAGTCGAAAGATCTGCTGAATCCGGCAGGGTTTTGAGAATATCATTGTCCATTTCAAGATAAGAACCCAGGGAACTGTAAGACAAATTAAGGGGAAGGCAAATATGGCCTGACTTTCTAAATAAGTTTAAAAATACAATTGCAAGAATTACCTCATCTTCAATCTTCCCATACATTGATTCCAGAAATGCAATCAACTCCTTTTCATGCAAATCCATTTCGAACTGATCCCAAAACCTCTCATCACCTCTTGAATGAGTATTGCTTACGGATTGAAAATCTAATTTTATTTGCATTCACTTCTTATTCACTGAGTACATCCTTGACGATTGATTTGGCTTCATCCTGAATCATCTTGAGATGATCTTTTCCTTTGAAGCTCTCGGTATAAATTTTATAGATATCTTCAGTCCCGGAGGGTCTTGCTGCAAACCAGCCGTTTTCTGTGACAACCTTCAGGCCTCCGATCGGCGCATTATTACCCGGTGCATGGGTAAGTTTTTGGATAATCTCTTCACCAGCCATTTTATTTGCTGTAACCTGTTCCGGAGATAAATTAGCAAGTTTCTTTTTTTCATCCGGAGTTGCAGGTGCGTCAAGACGTTCGTAAACCGGGCTACCGAATTCTTTTTCAAGTTCCTTATAGTGTTCTCCCGGATCTTTACCGGTTTTCGCTGTGATTTCAGCAGCAAGCAGGTTCAGGATTATTCCGTCTTTATCTGTAGACCAAACCGTGCCATTCATTCGCAAAAAGGAAGCTCCTGCACTTTCTTCACCACCAAAGCCATATGATCCGTCGAGAAGGCCATCAACGAACCATTTAAAACCAACAGGTACTTCAGCAAGGTCCCTGTTCATTGATTTTGCCACACGATCTATCATACTGCTTGAAACCAGCGTTTTGCCAATTTTTGTGTCACCAGGCCATTCCGGGCGGTTTTGAAAAAGATATTGAATAGCCACAGCCAAATAGTGATTCGGATTCATCAAACCGGAAGACCTGGTAACAATTCCATGCCGATCAAAATCAGGATCGTTTCCAAAAGCAATATCATACTTATCCTTCAGGTCGATTAAACTCGCCATAGCGTACGGAGAAGAGCAATCCATCCGGATTTTTCCATCTTTATCAACGGTCATAAAACTGAATGTCGGATCAATCCGGGGATTTACTACATCAATATCAAGATCATAAGTTTCTGCTATTGGCTTCCAGTAATGTACTCCTGATCCGCCCATTGGATCTGCACCGATTCTTAGCCCTGCTTCCCTGATTATATCAAGGTCAACCACGTACTTGAGATCATCTACATAAGGCTGTACAAAGTCATATGCCAGTGTATTTTCTTTCTGAAATGCACTCTTAAGGCTAATTCTTTTAATTCCTTCCAGATTATTATGGAGATAGGTATTAGCCTGCTCTTCAATTGCATTCGTAATTGATGTATTGGCCGGACCTCCATTAGTTGAATTATACTTAAAGCCTCCGTCCGATGGCGGGTTATGTGATGGTGTTATCACAATTCCGTCTGCTTTTTGGAGATCATTTGCATGATTATACTTTAAAATCGCATGCGAAATAACAGGAGTAGGTGTGTAGCCCATCTCCTTCTGAAACCGAACTTGGACACCATTTGCAGCAAGCACTTCAATAGCAGTGATCAGTGCCGGTTCAGAAAGCGCATGGGTATCCATTCCAATAAATAGCGGTCCTTTGATTTTATTTTCTCTCCGATAATCTGCCACTGCCTGGCTAATAGCGAGAATATGATCTTCATTGAATGTATCATTTAGTGATGTTCCGCGGTGTCCCGATGTACCAAAATTAATTTCATGGAGCGGATCTTCAGGATCCGGTTTTCTTTGATAATAGTTTACAACCAGTCCCGGTATATTTTCAAGAATCGTGTAAGGTGCCTTTTTTCCGGCAAGTTCGTCAGCGGCCACAGTATTTATTATTTTGAGTTAAAAAAAGCAGTTAATTACTCTAAAGATGTTTTACTTTGGATAATAAAACAAGTTTGATCATACTTTTAAAAAAATAAAACAAACATATTTGTTCAGTAAATTCTGTGCAGCAGATTTACAACAGTCATTAAAAATCAACCGGCGGAATTTACGAGCATTTGATCAAGCAGCGTAACTATCTCTTTTTTAGGTTTGTGAAAATAGATTCCTGTTTCATTGCCAGGTTTTATGCCACGAACAAACAGATAAAACACTCCTCCAAAGTGAGTATCATAATCATAATTTTCTATTCTGTTTTCGAGATATCTTGACAGCGCAAGTGTGTAGAAATGATATTGAATATCATATGATTTTTCCCTTATCTCTTCTGAAAGTTCTGTTTTATTGTAATCATCAATTTGATCACCCAGGTAATTGGATTTGTAGTCAATGATGTAAGCTTTTTTGTTTTGCCAGACAACAAGATCAATAAATCCTTTCATGAATGACCGGGTGGCAGATCTGTTCGTCACTTTTGCAGCAACTCCTTTCCGTATCAGTGATTCTACTTCATGTTGAGCCGGCTCATCACTTTTCAGCTGGAATTCCATTTCAGATAGCTGATCCTCCGGACCGAGTTTATTAAGTCTCACAACTTCACCGGCTTCAGCATGTAAATCTGAATAACTGACATCCCGCACCATTTTTAAAAGAGATTCTGTCCATTTCTGATCCAATCTGTTTTGTTCAAGGTTTTTTTCAATTTCCACGGTCAGTCCTGCAGTGTTCTGTTCTCCGAATATCTGAGATTCGAAAACCTTGTGAATAATTGTGCCGGCCGAGGCCCCGCGGGGAAAATCAAACAGAGAATATTTATGAGCATCAGGGGTTTTTGTCTCCTGAATAATTCCGGTCGTCCATTCATCGTAATCCGGTTGATAGACTGAACCGCTGTCGCTTACCATCAATGAGGAAAAACTGAACAAGCTTTTCGAGGGATTTAACCTGTGAAAAGCATGAAACTTTACAGGATGCACTTTCCCGTTTTCATCCGGTCCAAGTTTTATATCGGCAAGCGATTGATCGTTAAGCTCAGAAACTGAAAAAAGTCCGGGATTTTCAGCGGCTAATTCTTCAAGCTGTGATGAATAGTACGTTGCGTTTAAAGTGCCCTCTTCTCTTTTCAGATTACTGCCGGAATCAAAGTATGGCAACAGTTTATTCCTGCCCGAAAGGATTGCTCCAAGGCCACTGAAACAGGTATCCTGAGATACCCCGAGATACACATAATTGACATACCTGCCCCTGGTAATTGCCACGTATGCTTTCCTGACCTCTTCGGCAGTTTTTTCAATGAGCTCTTCTCTACGGGCGATATCTTTTTGTTCAGAGTCGGAGAATGAGAAATCCAGTATTTGATTGTAATTGCCATTTTCTTTTCTGTGATAGGTAACCGGAAGATCAGATTTCAAAGTTGTATTCCATAAAAAAGGAGAAAATACGATTGGAAAACTCAGGCCTTTGCTATTATGCACTGTAGTGATTTTAACTAATTCGGAATCATTTTCAAGACGGAGCTGATCTTCGTCCCGTTTTGTCTGTTCCTCTTTTCGCTTTTGAGTAAGCCAGCTAAGCAAACCTTCCAATTGGAGTGATAATTCCTGTTCTGCTTTGCTGCAGAGATCGGCAATTTGAAAAATATTACTGATAACACGGTCTGTATGTTCAAGCTCTGAAATAAAAGACAATCCATTTTTTTCAAACAGAAGCCAGCGGAAAGCAGGATAAAAACCCTCATACGCAAACTTTTGCCGGAAAAGATGCAGCTCCTCAAGCAGAATATTATATTCGTCCTGATCATCTGAAGGAAAAACAGAAAGGTTCAGGCCCCGAAAGCCGGACATCATCAATTTACGCACTGAACGGCTGCTGCCGGCATCAGTCGCGCTTTCAAGGAGCAGCTGAATTCTGTATGCCTCCGGCGTGTTGAAAACATTCTGACGGCTGATTTTCACAGACTTTATATTCAGTTTTAATAATTCTTCCTGAATACTTTCACCTTCCTTATGACTGTTAACCAATACTGCAATATCACCGGCTGACAATAGCTTATCATTGATCATCAATAATTTATCTATACCTTTTTTGATGAGGCCGGCTATACGCATTGCTACGTCTCTGTAAATTTTTTTCCGGAGCTGTTGTTTATTTTGATATTCTGATTCATTCTCTCTGTTTATGATGAAATGCATGGGAGCAACTTTCTGTTTGTCTTTCATCAGATACTTGCTGATGTTTCCATATCCGGCAGGGTAAAAATCAAATTCATCGATTATAAAAGCATCCTTCTTCTTTGAAAAGAGCTTATTCACTGACTCGATAACCATCGGGTTGCTTCGATAATTATTATTTAAGGTAAACCGTGAATCAGCTGCAGCTTCGTTCCGGGCCTGCATATATGCAAACACATCGGCACCCCTGAATTCGTAGATTGCTTGCTTTGGATCACCAATCATAATGAGAGAGGCAGAATGATCATTTTTTGGATAAATCAAGCTGAAAATTTTATACTGTACCGGATCGGTGTCCTGAAACTCATCTACAAGTGCAATGGGAAATTTTTCGCGAAGCTTCTCTGCAAAATAGACGCCGTTAATGCCTTTCAGAATTTCTGCCATTCTGTTCAAAAGATCATCATATGTAACAGAAGATCCGGTCTTTCTTTTCTTTTCATAATTCTTCTGAAGGGCCTCTAAAATATCCAAAAGAAACGCAGTTTTTATGTTACCAAATGATTCTGAAAGCTCTAATAACTCATCACACAGGGTATAGAAATCTCTATTCAGAATTTTCTTTCTACCTGCCTTTTTATAATTTCCCGGGTCGTCATGATACGATTTGCTAAACTTTTCCAGATATGTGAAATTAACTGAGTTGAAACTGTTTGCTTCTGCTAATTTATCCATCTCAGAAGACCACTTATCGAGATTCCTCTGTGTAAATCCTTTTAAATTAGATTCGGTCAATTCAACAGATATACTCTCTTTTTCATGGTACCAGATCTGTTTTATCTCTTTTTTCAGTGAGATAAACTTTTCAAAAACCGGCAGCGGATCAGGCAGTGATCCCCGTTCCGGTTCAATTTTTGAATAAGGTTTTGAAATTACCGACTCTGCAAAACTCAGAAGTTTTTCAGGAGTTTCTGCTATTCCGGTAAAAAGTTCAAAAAATAATTTACCATAGGTGGTGTTCCGGTTTTCTGACATAAAAGAACGCCAATAATCCTGCACCGTCTCTTCCAGAAGGATGTTGGTCTCTTCAATATTCCAATCAGCCGGAATTCCTGATATCAAAATATATTCATTCAAAACAGACTGACAAAAGCCGTGAATAGTAGAAATGGTTACATCATCAAAATTGGAAATAGCTTTCTGAATTCTCGGAAGTGCTTCCGGCACACTCTTAAAATTTTTAAGGAATTCCGTTTCAAATTTATCAGTAACCTCACGACCCGGATGACTAAGAAGTTCTCTGCAATCCCGAAGGCGCTGGTAGATCCTTGCTTTCAGCTCCTTTGTAGCTGCTTTCGTAAAAGTTACAACAAGCAGTTCATCCACTTGTACCTTGCCTTCAGCAATAAACCGGACGAAGAGGCCTGCTATGTTGAATGTTTTCCCCGTACCTGCACTTGCCTCAATGAGTACCCGGGGGGAAGGTTTTAGTCCGAAAATTTCAACAGGTTTCATACGCTACTCAAGATTCTTGATTAAGTCCTTAAAAACGCGATCAGAATTTTTCTGGAATTCAGGTAATTCAACAGGATTACTGCGGCCAAACCATAACTGATAGACTGGATCACTGTTTTCAGCAATCACAAAATTACCAAACCATTCCGATTCGGCACGCTGAATTGCCTTTTCAAAATTCTTTTCGTATTGAATTTTTGAAAAGAGATATGAAGTTTTTGGCGCAAAAAGAAACGGGGCTTCCACTCCTCTCCTATAGATTTCAGTGAGATTTTCCAGAACTTCATCCGGATTCTCAACAGGTGAGAAAGACAACCACTCGCCACCATCCTTTTTGGCATTAAGTAATACCCGGTTTTCGATAAAACTTTTCTTGTGATGATTCAGCAGGAGCAAGTATCTGAGCCAGGCAACAATCAGGGTTTTCCCGCTTTTCGATGAAAGGAAGATATCATAGTATTTATCTATAGAATAACTCTCAATATATCCTTCTATGTTATTGTTGTTTAATGTATTAGATATATTAATCCGAGCTTTTTTTAGCGAGCCTGTCTCCTCGTAAATTAAATTCAGAATGTCTTTACTCTGTTCGATGATTAGATTTGTAGTTTTATGGCCTAAAAAATCATCCGGCACTATTCCGCTATTGATCAATATTTTTTTAGCAGAGTCTTTGCTTTTTCCTGATTCCATCCAGTCAATCACCGGCCCGGTTAATTTATACGACAAGAGAGCATCCGGAACAAAGGTTTCTTTACCCAGCTGGTCATCAAAATCGGAAAGCCGGATATTGTGATTTTGTATAACAAAAAATTTAAGCGGATTTTTGAAGAAGGATTCCAGATCCTTAATACTGATAACTTTCTGCGTCTTCTCGGTACTTTCCTGCAAGCTTGCATAATTACCTCTTCTCCTATTTTTTTTATTCAGTGAAGCTGCAACATCTGCATACGTATTAGAAAATGATCTTTTCTCTCTATACAGATCTTCTGAAAATCCATTCAGAGGCTCCTCGCTGATAAAATTATACATGTTTACGCCACAGATCTCCTCAATTCTGTCCATCCATTTTTCCAGGATAACTGAAGGCTGTATTTTTTCATTATCAACAATACTTCTTCCGATGTAACTTATATAGAGGTTGTCGGAGGGTGCCATTACATATTGAAGGAAAAGATACCTGTCTTCGTCTTTTACAGTTGTCTCGCGGGTGGTTGGTGCATTCTGAATCAGATCAAATTCAGGTGTGTTTGTTTTTCTCGGAAATTCCTCTTCATTTATACCGATCATGGCAACAATTTTGAAAGGAATATTTCTCATCGGTACCATAGAACTGAAAACAACTCCTCTTGACAGGGATGCTGTCGTTGACCGGGTTTCTTTAATCGCTGCTAAAACTTCTTTTTTGAAAATCTGGTAAGGGACTTTTTCATCAAAATCACAAAAACTGCTATGTTTATGGGGGGATCTGACTAACTCTACTATGTCATACATCGGGGTTTTTTCCGAGTTTTTGGGAAATAAATGATCAATCCATGTAACTCCGTGCTCACTCCATTCAGACATCGTCCTGTTCGTGCCTGTCTCAATTCTTATTTTGTTCAGTAAATTGATAAGTGCTGAATATCGGGCGAGAACTTCCTCTTTTTCAGTAGTGTCAATCCCATTATAGGCCGGTATATTATCAATCATTTCAAATTCCGGCAGTTCAAAAAGACTGCCAAACCAGAGCCTGTTCAGCGATGACCGGAATGTATTTGTTTTATTTTCCGGCTGATTTTCTTTCTTGCGATGATCCGAGTCCATCCCCCAGGTTACATGATTATCCGCAGTCCATCTCCGGATTGTACTGACATCCGTTTCGCTCAGATCAAACTTTTCCATGATTGGCCCACTGTGCAGAATATCCATAAAATCGGAGGGGTACCATCTGCTGTCAATAAAATCAAATATTTTTTCTAAAATGGTGAATATGGATTTTTTCTCAATAATACTTTTTTCACCAATCGAAAAGGGGATTCCCGGAAAATCACGATCCTCCGTATCAAATACAGCTTTGACATAAGGTGCATATTTGTCTATATCGGGTGAAACAACCACAATATCATCCGGATAAATTGAATCGGAATTTTCAATACAATTCAGGATATAGTTATGTAAGGTTTCGATTTCACGCAATTTTGAGTGGCATGAATGTATGGATACTGATTGATCAGGAGATAAAGAAGGCTCGCCGTTTTCGTTGCTATAATTTTTCAGCAATCTGTCTTGCATCAGGTGTAAAAATGATGACTCACTTCTCTTTTCAAAATGTGTTTTCTGATCATATTTAATATTGTATTCTGATATATGAAATTGATACGATCTTTCTGCAAAGATCTCCTCGTCCAGCATATCAGAAAAAAAATTATCGGATTTGTAATCTGTGTTTTTTAAATCGACTAATTGATGATTAAAAATATGAACCCGTATATGAGATGAATACGCCACAATCATGTCAACAAGAGGTTCAGGCAGTTTTCCGGGGTGAAATACCCATAGATTCTGATTCAGCCCTTTCGTTACATTATCACTTTGCACTTTCAGTAACATCTCTTTCCAAAGCGCAGGTTTGTGATATTGTGATTTGGTGTCATAAATCCGCTGCCACTGATCTGTTAATCGATTCCAGAATTTCATCTGCCACATTTCATGCCTGTTTTCAGAAACCCGTCTTCCTTCCTCCCACTCTATGATCATATCGGGCCGGTGAACCAGGTATTTATCAAAAACAGAAGCAATCAGATTACTCAACTGCATATGCCGCTCAGCCTTATTTGCATCTGCAGAAGTACTTATATAATTTTTTACGAGCGTTGCGTTCTCTGGTATCATGTTATTCATTAACAGATTCAGCACAGCCCATTTCAATGAGTTTTTATCTGTAGCCAGCTCTTTTGGTGTCTTTGGATATATACGCCTGATCTCGTTCCACATCCATTCAGCAGGCAAAAGATATTGAATGTTTGCACTGATCACATTCTTTTCCGCTATTTTGAATTGCAGCCAGCGTGCATTATCCCGATTGGGAACTATAACTGTATCACTTTGAAGCGGATGGAGGTTACCTGCAGAATGTATTGACTCACTCAATTTATCAGCAAGCCATTCAAGCCTGTTGCTTTTATAAAGATGAAGCATAAATCATTTTTGAAGAATGATACTCAATTTCGTAACCCTGCAAAAGTAAAATCCGGATGGATTTGTGTCAGCAACTGTTTTTTTAAAATTACTCGAATGTGAAATGAAGCTACCAGTTGAGACATCGCCTGATAAACTTTCAACGTATTCAATGATTCTCGAACGATTTGGTGAAAGAAATCTGGCCAGAAAAGCAAGAGACAGAATTTCAGAATATCTGAACAATGATTAAGCTTGAAAAACTCATTCATTCGAAGAAGGCAGGCAGACTGAATAAAAAAGAAGTAAGATATCCGATAAACCGATATACAAAAAAATTAATATCCCCTGTTTTTTACAAATTCTTTTATAGCGTCTGTTGCTGCCGCCGAATAGCTCGAATTATGATCATTTGCAAAATCTCTTAACCGGTCGGTAATTGTTTGCTCGATATAATAGCTTACAATTTTTTTGCCTTTAAGATCTTCCGGATGAGGCTCTTTTTTTTCAACGCTGTAAGGAATTGTATCGGTTTCCGATTCCTTGGTTTCTTCAAAACTATCAGAACCTTCTGAGTCAATCAGAGCATTATAATCGGGGATAAAATCAAAATTAATATTCCCTTTTACATCGTAGCCGAGTGGGGAATGGCCAAGACTTTTTTTGTTTGACATAAGTTAGTATCCGTTTCGTATTTCTTTTGCAAGTGCAAAATAATCCTGAGCACCATTGCTGCTGCCATCGTATTCAAAGATTGTTTTATGATGGCTGGGGGCTTCAGCGAGAGCTACATTATCACGTATGACCGTGCCATAAACTTTTGCTCCAAAATAATCTCTGATATGGCCCACAACTTCTCTGTTAAGATTTTTTCGATGGTCATACAAAGTACAAACAATTCCTTCAACCTTTAAATTTTTATTGAGTCGTTTCTGAACTACTTTTATCAGATCCATTAACTTTGATAAACCATGAAGTGCCAGGTATTCTGATTGTAACACAATCACGACTTCAGTTACAGCAGTAAATGCATTGAGTGTAAGTAAGCCAAGATTTGGCGGACAATCAACTAAAATAAAATCATAGTCCTGTTGTACCTGTACAAGGGCGTCCCGCAGCAAACATTCACGGGCAGGTTCATTCACCAGTTCCATTTCAGCCCCGGAAAGTTCTATGGATGAGGGTAGTATTTGAAATTTTTCATAGTCTATAATAACATCTTTAATATCTGCTTCTCCCCTCAACACATGATAGACATTCGTGTTGAGCTTTTGAGAGTGCATTTTGAGTGAATAAGTAAGATTCGCCTGGGGATCCATGTCAATAAGCAGGACTTTAAAACCCATCCGGCTTAACCCAGCCCCCACATTGATAGTTGTTGTTGTTTTACCTACCCCACCCTTTTGATTTGTAAACGCTATAGATCTTGTTGCCATATTCCGGAATTCAATTTTTGATTTATCACCAATTGGTATTATTAGAGATAAACTTCTATTAATGATGTTACAATTTAGATGAATATTTTAATAAATAAAAAACCGAATGGATTGCAAAATATTTTACTTGCAGGTAAACTTTTAGCACCAGCATCAGGATTCAGTGCATATCATCCATTAATTAATAAATGAGCTCATTTAATAACGTATCATTTCTTATTTTGTAAGCAACAAAATTAAATAATTTGAAATTGGTTACTGTAAAATATGGGTAAAAAAATTCCCGGCATGAGATTTTTCAGCCGAAAGCTGATTAAACCCCAGGACTTGAACGCACACGGAACACTATTCGGCGGATCAGTCTTAAGCTGGATTGATGAAGAAGCGGCTATCTATGTAATCTGCCAGCTTGGCAAAGGCAATATAGCCACAAAATTTATGTCTGAAATAGATTTCGTAAGTTCTGCCAAACTCGGAGATATAATCGAAATTGGTATGGAAACAGTTAAATTTGGCAAAACCTCTATTGCCGTAAGGTGTGAGGTAAGGCATAAATTTACACTTAAAACAATCATTCGAATTGACAAAATCGTTTTTGTACACCTTGATGAAAAAGGTAAACCAGTTCCTCACCATGTAACCGAACCTGCAAATGATTAAAATTAATTAAAAAACACTATGAGTTCAGGAAATCAGAAAATTCACCGTGACATGATAGAAAATATGATGTATGGTGAAGAGAAATACATAAGAGAGTTTGCTGAAGCATCCATCAGTTCATTTTCAGAATTTAAAGAGCAATTTTCAAAACACCTCTTAAACAGGGATATGGAAAACCTCCGGCATGCTGGTCATAAGATTAAACCGGCTGCCCTGATGCTTAATCTGAATGAGCTTATGGAGTTATATAAATTTTCGAAAGATCAACTGGAAAACAGTGCTGACAGATCAGAATTAAAAAAAACTGCAGAAAAAGTTGATACATTTTGTGAACAGGTAATTCAGGATTTTGAGAATATTATTGAAAATTAAATGTTACCAATATGTGATGAATCTAAAATGCAAATCATTGAAATTACATAAAAAATCATATCAATATGCCTAATGAACAGAATCAGAAAGTACTCATCGTAGAAGACGATCATGACCTTGCAGGCCTGGTAAAAATAAATCTCACGGATCAGGGATACACTGTTTTGCATGCAGATAACGGATTGGCGGGAGTTGAAACATTTCAGAAAGAAAATCCATCCATTGTTATTTTGGATATTATGCTTCCGCGTCTTGACGGTTTTGAAGTTTGCAAACGCATTCGAAAAGAAAACCGACAAGTTCCGATCCTGATGCTGACCGCAAAAGCTGAAGAGGTTGACAAGGTTCTGGGTCTTGAACTTGGAGCTGATGATTATATGACCAAGCCATTCAGTATCAGAGAGTTAATGGCAAGAGTTAAAGCAATTTTCAGAAGAATTGAAGTTGACAATGAAAGTAAGGATGATATGCCTGAAGTAATTGAATTCGACGATCTTGAAATCTATCCTGATAAGAGAAAAGTGGTTATGAATGGGGAGGCAATCGAATTGACCACCAAAGAATTTGAGCTTCTCCTTCTCTTTGCTTCCAATCCCGGCAAGGCTTACAGCAGGCAACAGTTGCTGAACCTGGTTTGGGGTTATCAGTATGATGGGTACAGCCACACCGTTAATTCACATATTAACAGGCTTAGAAGCAAAATAGAAACTGACCCCTCGCAGCCAAAGTACATACGAACAGTCTGGGGTATGGGATATCGTTTCTCAGATTTAAAAGAATTGCAGGAACATGCGTAGCTTTTATCTCAAATTAGCTGTTATTTTTTCAGGGCTGCTTATCGCATTCGGATTACTTGTTGCATATACCAGTACAAAAGCCTCCCTTGGGTATGTACAGGAAACCACACAAAAAAGTAATGCCAGTCTTGCACGTACACTTGCGCAGGAATTTCGGCCGCTTTTGAAAGATACGATAGATCACGATGCCATCAGGAGTAAAATAGAGCAGCTTAGCGGTACAAATCCACAGTTCGATATTTATCTTTTGAACAGACAGGGTGTGATAAAAGGATCATACCCGGGCTCCGGTGAAAATCACAGAACTCCCGTAACTCAGGTTGTAGATATAAGACCCATTGACAAATATTTAAGCGGTGACCCTCTGCCAATACTTGGCCAGGACCCATTGCAAAATGATCGTTCGAAACCATTTAGTGCGGCACCTATCAGCATTGGAGATTCCTCGGGCTGTTACCTCTATATTATCCTTGAAGGCCAACAGTACGATCAGGCAGCAGCAATGGTGTCAGACAGTTATATCATTGGCAATACGATGTGGATCTTGGGAATTATTCTGTTAATTACTCTCACAATTGGTCTGTTTCTGTTTAAGATGATTACACAAAGATTGCAAACGATTAAACAGACCGTTACAGCATTTGAACGCGGTCAGCTTCACAGAAGAATTCCAAGGCGCGGCAATGATGAGCTTTCAGACCTCTCCTACTGTTTTAATCAGATGGCTGATACTATCGTGCAAAATATGGATGATTTGAAAAAGACAGATAAGCTCCGTCGTGAACTCGTTGCAAATATTTCTCACGATCTGCGCAGTCCTTTATCCTCAATACAGGGATATCTTGAAACCATACAGATAAAAGGACAGGATATTGGCAAAGAAGAGTATCAAAGATATTTTGATATCGTTCTAAAAAATACGCAGAAATTGAACAGGCTGATCAGTGATCTGTTTGAACTATCAAAACTTGATGCTGAAGATGTTAAACCCGAGCTTGAGTATGTTTCTATGGCCGAGCTTGTTCAGGATCTGGTTGTACAGTTCAAACCCATCGCCGAAGAAAAAAATGTGAATCTTGAAGCAATTTTTCCAAATGAACCGGCTTCTCTTGTGTATGCAGATCTCGGCTTAATGGAGCGTGCTCTCTCAAATCTGATTGATAATGCCATAAAACATACAGAAGCCGGCGGCAGTGTGTCAATAGCCTCCGCAAAAGATGGGAAAGATGTAATGGTTGAAATCAAGGACAGCGGAAAAGGCATTCCTGAGAAAGATATTCCTCATGTTTTTGACCGTTTTTATCAGGTTGATAAAAGCCGGAGTCCCGGTGCAGGTGCCGGTTTAGGTCTCTCAATCGCACAAAAAATCTTACAGCTTCACGGTGCAAAAGTGTCCATTGAAAGCATGATTAACAAAGGTACCACTTTCAGAATTTTCATTCCCGGATATCCGGTATGATATAAGTCAAATTTCTGCAAGTCTTTAAAATAGTTTCACCCGATACTGAATATTAAAGTTTAGTAATAATCGCTTCCCTGAAAAGTTTCAGTTGACGCTTATCTCATTTATACTCATTTTCGGTAACAAATTTTAAAAGGATTATTATGCAAAATATACTTGTTACCGGCGGAACCGGGTACATCGGAAGCCATACAGTTCTTGAACTGCTCAACAGCGGCTTCAATGTAGTTGTAATGGACAATCTAAGTAACAGCAATAAAGCATCTCTAAAAAGAGTTGAACAAATCACCGGTAAAAATATCGGTTTTTATCAGCTGGATCTGCTGGATAAAGAAGGTCTTAAAACTCTATTTAATGAAAATAAATTTGATGCAGTTATTCACTTTGCCGGATTGAAAGCTGTGGGTGAATCCGTTGAAAAGCCACTCTTTTATTACCAGAATAATGTAACAGGTACTCTTAACCTCTGTGAAATCATGCAGGAATACGGAGTTCTTAACATGGTTTTCAGTTCTTCATGCACAGTTTATGGTGAACCGGATGTCGTACCTATTACCGAAGATGAATCATTATCAGCCGTAAATCCCTACGGGCAAACAAAACTTACCATTGAATATATTCTCAAGGATTTATATCGCTCAGACAACCGGTTCAACATATCTCTTTTGCGATACTTCAACCCCGTCGGTGCTCATAAAAGCGGTGAGATCGGTGAAGATCCAAACGGGATTCCCAATAACCTGATGCCTTACGTAACACAGGTTGCAATCGGCAAACTTGAAAAGCTGCGTGTTTTCGGAAATGATTATCCCACACATGACGGTACAGGTGTTCGGGATTACATACATGTGGTTGATCTTGCCATCGGTCATCTGAAAGCTCTTGAAAAACTTAAGGGGAATCCGGGAGTTGTTGTTTACAATCTTGGTACCGGAACAGGATATAGTGTGTTAGATGTTGTTAAGGCTTTTGAAGAAGCTACAGGTAAAGAAGTGCCATATGAAATTGTTGACCGCCGTCCCGGTGATGCAGCAGCTGTATATGCAGACCCTTCTAAAGCAAAAAACGAATTAAATTGGGAGGCCCAAAAAGACCTGATTGAAATGTGCCGGGATGCATGGAATTGGCAAACCAAAAATCCCAATGGATTTGATTGATTTGGTTTCAGCCGGGTATTGTGATATAAGAGCCGGATTCCCAAAGCCCATAAATGCTTAAAATAGAAAATGAGTGATTTTTCGTTTCGATTCAATTATACTCATCTATCTTCTGATTTGAACAATGGTTGTGCTCACTAATGCGGCTGTAGACACGATTGCCGTCAAGATACTGATTCTCTCCTGAGGTGACAGTTCGCGCTGTTCCGGTTTCTGTGGTACAACGATCGTTGCTCCCGGCCTTACTTCCGGGTTATTTCTGAAAAATAAAAACCTTTTAGTCCTGTCTACCTCTCCATTCGCATATACAATAAAAGCTTTTTTACTTTTACCCCTTTCTGTTGTACCACCGGCTTCATCAATATACCTTTTTAGAGTTTTACCTTTTTCGTAGCGAATACTGACCGGAGAGAGAACCTCACCCTCTACTCTCACCGTCTGAAGCTCTTTTGGTATTGTTAATATATCCCCGTCTCTTAAAATTAAATCAAATTTACTGCCCGGAGAATTCAATATTTCATGCAACTCAATCCCCACCTTTGTAGTTCGCCTCTCTTGTTGCGTCTCAACAAGAAGTGTATCCAGTAAACCCACTTCTCTGAGATCTGTTTCTTCGCTTAATTGTCGTTCAAGAGAAGCTCCCTGTGTAAATGCATAACTGCTAAGGCCACCCGCTTTTTCGATGATTTCGGAGATTCTGGTGTTTCTTTCATCCAAAACATACTGACCGGGAAATTGAACTTCTCCTTCAATTCTTATGACTTGCTGAGTTTCGTAATTAGGTTCCGATCTCACAAACACCTGATCAAAAGGTTTGAGCTGAAAGTCACCGTCTCCATTTGCAAAATCAAGATTCCGGTTCACCTCAAACTGAAAAATCTCAGCAATTCGATTTGCTTTCATTCGATTGTTGGAATCAGAAATACGCCTTGCAACATCTACCCTGTAGGGAGCCGCAGATTCACGAAATCCATTGGCCATCAAAATTGCATCCTCAACTGTAGTACCTTCAGCAAAATCAAACTCTCCCCCACTATTGACAGCTCCTCTCACATGAATCGTAAATTCCTGTCTCATATCAAAAATGGATGCTATCCGGACCAGGTCATCTCTTTTCAGTTCAATGTCGTATGTTTCCGGCTCATTAACAACCTGCCCGGCATGAAATGAAACAGTTTCCATCGTCAAGTCGTCTTTTAGCCTGAATATGATTCCTCTTGACAAAAATGCATCTTCACGAAGTCCATCTGCCTTCATAATAAGCTCGCGCAGTGTCATACCTTTGGTCAATTCATATTCTCCTTCACGAAAAACCGCACCTTCAATTTCTACTCTGTTTTCAAAACGCTCTAAGATCTGCCCCACGGTCAGCATGTCACCATTTTTTAATTCGAGCTCAGCACCTTCAGGATAATTTACATCTGAAATGCTTTTTTGTGTGGGCGTGTTTCTCCGTAAAACCAATCTTTGTGTATAAGCCTGGTCAGTGAATCCTCCTGCAAAATTAATAAGGTCACCAAGTGTTTCCCGGGGTTTTAGCTCAAAAATTCCATTTCGTTTTAACTCACCTTCCACTTCAACACGATTCAGGTATGGATCAATTTTTATGATATCCTGATCCTTAAGGCGAATATTGTCACTTAAATCACCATGGATCAAAAAATCATAAACATCCAGTTCAGATATAATTTCCTGATTGCGGATTACTTTGATACTGCGGTACGTACCTGAGTTGTTCGGCCCTCCTGCAGCATAAAGAGCATTAAATACAGTTGAGAGCGAGGTAATCGTATATGTACCGGGTTGTTTTGTTTCTCCCAGTACTGTAACCTTTATACTTCGTACATTACCGAGGCTAATTTGAGCAAATGTGTTGGCCTCCTGAGGGTTATTGGGTTTCAAGCCGGAATAAATACCCTGCATTCTGCTTAATATTTTTTCCCTGGCATTTTCAATTGTTAAACCATTAACCAAAATCGGGCCGATATTTTGAATACTTACAGCACCTTCTGTATTCACTGTTAACCGGTAATTTGCCTCTGCAGCCCCCCAAACATCAATGATAAGTTCATCACCCGCTCCAAGAACATAATCCCGGGGCGTGGGAATATTAAAAGATGGCTGAAAGGTTCTTGAAACTCTGGAAAACAGTGCAGATCCAAAAATCTTATCATCATCCCGGCCAACTAATGAGTCAACGGATACCGTGTCTCCCCTGATCACTATAAAATCATCTTCAGTCAGATCAACCACACGTCTTAAATCTGATCTTGATACCTCCGCAGTATCATCTTCTTCTACTTCACCATCTGCCTGTAATCTGATCTCATTTAGTCTTGTTCTCAGCTTTCGAACTTCGGCCTGAGACATACCCCTTGCAAGAGCCATCGACTGCACTTCATTAAGTGACATTCCTTCACTTTTGGCTCTGTTCCATATCTGACGAATCTGGGAATCAGATAATTCATCAACTCTGATGGAACGAAAATCTATATTCCCGATATCCTGAGCCATAACTGTTTGGGCAAAAAGAGAAATAAAAATAACAACCGTTAATTGGACAAAACAACGCTGAATAAGAAGAAGCATATGCGGAAATTCTTGTTTGCAGATAGAATTAATGAAAAAATTAAAGGGGGACCAATTTGTACCGCAAAAGTAAGAAAAATTCATATATATCTTAGCAAGAAAACAGAACTTAAATTGAGATCATTAAATTTACGATTCCGGGTTCTTTTAATTGAGGTTTTATACAAAAATATTTGAGTAATCCAATTTAATTGAAGCGGTTCAAATAAGTCAGATTTTTGATATCTTAAGGATATGTTAGTAAAATCAATTCCAAAGAAACATCTCAACAATGGATAATCAGAATAAAAAAGAAAAATCACGCCTCATTGTTCGTCTTGGCAGTAAAGCTCTGTGGGCTTTTGAAAAAATTATTGCGAAATATTCAAAGATTCCTACAACGCCCTTTTTAGATCCATATCAATTTGACTGGGTAGAAGACCTGGAAGCTAACTGGGATAAAATCAGAACTGAAGTTGATGAAATCCTGAAGCAGAAAGAATCGATACCAAGTTTTCACGAAATTTCTAAAGATCAGAAATCAATAACACAGGATAACAAATGGAAAACATATTTTCTTTATGGTTTTGGTTACAAAGCAGAAAAAAACTGTGAACGTTGCCCGGAAACCACAAAACTTATTGAGCAGATCCCGGGAATGAAAACTGCTTTCTTTTCCATTCTTGCACCCGGCAAGCATATTCCTGCACACCGGGGTGTCTATAACGGGGTGATCCGTTGTCATTTGGGAATAAAGGTGCCCGAGCCAAAAGAAAAATGCCGGATACGTGTGGATGATCAGTATGCTCACTGGGAAGAAGGCAAAACAATGATGTTCGATGATACATATGATCATGAAGTGTGGAACGATACCGATGGTGAGCGTGTGGTTCTGTTTATGGATATAGACCGCCCCTTAAAATTCCCTGCAACCGTGTTGAATTCAATTTTGATCAACGCCGTTCAGAAATCTTCTTTTATACAGGATGCGAAAAAAAACCAGGAAGTTTGGGAGGAAAAGTTTGATCAGGATAAAGAAAAAGAAACAGCTTAATTTTTCAGTTAATTATTATTTAGAAATATGCAGAAAGTTGCATTTGAAACCCTCGGCTGCAAACTAAACTTTTCTGAGACTTCATCCATCAAAAAAAACTTTTCAGATTCAGGTTATAGCATTGTTGAATTTGATTCATCTGCGGACATCTATGTAATCAACACCTGTTCGGTAACTCAAAATGCAAACAGCACCTGCAGAAAAACCGTAAGACGTGCACGGAATCAGAATCCTGACGCTTTTATTGCTGTTATCGGGTGCTACGCTCAGCTTGAACCGCAGGAAATTGCATCCATTGAAGGGGTTGATGCAGTTTTAGGCGCCAAACACAAATTTCAATTGCTTGATCTTTTTGATGACTTCGTAAAGCAGAAAAATACAATTGTTTACAATACGGATGTTAATGAAGCCACTGATTTTCACCACTCCCTCTCCTCAAGCGACAGAACAAGGGCTTTCTTAAAAGTACAGGACGGCTGTGATTATAAATGTTCTTTTTGCACGATACCACTTGCACGAGGAAAAAGCAGAAGCCCGAAAATTAACACTGTTGTTCGAAATGCAGAACATCTCGTGAGCAAGGGATTCAAAGAAATTGTAATTACAGGAGTTAATACCGGTGATTTTGGTTCCGGAAAAAATGAAAACTTTTTTGAACTGCTGTGCGAATTACAAAATATTAAAGATCTTCGGCGTATTAGGGTCTCATCCATCGAACCAAATTTATTAACGAATGATATCATACAACTTGCCGCCGATTCTGATGTAATACAGCCACATTTTCATATTCCTCTGCAAAGCGGGAGTAATTCGATGCTGAAGCTGATGCGCAGAAGATATACGGCAGGCCTTTACCGCAAAAGAATTGAACTCATAAATAAACTGCTGCCCGATGCTTGCATCGGGGTTGATGTCATCACCGGCCATCCCGGAGAAACAAATGAATTATTTGAAGAGTCTTTTAAATTTATAGAAAGTCTGAATGTATCTTATCTTCATGTTTTTACATATTCAGAACGTCCCGGTACCCATGCCTTAAAAATAAAACCGGTTGTTCCGCATCACACGCGAAAAAAACGGACTCATAAATTGAGAAGATTATCCGCTAAAAAACGGTTCGAATTTGACACCCGGTATATCGGTCAAGTGAGACCTGTGCTATTTGAGTCTGAAGACCGGGATGGCTGGAGACAGGGATGGACCGACAACTATATCAGGGTTAAACACCCCGCAGACTCGGTAACGGGAAACAGTATCAAACCGGTAAAAATCAGTAATCGCTTAAAAAACGGGACTCATTTGGCTGAGATAAGCCGATCTGTTGATATCAAAGAAAATAAACTCGACAAGGTAATTGCTGAATTAACAGCATAATCGTTATGAATAATTCTTTATCCTTACTGGATGAAATACTCCAATTTTTAAATAATGAACGGGAGATGTACGGAGATTTTTCTGTACACAGGTCAAAGAGTAAAAAAGCAGATTCTTTGCGGATTCATGAACTTGCAGATACGCTGCAAAATATCGCTCAGAGCGTGTCTCATACTGAAAAAAAAACGGCAGATAATTCTAATGAAGACAAAAAAGAAAATTTCATGAATAAATCACTATCTAATAGTGGGACAATGAGTTTACGTGAAAAATTATCTGCCTGTAATACACTGGATGAATTGTATAAGATCTGTTTAGATTCTGACGAATTGAAAACTGATCTCGAAAATACAAACATGGTTTTTGGGACCGGAAATCCAAATGCAGATCTGATGATTATTGGTGAAGCGCCCGGAGAGCAAGAAGACAAAGAAGGCGAGCCATTTGTCGGCAGAGCCGGTCAGCTTCTTACTAAAATATTAGGTGCTATAAAATTTAAGCGCTCCGATGTCTACATAACGAACATACTAAAACACCGACCCCCTGACAACAGGGATCCCCTCCCGGAAGAAAGAGAACGCAGCTTGTCCTGTCTATACCGTCAAATTGAAATAATTTCTCCCAAACTGATTCTCTGTCTTGGCAAGGTTGCTGCAACCACTCTTTTAGACAGGGATGAATATCTGAGGGATCTACGGGGAAAATTTCATTCCTTCCGGGGCAGCCTGTTGATGGTGACATATCATCCTGCAGCACTTTTGAGAAATCAAAGCTGGAAACGCCCGGTTTGGGAAGATGTGCAGTTACTCAGAGAAAAATATGATGAACTGGGCTGTTCCACTGAGTAAGTTTACTGATACCCCCTTTTTACAGTTTCAATATTTTTAAGACAGATGGAAAAATCTCTCTTCTTTTACAACTTCATCTACGAATTCGGTCTCAATTTTAGTATCTTCATTCTAACGAATTTTACCGCGTACGGTTTTGTATTTATTCTCTGATGAATACGCGATATAGACGGCAAATCACTTTTTTTAACTCATAAATCAGAATGAATGCCCGATAACAACGGCTATAATTCCGGCAATCAGAAGCGACAAGTTATGGTTGATTCTCTCGACAAGGAAGGAAGGGTTCCTCCACAGGCAATTGAAGTTGAAGAAGCAGTATTGGGATCTATGCTCATTGAACATGAAGCAGCAACCATTGCTCTTCAAATGCTGAAACCGGATGATTTTTACAAACCCGCTCACCGTCATATTTTTGAGACGCTTTACGAGCTTTATGAACGTGATAATCCATTAGACATTCTGACTGTTGAAAATGAATTGCGGGATAAAAGTCTTTTAGATACAATTGGTGGTGCCTCCTATCTGGCTGATTTAACACGCTCTGTAAGCTCAGCCGCCAATATTGACTATCATGCACAGATCATCAGCGAAAAAGCAATCAAGCGAAACCTGATTCTGAACTGTAACGATATCATAAAAACAGCATATGATTCAACAACCGATGCGTTTGATGTGCTGGATGGGGCCGAACAACGAATTTTTGACATTTCCAATACCAAAAGCAGGGCAAATGCCCAGCCCATCGGTGATGTTCTGAAAGATACCCTTGCCTATCTGGAAGAGATACGAGGTAAGCCGGCGGGGGTAACCGGTGTGCCTTCAGGTCTTGATGTCGATAAGTATACATCAGGCTGGCAGCCGGGTGACCTGATTATCATTGCAGCACGTCCTTCAATGGGTAAAACAGCATTTGTTTTAAGCTGTGCAAGAAATGCAGCTTTGCACCACAATGAAAAACTGCAGTCAAATGTAGCTCTTTTCAGCCTGGAAATGTCAAGCCAGCAGCTCGTTCAGCGATTTTTGACAATGGAAGCACGCATTGATGCACAGACGGCCCGAACAGGAAGGCTGAAAGATGAAGAATTTAAACGCCTGATAGATGCGGCAAGCCGTCTGTTTACCGCAAAAATATTTATTGACGATACACCCGGCTTAAATGTGATGGAACTGAGAACCAAATGCCGCCGTCTTAAAAGTGAGCATGATATTGGTCTTGTGGTGGTGGATTACCTTCAGTTGATGAGTGCCAATATGCGGGAAAACAGCAATCGTGAACAGGAGATTGCAACGATTTCACGGGGATTAAAATCTCTCGCGAAGGAATTAAAAGTACCCGTAATTGCACTCTCACAACTTAGCCGCCAGGTGGAGCAACGCAGCGGTGATAAGCGCCCGATGCTAAGTGATCTGCGTGAATCCGGATCCATTGAACAGGATGCCGATGTGGTCTGCTTTTTATACCGGCCGGAATATTATGGAATCACAACAACGCCGGAAGGCCAATCCACCAAAGGCATTGCTGAACTTATTATCGGAAAACAGCGGAACGGTCCTGTAGGAAGTGTGGATCTCTATTTTGTCGAACAGTATGCCCGGTTTGAAAACCTGACACGATCTTCAGCCCCTGATACATTTCCCGATACTTCCGGAGATTATTTGAGCGACAACAATAATGATGCGCCAGCTCCGCCGCCTACTCACACACCCGGCGAAGATGACGATGAAGCACCTTTTTAAAAAATCAGATCAATGCTCATTTTAAAAAAGTCTCAAACAGGTCATCATACTCGTTTATTTTTTCAGACCAGTCGAGGTGCCGGTTAATATTTTGCAAGGAAGCTTTTGGAAGTGGTTTTGTTTCCCCTGTCAACAGGTCTTTCATCTGTTTGAAAAGCAAATCTTCGGTTTCATACAGAACCGGGGCGTGCAAAAGAGGATAATGCAGAGAATCAGGTATCAGTTCCGGATAGTGAAGACGTTTAGGGACAAGCGGATGGCAACCACAATAAATAGCTTCCATTATTGCAACACAAAAAAATTCATAAGTTGCCGTTGAAACAACGATATCTCCTGAATGGAGCAATTTGCTGTAACGTTCCACATCATCCACATATCCGAAATGGGTGATATGAGAACCATACCGTTTCCAGGCCTTTTCAAACTCTTCCGGCTTCTGATGAGAGCTGTCTCCCGCCAGTATTAGTTCAAACTTCAGATCGATATCGTTCAGCCTGTTTAAAACGCGAAAAAACATCGCCGGATTACGGTCAAACTGCCATCTTTGATTCCAGACAATAACCGGACGCTCATTTTGTGAACGAGTATCTTTTTGCTGATCAAACACACTCAGATTCAGCCCCGGATACAATACAATGCTTTTATCAGCTATCTTGTCAATTGTGTTGAAGTGCTTGTCATCCGGAAAATTATCAAGAAAAGATGGCAATGAATTCAGCAGATCCCTGCGGTGAAATTCTGAAGAAAATACCAGCTTATCAGCAGAAAGCATGCTCAGATAATTGATATAGCAATACGTAATATCCCGTTCCTCCCCTTCAGGCATCGGCTGAGTCAACTGATTTTCATGCATATACATTACTTTGGGAACATGAGCAAAACGGGGATTTGTAAGTGCCAAAAAAGCGGGAAGATTCGTCATGCTGCTAACAAGCAGAAGGTCAATTTTTTCATTGATGTGATTCGTCATCTCGGCCAGTTTCACAGAATCTCCGTGCATCCGCCATTTCCATCCCTTGTAATTTAACCGAACGGGGATCACCTTGTGACAGGAATATTTTTGTAACCCTTGTAAAAAAGCTTTGTGAGAACCAGTGTAAAAGGGTTCAACCGCAAGTATATTCATTTCAGGATAGTTTTCGCTTAACTTCATCAAGAGGGATATAGAGAAGCGAAGGTTTATTAAGCGGATCATGATATGGATCTTCACAAGCAAAAAGCTGGTCGATCATCAATTCCATTTCTACATTGGCAAGTCTTTTTCCCCGCGGAATTGCTGTTCTGGATGCAAAAGCAATGGCCACTTTTTTTCTCGCATCCAGTGAAACCTTACGATCCAGTTCACGATATTGCTGCAGCATTTCCATCACTACTTCCCGTTCATCTCCAATATCAATGTCTGCGGGAACGCCATTGATGATCGCGGTATTTCCGCTCAGCAACTGAATTCCAAAACCCATTCTCTGAATGATCGGCAACAGTTCCTTCAAGAGAGAAAAGTCGGTAGCTGAAAATTCAATTGTCTGAGCAAAGAGAAGTTGCTGAGTACCTGGAATTGACTTCTCAGTTGCGTCAAGGGCCTTCTCGTAAATAATTCGTTTATGAGCAGCATGCTGGTCAATGATACAGTAACCTGACCTGGTTTGCGTAAGTATATAGCAATCATGCAATTGCCAGAATCCCCTGTCAACTGGTGCTGTACTGTCTTGCCGTCGGGTGCTTTCAGAGCTTTTTTTATCTCCCGGAATATTCTGAGCGTCTGAATCATACAGCTTTTTTCCCCATTCCAGTCCATCTTCTTTTTTATTTTTGAAATTAATTCGGGACGGTATCGGGTATTCACTTTCATTTTTTTGAAATGCTCTCTGGTTATTGAACCCTGAAAAATTTTCAAATGAATTACCCGGATTATTCTCGTTTCTGTAGGATTCATCGAGATCAGGAATAACAAAATATTCGTTTAATGCCTTTTTTACGACCGAACGGGTCAATTGTATAATACTCCTTTCATCTTCAAATTTTACTTCCTGTTTTGCCGGATGGACGTTTACATCCAGTGTGGAGGGATCAACTTCAATAAAAATACAATAAAACGGGTACTCACCTTGTTTGGTCCATGAATCGAAGAGACTTAAGATCACATATGTCAAGTAGCGGTGCTGTACCGGACGCCCGTTCACAAATAGAAATTGTTCTCCCCTGCTTTTTTTTGCAAGTTTGGGATCAGCTACAAGGCCGTGAATCTTCACAAAGGTTGTCTCTTCTGAGAATGGAATAAGACTTGCCCTGTACTGTTTTCCGAAAATATCTGTAATTCTCTGCTGAACATCCTGCCGGGGGAGCTTATATATAGTATCCATATCCGCAATCAGCTCAAAAGCGATATCTGTATTGGCAAGAGCGGCGTGTTGAACAGTACGAAGGATATGCCTGAATTCCGTTGCATCTGTTTTCAAAAACTGTCTGCGGGCGGGAACATTGTAAAAGAGATTTCGAACAGCTACAGACGTTCCGTCATCTGTAGCAACCGGTTCAAACTTCTTCTCCTCTCCTCCCCATATTTCAAACAATGTGCCGGAGCTGTCTTCAACTCTTTTTGTTTTCACCTCTACCTGCGAAACCGAGGCAACAGAAGCCATTGCTTCTCCCCGAAATCCCATGGTCTGAATTTTGAACAGATCGTCAATCGTATGAATTTTCGATGTGGCATGCTGTTCAAAACAGGGACGTATATCGGAAGAACTCATTCCGCTGCCATCATCAACTACCTGGATCAGAGTGCGCCCGGCCTGTTCAATAATAATTTTTATAGATTCAGCACCTGCATCTATTGAGTTGTCAAGCAATTCTTTTACGACAGATGCAGGTCGTTGAATTACTTCACCGGCAGCAATTTTATTAGCCAGGTCCGGCGGCATTTTTTGTATCACAGATTCTTCTGCTTCAAATGTATTTTTCAATCGATCAAACGCTTCTTGTTAATATTCCTTTACACTATTGATAACTATAATACAGCTATAAGCCAAACCACAAGTGCGAGCCCCAGCGCATAGAGCACTATTTTAATCCCCTGCTTATCTTTTCGCCTTCTCATCTTTATGTGAATTCTTTTCTTTCTGCGTTCGTCATCTTTCGGATCATAATAACGCAACGGCATATCAAATTTTCTGGGCTTGGGCCGATGGCCGAACATTGGCTTTAGCATGGGTGGTCTCCTGTAACTGAGTTATAAAAGTTGTTTGTCAACACTACCAATTATACGTCTGAATATAATCAGAATTGTACAGAATTTGCAGTTTTAAAGTGAATTGTGTTACTCATATATGATGCACCAAGACAAAATTTTTGCTATACTTTAGTACAACTAAATAATCTCTAATTATACAACTATCTATGAGCTATTCGAAAATAAACCCACCTGAAACCGGTAACATTATTGAGAAAAAAAATGACGGAACATTAGATGTCGGTGACAACCCAATCATACCGTTTATTGAAGGTGACGGAATTGGTATTGATATTACCCCGGTAATGAAACATGTACTCGACAGTGCTATTGAAAAAGCTTATTCCGGCAAGAAAAAAATTAACTGGTTTGAAATTTATGCAGGTGAAAAAGCTTTGGACGTTTATGGCGATGATGAGTGGCTTCCTGAAGACACACTGGAAGCCATTAAGGAGTTCAAGGTCGCTATAAAAGGGCCGCTAACCACTCCTGTCGGAGGCGGTATCCGGTCTCTCAATGTAGCGATACGCCAAAAGCTTGATTTGTATGCTTGTGTTCGTCCGGTTAAATACTACAGCGGGACACCCAGTCCGGTTAAGCATCCTGAAAAAACAGATATGGTCATTTACCGCGAAAATACTGAAGATATTTATGCCGGTATCGAGTTTCAGACAGGTACACCTGAAAATGATCAGCTGAAAGATTTCCTGATGAATCAAATGGGAGTAACAAACATTCGATTCCCAAAAACCACATCGCTTGGTATAAAACCCATTTCAATTGAGGGAACAAAGCGGCTTGTCCGCTCTGCCATTAGGTACGCAATCGAACAAAAACGGGATAGTGTAACTCTGGTTCATAAAGGCAATATCATGAAGTTCACGGAGGGCAGTTTTAAAAACTGGGGCTATGAAGTAGCTAAAGAGGAATTTGATGCCAAAGAGATTGGTGAAGGCCCTTGGTGTGAATTACCCGGCGGCATCGTTATCAAAGACGTTATCGCGGATGCTTTCCTGCAACAGATTTTGACGCGTCCTGATGAATATGCAGTGATTGCAACCATGAACCTCAATGGTGACTATGTCTCTGATGCACTGGCCGCATGCGTAGGAGGTATTGGTATTGCTCCCGGTGCAAATATTAATTATGAAACGGGATACTCTGTTTTTGAAGCTACGCATGGTACTGCCCCTAAATATACTGGGCAGGATAAAGTCAATCCCGGGTCGTTAATATTGTCCGGAGTTATGATGCTGCGTTACATGGGATGGAGTGAAGCTGCCGACTTGATAGAAAAAGGTCTTGAGACATCCATCAGCAACAAACGTGTAACTTACGATTTTGAACGGCAAATGGAAGGAGCAACTCTGCTAAAATGCTCCGAGTTTGGCGATGAAATCGTGAAAAACATGTAATCACACTTCCTGACTTTCTTAAAAAAGCCGCGTTACTGACGCGGCTTTTTTAATAATCTATATCTGCTGATTTATAGTGAATTCAAAACTTCTGTGTTGAGAAGCAGGTTTAAGTTATGTCCTCCTTGTGTTCCCGGGCGTAAAATATTTCGCACCTGTTCTTTCGTAAGAGTTTTTAAAACATATGCTATAACAACACCCTCTCCGGTTTCAGTGGTATCTTTTTGCAAATCTGCACTATTCAAGTCAATTTCCCTGATCAAATTCCGAAGAGATCTGATGAAAGCCGGTGTATCCACACTTGATTCATTATTATCGACAAGTTCAAGCCGGGCTTCTTCGAACAAGTAATCAATCTGTGTTCGCATGTTTGCATCTGATTGCCTGACAGCTAATTCAAGGGCTTCTTTTTCGTTTGCAGCGGAAGCCATGCCAAAAGAGTAGATTTTGTCATTTTCAACATAGCCGAATCTGGATTCATCAAACCATTCAGGGACAGCATTTTCAGCTTCCCGGGTGACTTCAGGTTCATCCGGTTGTTCAACGGTTTTTTCAGCAGTTGAACAAGAAGCAAAAACAAATAATAGTATTATAGTTGTAATTCGTAAATAATATAGGTTCATTGCCGGCTTTTAATATTTATTGATTAATTTGAAAATATCCAGTTACGTTATTTTCGTCTTCAGTTTTCAAAATTGCAGATCCATTTTTGGCGAAAGATTCTTTCATTATTTTGCGAAATATTGAAATATCAGATGCTGTTTTCCCATCAATTTCAAGAATCTTCATTCCTCTGTCCAAACCTGAATTCCAGGCAGGAGTATTGCGCTTGATTTCAACGATATAGAGCTCGAATTTTTGATGATCTTCGGGAGTGGCCAGCCCCTGTAATTTAAAACCAATATCAAAATCATCCTCAATTACTCCTTCATTATCATTGGGGTCGTTGGGTTCAATATCTTCCCTGAAATAATCATCTTCAGGTTCAATGAAATCGTTCTCATTAAGTTGGATCGGTTCTGCAGAACGCTGGAGTTCCTTTAATTGTACCGATTTTCGAATTTCACTGCCGTTTCTCCACAGTTTCAATTCAACCTTATCACCGGGCCTGAACATTGCAACCTTCTCCTGGAGCTGATTCACTTCATTTACTTCCATCCCTTCAACTTCTAAAATAATATCAGCTCTTTTAATGCCAGCAACTTTAGCAGCCCCATCGGTTGTAGTTCCGGAAATGAATACTCCCCGGATTTGATTCAATTTAGCTTCATCTGCAAGCTCACCGGTTACGCTTTCAATTGTTACACCCAGCATTCCGCGTTTTGGTTCACCAAACTCAATAATGTCACGGGCAATCTTTAAAGCCAGATTACTTGGAACTGCAAAACCATATCCCTGGTAATTGCCGCTTTGAGTAGCAATTGCAGTATTGATCCCAATAAGTTCACCGCTCGTATTTACAAGTGCGCCTCCGCTGTTACCCCGGTTGATTGCGGCATCTGTCTGTATAAAACTTTCTATTCTCATCAAATCATTGATGATATCAACATCCCGGCTGAGAGCACTTACAATACCGGCTGTAACCGTAGAACGCAGCCTGAAAGGGTTCCCGATTGCAAGCACCCACTCCCCTACTTCGACTAAATCCGAGTTTCCGATTGTTAAAGAAGGCAGATTTTCTGAATCAATTTTTAAAACCGCAAGATCTGTGCTCGGATCAGTTCCAACAATTCTGGCCTTGAGAATTTGCTTATCTTCAAGCACTACCGATATACCGTCGGTAACAGCTTCATCAATCACATGATTATTCGTCAGAATGTATCCATCAGATGAAATGATCACACCTGAACCAACTGTTCTCGCCCTTGGTGGTAAAAAACGATCCCAAAATCGATTGGATTCTTCACCTTCATCGGGTTCACTAAATGCCCGGTTATTAACGGGTACTATGGTTTCGATATAAACGACAGCCTGTTTTACATTTTTTGCAATGGTTTTAAACAAAAACCTGGCATCCATCTTTTCCAGGTCACTGTTATCCCAGAGAGGTGTTTCACTTCTTTTTACTTCAGTCACTTTTACTTCTGCAAGATCTAAAGGCCAGCTATTTGATCTGAATAGTGATAGGAGAATACCCAGCAGTATCCCGATCAGGATCAGTAAAATACCTGATAATATGTAGTCTCTTTTTTTCATTCTATTAATCAAACAATTGGTCAAAAATATGATCTGATTTCCGTTCCTTAATTCCTTCAATATGATAACGGAAGTACTTGTCTAAATGGTGAATTAAATCTTTTAGTTCATTTTTTGCCAGGTTAAGATCAAAAATTGAAGATTTTTTTACATCAACAGCTAATTTGATGAAGGTGTACTGATCATGCGTAAGCTTAATAGTACTGTTTCCTTCAGGGATATTAGTTATTTCTCCGTTTGAAATATTAAGATAAACATTGCTTTCATCAGTTTCATTACGCTGTAATCCGATTCCGGATAAGTCAGCTAACTGAATTTGAACGTAAGGTAAAATTAACTTTGACGGACTGCTGTAATCATTCAGCCAGGGTAGAAACCGTATCAAAAAATTAAAAACAGGTACATTGATTTCATTTTCGTGTGTTAACTGGTTTACAAGTTCAAGAACAGATAATGCCAGACTCATTTTAAATACATCAGTCCGCAATCGGAAAAGCTTGTGCAAGTAATCAGCCTCTGTCAAAGTCTGTATATTCCGGGTGCTTTTGTAATAGTAAACAACTTCAAGTATTTGTCCGGGAGAAAGTAATCCGGAAAATTTGTTTCTGGGTTTCCGGGCACCTTTTGCAATCATTGCGATTTTTCCATGTTCTATTGTCATCATTGTAACGATCAGGCTTGATTCGCTAAAATTGATAACTTTCAGAACTACGGCGGATGTTTTGGCAATCAAAATTAAAAACTGATTTTATTTTTGTCCTCAAGGTATTGTACCAGGGACGGTAAAAATGTTAGTGCTGTAAAAAGGGCCATTCCAATACCGATTACAGCCATAATACCAATTGACTGTAATCCCGGATGATTGGTAAACAAAAGTCCTGCAAATCCAAGCATTGTAGTAAATGATCCAATCGTGATATGCTGCCCCGTGCTCGACAGCACACTCCACATGCTGTTCATTCCTTCATCATGATACCGGTGAGCAAGATGGGCACCATTATCCACACCGATACCAAGAATTGCCGGCAGTACCACAAGATTGTAAAAATTAAATTTCATACCGAATACAAGCATAATTCCAAATAATATAATTAAACCGATCAGTAAAGGTGATAAGGCGATAGCCGTCCATTTAAACGAGTTAAAGGAGAAATACATCAGGATAAATATGATCAGAAATGTTGCTGAAATCATGTAAGGACTTTCGGTTCTCATCAAATCAATCATTTCTGCCGCTACAAGTGATGTACTTGCAGCATAATAGGTTTTTCCTCCGGAAACGGTAATTTTACCGATTTCATCTTTAAAGGCAATCGAACGCCTGGCATCCGACATGTTACTTTTCGGATAAATGATTACAAATTTACCGATCTCCCCTTCTTTTGTAAGAAACCGGTTTTTTAAGTAATCAGGAATTTCTTCAATCTCCAGCGGTTCCGTTGTGCCAGAAGCCCTGCGTAAAATATCCAGATCTTCGCTTTTCTGATCGATTAGAAAAGGATCCTGCAAAAGGGTCCTGATACTATCAATATATTCAAGTTTCTGCTGCTGCATCTCTTCAAATGGCGGAAACCGTTCTTGCAGAGCCTCATAACTATGAATTAAGGTTTCTTGATTTTGTTCCTCTTTTACTTTCAACGTATCAAGAATTTCAAAAACATCTTTGTTCGAATCTGCAATGATATAAGCCGGATTTCTTCTCTCTGATTCATCAATACCTTCAGTAAAATCCCTGAATTCCTGGTATTCCTCAAATTCAGGTTCCAGGTTACCAAAATCATATTCAAATTTCAGTCTGTCTGCATTGATTAAAACTGCTACAGACAACACGGTACATACTAAAATAATGGTCCGGGCAAACGGGTAACGCTTAATCAAAGTTTTAACCGTCTTTTCTTCAGACCGTTTAGTAAATAAAATCAGATTGAATCTTTCAAAAATGGTGAGAATTGCAGGCAATATATACAGCATAGCTACAAGTGCAAGTAAAATCCCCAGTCCGGCAATAAATCCAAACTCTGAAAATCCCCGGAAGTCTGCAAATATCAGAACAAAAAGGGCACTCGCTGTCGTTATTGCACTTACAAAAATTGCAATTCCCGTTCTTTCGTAAGCATTCAGAATGGAATCATAAACATTCATGCCGGCTGAGCGTAGTTCAATATAACGGGCGTAGTAGTGAATTCCGTAGTCGATACCCAGGCCAAATAGTATCACGAAAAGAACAGAAGTCATTGTGTTCAGATTTTCCAGAAAGATATGAGTGATGCCAAACGTCCATGACAAACTTATAACCAGCGGGATACCAATTATAAAAGCCGGTATCGGAGCCCGTATCAGGTGGCTCCAGAAAGAATGCTGCTGATCTTCTCTGCTTCCCCCTTTGTAGTGAATATATTTTTTAAAGAAAAAATAGAGTAATACAAGCAATATTACACTTGAAATGCCCAACGAAAAACTGCTGAATACATCATCCATAATAGACTCAAACTCATTCAAATGGCGTTTCAGTCTGCCGCCATATCTTACTTCCATTTCGGGATGATAGGATGTGAGCTGCATGGCCACAACCAGCGAATCATAAACACTGAACATATCTTCGAGATAGCGGATATTACTTTTGGACCCATTGGGAAAGAATTTTACGGTAACAAGAGTGCTGTCATCATTTACAGGATATTCTGAAGGGATGATCTCATTGTACGTCTCTTCGAAATTTGAAAACTTATCCTCTGCATTTTCTTCCTCCTCTTCTTCTTCGAAATCAATAAAAAAGGGATTTGCCTCTTCCTTTGCAGTTTGTATTTCTTCTTTCAGGTACGAGATTACATTATCGAGTTCATTGAATGTTGCCAGGTAAAGGGCATTATCTTTTAAAACACCCGTTTCTCTCCTGAATTCAGCCCGCTTAAAAAAATTATCCTGAATACCGGGATCATATAGTTTCAGACTCTCTTCAATCAGATCATTTGCAAATCTTTTGTTTGCTTCGAAACTTGGTGATTTAATAGCAACCTGCATTTCAGTTTCAGAACCGGCTGTTTCCTGAAGCTTATCAAGTGCCTGTACTGTCGGATTCGAAGGCGGGAGCAGATTCGCTATATCAGTATCGACACCAAGCTTCAGTGCATAGTTTGCTGCTGCAATCGAAATAACAAAACTTACAAAAAGAACACTGTATGGATGTTTATAGCAAGCCTCTACAAGAGGGCGAAGAAAACGAAGAATTTTAAGCATTTCAGGTAATTAAATCTCAGAGGTGATATTATTCGTCTTTATTCTGTGGATATAATAGATTCAGATTGATATTTGAACAAGTTTTATTTTAGTGTAGCTGCTTATTCATTTCGTTATATAACTTTTTACTTACATAATCCCAGTTGGCGCATTCCCGTACCCTTGAAAATCCTTCTTCACCAAGTTTTTGAGCATAGCTCTGATCTGTTAAGATCGTATGTAACGCACTTGCGAGTTCATCAACATTTTCTTCCTCCACAAGAAGGCCGGTTTTTTTGTGTAATATTGCGCTTGGAATACCGGCTGAATTACTTCCAATAACAGGTTTTTTGCAGGCATTTGCCTCGAGATATACAATACCAAATCCTTCCACTTCTGTTTCATCAGACCTTGGTACCATTACAAACAGATCACACATATTGTAGAACGGATTTAACTCTTCATATTGTATCTTGCCTGTAAAATGCACATAATCATCCAGATTTAGTTTATTAACAAGATTTTTACAATACTCTATTTCAGGTCCGCCGCCAACAACTACATGAAAAATGTCCGGAATGTCGTCTTTTAACTTATTTACCGCCTCAATAACCAGATCCACTCCTTTTCTGTGAATGATGCGTGTAACGGTGAGAATAATTTTTTTTCCCTCCAGTCCCATTTTTCTTTTGAGATTCCGGCTCTCAGATGGATAAAAGATATCCGGTGAAGTGCCATTGATAACCACGGTTCTCTGTTCGGGGGAAACTCCAAGATCGCTCATCATATTTGAGTTGTAGTCACTCACGGGATAGTTATGATCCGTTTCCTGCAAGCACTTTTTTCTCGTTTTTTCAAATAGTGAATCCAGGAGAGGTACATTTTTATATGGATTGAAAATTAACTCTCTTCCATGGCCGGAACAGAATACTTTTTTCAATTTACCTTTTCTTCTCAGTTTAATTGCAGGCCAGGTAGTGTGCCACTGCGCATGAAATGTTGCATCTGCACGATGTTTTGATATAATCTTTTCAAGATTTTTGAAAAGGGAAAAAACAAGAAGTGAATTTTGAACTTTCATTCTATAAACAGGAAAATCCAATTCACGGTCTATATCTTCAGCATCTGGCTTATCAGGACAAATCAGAGCAAAATCGTCACAATGTTCATTAAGACGTTTGGCATGTTCCAGGCAATAAGTTTGTATTCCGCCAAAATCCGGAGGGAAATCCTGAGTAATTAAGATTAGTCGCATTTACATCTGTTGGATGATCGAAAGTGTGCCTGAAGAAGAAGTATATTTACTGTTATATTCCTTTGGCTGAAATTAAATTGATTTATATAAGTTTGAAAGTAAAATACAGATATCTTCGTAAACAAGTTAGCAGCTTTTTACGAAGTGAAACAGGGAAAAAAACCGGAACCTGGGTCCGGAGGTTGATCAATGCCGGCGTTGTTGTATGGCTGGTTTATGAACTATCCCTGGTTGGATGGTTAAATGTGTGGCAGTCTTTACCGACTCAGCCCTTATTCTATCTTATCTTTTTCTTTCTCTATTTTCAGCTGCCCTTCTTTGAAATCCTTATTTACAGAATTAACTGGTTATTCGATTCAATACGGTCGATTCCTGTATTTCTTATGAAAAATATCTACAATAAAGATGTTCTTGGCTATTCGGGAGAAGTATATTTTTATCTTTGGGCTCAAAAAACACTGAACTATAAAAAACTTGATCTCTTCAAGATTATAAAAGATAACAACATTATTTCCTCTGTTTCCTCAACACTTGTAGCCTTTTCACTTCTTTCAATATTCTTTTTCACAGATCAGATAAAAATTCTGGACTGGATTATGCAGGATTCAGGAAATTATATTTGGGGCGGCACTGCGCTTTTGCTTGTATTGGTAATTGTTGTTATAAAATTCCGCCGTTTTGTAATATCGATGCCTTTAAGAAATGCATATAAAATTTTTGGAATACATGCTGCCAGATTGACCCTGAACTTATTTCTGGTTGTTGTTATGTACGATATTGTTATTCCTGATACGCCCATGTCGATATGGTTTACACTTCTATCGGTAGAGATCATATTGAGCCGGATACCATTTTTACCAAACAGAGATTTAATCTTTACAGGAATGGGTATTGGTCTTGCGGAAGGCCTCGGGGTTTCAACTTCTGCAATAGCTGCTATTTTACTGACAAGAACGGTCTTGGGAAAAGTTATGAATCTCAGTTTTTTTGCTTTCAGTTCCGTAGTGAAAGAAAAAACTACTCTGACTGGTCAGGCGGGCAAAAATAAGGAAGAGCAGATGTATCAGAATAGCGCATCAGACTAAAGTGATAAAAACCGTGCATGCCACATAATATCAGTTGTTCGCCTCGGGGCTATATTTTTTCAGTAAAAATTGCACAGGCTGTTTTCCTTCATATTTCTCAAACAGATAATCAAATAGTTTGTGCCAGCTATACCCCAGTATTATCATGATGTAAACATATTTGGGAAAATTGATATTCATCGACAACAAGATTCCTATATGCATACTTATCAGAAGCGTTGCTGCATATGGCCTTGTTTTCCGAAACCAGAAAAGCCAGCCAAATAATTCAACGAGTAACCCAAAAACAAGTATGATTGTTGCCAGCCAGTGGTATTTCAGAATGTATTCCTGCAGTAAATTTAATTCAAAATGGCCATGCTGTGACAACATATCTGTACTCCTCTCACCTATCCACAGCCACAAATGGCTGCCGTCAACCCAGGATGGCCCTGTACCTATAAGTTTACTGAAGGCGGCAGTCACATAGCCCAGACCGATAAAAAAGATAAGCACACCCAGTGCGAATTTTCTGCGTTCAGCCACGCCTGAAAAGGCCATTTGTGCGATGGCCAGGGAAAAAAGTGCTGCCCCTACCATATTCGACCCATGAGAAATTTCTCCCTGTGAAAACCGGGCAGCATAGTGAAAATGAAAGAGAATCATGGCAATAAGATAGGCAAACCTGTTCCATCGGAAGAAGCCAGCGATAACAAAAAGTGTGATTAATACGGCATTCCCAAGTCCCATTAAATCACTGAACATAAATGATATATCAATATAGTTAGCAATACCAAGAGGTAACAGGACTTCGCCAAGATTTGGTATATAAACCCCCCAGAACCATGCAAACCAGATTACGAAATAAGCAATAAAAAATTCAAATAGCCTGAAAAAAAGAATTTGGCCCGCAGTTTCTGTTTCCCCCGGCCTGAACAGATCGCTTTTCAATTGTTCACTAATTTTCATCGGCTGATCTCCATTTCAGCATTAAAAATCGTAGTATCTGATCTCATCAGCATAAATGGTGTGTAGTTCAGGATAACTGAATCCTTATCAGCTTTCAGGCTGCCTGTTACCTTCATCAATAACAGATCCCTTTGATTCAGTTCGCTTCTGAACAAATGACGCATTCCCCTTATTTTACGATCATCCCATGAACTTGCTTTTTGCGAATAATTGGCAACATCATTTTGATTGATATTCACTTCATTCACAGCAAAAGCTGTTCCCTGAAGATTTCCGGCAGAGTGTACAGTTTTCCAGATCTGTTGTTCCGGAGTATCAGATACATCCCGCACAAGAGATCGCTCCCACTCCTTTCCGGCTTGTGAGAACATCGGGTAGATACTGAATGGCCAGAATTCCCCAAGATGTGTAGACAACAGGATTGCGACAGCAATTAAAATTGATCCAAGCAGCCTGATAGACCGGTTTCCAAATTCTGTGGCATTATTCATTTCATTGAATAAATATTTTTGGACTTAGTTAGATCGATAAATGATAAATTAAATGAATGTATGGATAAAATATAGTTGAATTAATTTAACACTATTATTTCTCTCAATAATCAGGAAGCAGTAGCACGTGCAGCTCTCTTCTCAAGACTCTGTTTCAGCGAGTTATATCCGCGCTTCCTGATAATGCTTTGAAATTGCCGGTTGTAAGACTCTGCAGTTGAAACATCATCGATAATCATATCCGTAATTACCCATTCAGAATTTTCTTTTTCCATATCATAAAAAACCGGGGTGCGCACATCCTCAAGCTGGGCAATTGTTTCAACTCTTGCATTTCCGTCACTGATATCAATATTTTCATAAGAGACATCTGCCCGGTAAATATCAAGTTTGTTTAATGAGTTATCTCTTATGATCGTAGAAAAAAGAGAGACAAAATCATCTTTTTCTTCTTCAGACAATTCATCATAAGTACTGCCTAAAGCATAAGATGCCATCGCTTCAAAATCAATGACTCCATTGATAATGTCTTTTAAACGATCTCTCTGTTCCTGAGTATATTCTTTACCTTCAGGCCCGAGAATTTCTTTAATTTCGGCATCCCTGGATTCGAGCATTTGCCTGATTTCATCACTCTCTGACTGAGCAAATAGTAACGGAATAATCAAAAACAATATTTGTGATAACAGGAATACCTGTTTGAATATCTTTTTCATTTTATTCTAAATTTAATTTATTTATCGGCAATCCGGATGCTTTATGCAGGGTTGCTATTTTTTTATTCAATTCAAACACACTTTGTTTCAATGTAACCCGCAATTCTAATTCCTGCCTGATTGCATCAATAAGATTTTCAGAATTTCCAAACCCGATGTCATAATTTAATTGCTCATGGCGGACCCATTTTTTGGATTTAGTCAGGGCAACATCCGTTTGTTTTACTTTCGTATCAGCAATAACGGCTTCTTTATAGGCATTATTGAGTTCAAGAATAATACCATCTGTTAGAGCCCTCTTTAAGTCGACCATTCGATTGTATTCAATTTTACTTTTTTCTACATCTGATTTCAGCTGAAGAAAATTCAGATTTTGGCGAATGCCAAAACCAAAGGCAGCAGAGAAAAAATTAGTGTTGTTAATAATAAACGGATTCGATTGGCGCGGCCTGTTCGGAGTTGTGGCATAACTTACATTCAGTCCAAGAAAAACTACTGGAAAATTTTGGGCTTTTTTCGCTTCTAATGCATCATTTGTAGCATTGATTCCGGCTTCAACGCCTTGTAATTCTGCACGCTCATTAAATGCATTCATTTTATATTCATCAAACGATAAGAGCTCAACAGAGACAGGATCGAGAAAATTATCTTCAGGTTCATAAATAATATTTCCATCACTTCTTAAAACGTAGTCCCAGATTCTTTGAATAAAATTTGTATTCTGTTCAACTTCTGTCTTTCGCGTCTGAAATTCAGCTTCAAAGATTTCAAATTTGAACATATCTGCTTCTTCAAATTCCGGATCTCCTTCATCTCGCATCTCTTCGAGTACATCACCAATCCGGTTTAGCTCTTTTTCTGAATCCTTTACGATACGATCTGTCTCCAAAGCCAGAAGATAACTTTGATAAAGTTCAAAAAGCTGAAGTTCCAGTCCTGTTTTTTTTGCACTCAACTGTTTTTGCGCAGCTACAGCTCCGGAACGTGCAGCTGAAATAGATTTTTTTAATGCTCCCCACGAGTATACAGGCTGAACTGCATTCACATCAAACCTGGTAAATATTCCAAAGTCGTTAAAATCATTTTCGAGATCAGGATCAAGAAACAATTCATCTCTCGGAAGAGGTCGTCCGTTTGGCAAAATACTGTCACTTTTGACACCGGGAACCAAGCCGTGTAAGGTTCTTAAATCAAAAGAAGGCAGGAAGCGATTTGCTTTTGCTCTATTTACTCTGTTTTCAGCAAGATTTACAGCTTGTTGCTCAAAACTCAACTGTCCTGAATTTTCAAGGCCTATTTCAATAAATTCTTCCAAGCTAATCTTAAGTGTATCCTGGGCAATAGATTGTACTATTGAAAAATTCATTAATAAGTAAAGAAAAAAAGATAATTTAAACAGCTGCATAGCTCTAATCAATCAGTCTGAAAAAATGAATTTAAAACGGAATCAATACAATCACAGTGAAAATAAAAAACCCCTTATCGGGGTTTTTTATTGTGCGGAGGGAGAGGGATTCGAACCCCC
>CAZFAJ010000005.1:65801-68103 GCA_964517005.1 uncultured Balneolaceae bacterium | reverse complement strand
TGCTGTCAAACTGCCTGTTTGATGGTTCATTATCAATATCACTGTTAACATTATTGTTGCCTGAAAAGAGATCCGATTGCTCACCCGGCTCAATTCCCAGGTATTTTTTAGTTAGTGTTTTGAATTCCATCCGTTTAAAAAAACGTCCAAGTTCCTTTTCATCCGGGCCGTCCCAACCCAGCTCCTGCCACTCCTCCGTATCCGGTACGTCCGTTTTGATCGTGACCATCTTTTTCGCATGCATGGCCTGATCGGCATAGTTGCTCAATCCCTCTCTGTATCGCTTGGATTTCATTTCATCGGCATGTTCGATGGCATTTTCAAGTGATCCGTATTTTTTGATCAGTTTCGGAGCCCCCTTTTTTCCAATTCCCGGTACACCCGGAATATTATCGGATGTATCGCCGATCATTGCGAGTACATCAATCACCTGCTCAGGGTACACATCAAAATAATCTTTCACACCTTCCCTGTCGATGATAATAAAACCGCCGTTTTTGTTATCCGGCTTAACCATAGTGATATGATCGTGCACAAGCTGCATAAAATCCTTATCGGGCGTAACCAGGAACACATTCACATCATCTGCATTGGCATCACTCGCAATTGTGCCGATGATATCATCTGCTTCATACCCGTGCTGTTCCAGGTTTTCAATTCCGAACTTATCGATCATCTCTTTAATCAGCGGAATGCCGGTTCTTAACTCTTCCGGCTGAGGCGGACGGTTCGCTTTATAGTCCTCATCCAGATCATGCCGGAAGGTGGGTTCATGTGTATCCCAAACCACAGCAATATGGGTGGGCTTCTCCTCTTCAAGCAGTTTTACCAGTGTATTTGCAAAACCCAGGATAGGTCCGGTGGGAATTCCCTCTGAGTTTTTCAGCCTGCTGTTGATGAATGCAAAGTGAGCCCTGTATGCCAGGGCCATTCCATCCAGTAAATAGAGTTTTTTCTTACTCATCCAAAAAAAATGATTTATATATTTTATGTTCTACCGGGCGACTGTGCCAAATTTTGCACAAATTGTAAGTTTAGAACCCGGATATCCAAACTTTTTCCCAAAAATTCCGTACGCTTAAAATATAAAATAATACAGACAGAAGATGGGTTTAAAAAACGAAGCACAAACGGCCATACAGGATACAAAGTCATTCTACAAACAGTATGTTTCTGATATGACAAAAGACCGCCTTGGAAAGGAGTTCCAGGCGGATTCAAGAAGATTGAAGGAACTCTATTCGGATGTCATTCAGACAGGTGAAAAAGGAAGGGAGATATCAGGAATTCAAAAAGTTTACCGCTTCTTTTCTGAAATGACTCAACGCCTGAATCCCACCCGCCGGCTTGTATTTGGAATCTCATTTATCAGTTTTGTTTCGCATTATGCGTTTGGGCTGTTCGGCTTGACAGGTTTGATATTTTATCCGCTTTTGATGCCGGCAGCTTTTATCGGGGTAAATATTCTGCTGCTGATTGAGCTTCTCGAAAAATCAGACGTAAAAAGAGAGCTGGATCTGGCCAGGGATATCCAGCTCAGCCTTCTTCCTGTAATTCAATACGAGGAGGAAAATCTGGAAGCCTACTCTTTTGCAGCAACTGCTCATGAGGTGGGCGGTGACTACGTCGACGTGATTCCCTCAAAATCCGGAACCTATGTTATCATTGCCGATGTAGCCGGTAAAGGCCTGAGCGCTGCCCTTTACATGGTCCGGATCCAGGCGATGGTTCACATGCTGATCAAAATGAAAGAGCCCTCACCGAAAGAGCTCTATCTGGAATTGAACAATTATATCAAATCAGACCGGAACGATAAGACCTTCATCACTTCCTGTACGGCTTTTTTCCCAAAAAATGAAGATTACTACCTTTTTGCACGCGCCGGCCACAATCAGCCGATTCAGTACAGCAAGATGCATGATCAGACTTTTGAGCTAAAGACAGACGGTTTTGCACTCGGTATGACGGGCACTCCGGTATTAAAAAAACAGATGGAAGAGAAGAAATTTGAATTCAAACCGGGCGACTCGCTTATCTTTTATACGGACGGGCTTACAGAAGCACGCAATGATTTTGGCGAGGAGTATGGCGTTGAACGCATCGACGGGCTGCTCTCGATCTACGGTACACTTCATGCCAAATCCATTTCGCTCAAAATACAGTCGTCCATAGAAGCTTTTATCGGAAATGTAGATCCCGCCGATGATATTACATATACCTGCATCCACAGGCCCGGTACATAGTTTTTCAGAGCATTCCGGTTCTTTCATACAAAAAAGCCTTGATATCTGATTTTAAAAAT
>CAZFAJ010000005.1:0-65701 GCA_964517005.1 uncultured Balneolaceae bacterium | reverse complement strand
CTACAACAGATCTGTCAAACTATCGGGTATGTTAATCCGCATTTCGGCGGATCAGGTAAAACTTTTTTGGAAAGTTTTGATTACCGAAGTGTCACTCTAATAAATTTCAATCAGAAGACTCAGCTCTTCACAGAACCATTTTCTTCACTTCCTCGACAATTCGATCCGATGTAATACCCAGATCCCGATAGGCATCCTTAAAGGGAGCCGATACGCCAAACCGGTTCAGCCCGATAGTTACTCCTTCGGTTCCCGTCCAGCGCTCCCAGCCAAAGGTTGAAGCCGCTTCAACGGAGACACGTGCAGATACCTCACGCGGCAGTACTTTTTCAATATATTCATGATCCTGTTTCCGGAACAGTTCCCAGCTTGGCATCGATACCACGCGAGTTGCAATATTTTCATTTTCAAGCTCACGGGCTGCTTCAAGAGCCAGGTGAACTTCTGAACCGGTTGCGATCACAATCGCTTCCGGTTTGCCATTTGCGGCCTCTTTTATGATATATGCGCCTTTTCCAAGACCGGATGCTTTCGAATATTTCTTTCTGTCTAATGTGGGCAGGCTCTGGCGCGTCAGAATCAGAAGAGTCGGACCGGTTTTATTCTCAATAGCTGCTTTCCAGGCATAGGCAGTTTCGTTGGCATCGGCCGGACGTATGACGGTAACATTCGGTGTTGCCCTCAGGGCTGCAAGATGTTCAACCGGCTGGTGAGTGGGTCCGTCTTCACCAAGCCCGATGCTGTCGTGGGTAAAAACGAAAACAGACGGAATATTAGTTAAAGCTGCAATCCGGATTGCCGGTTTATTGTAATCAGAAAAAACAAGGAATGTGCCGCCGTAAGCTGTTACACCTTTATGAAGCATCATTCCGTTTAGCGCAGCTGCCATCGCGTGCTCTCTCACTCCGTAGTGCACATATTGGCCGCCATAATTTTCAGCGCTGAATATCTCCTTTCCCTTCAGATCGGTGTTGTTGCTTCCGGTGAGATCTGCCGATCCGCCAAGCAGATTGGGAATAGCTTTCGCCAATTCCTGGAGCACTGCTCCTGATGCTTTCCGGGATGCCATCCCTTTTTCATCTGTCTCAAAATCAGGCAATACATCCTCCCAATCAATCTGCCAGTCGTTCTCAATAAACCCTTGGAAATAGGCCGCGTCATCCTGATACTCATTTTCATACTCTTTAAACAGAATATTCCAGGAATCTTCCAGTGTTTTTCCCTTTTCCACAAAATTCATTTCGCGATAGACATCATCGGGAACATGAAACTTCTCTTCAAACTCCCAGCCAAGTCTCTTTTTTGTCTTTTTAATTTCATCTTCGCCCAGCGGAGCCCCGTGCGAAGCCGCTGTTCCCTCCTTATTGGGGCTGCCAAATCCGATAATCGTTTTGCACTCGATTAAGGAAGGTTTATCCGTCCTGTTTTGAGCCTCCCGTATTGCCTCTTCAATCGCATCACGATCGTGGCCGTCAATTTGCTGCACATGCCATCCATAAGCCTCAAATCTGTTTTTTGTGTCATCTGAAAACGCAAGGTCTGTACTGCCGTCAATCGATATTTTATTGGAATCGTACAAATAGATAATTTTCCCGAGTTTCAAATGGCCGGCAAGGGAAGCTGCTTCATGAGAAACTCCTTCCATTAAATCACCATCACTGACAATTCCATAAGTGTAGTGATCAATTATTTTAAAATTCTCTTTATTGAAACGAGCTGACATAAATGCCTCTGCCATTGCCATCCCTATGCCGGTTGCCAGCCCCTGGCCCAGCGGACCTGTGGTTGTTTCCACGCCTGGTGTAAGGGTACCTTCGGGGTGTCCCGGAGTAAGGCTGTGCAGCTGCCGGAAATTCTTTAGTTCATCCAGTGAAAGATTATATCCGGTAAGATGTAACAGGCCATAGAGAAGCATCGAACCGTGGCCGGCTGATAAAACAAACCGGTCACGGTCAAACCAGCCTGGATTTTGCGGATTGTGTTTTAAAAATTTGGTCCAGAGTACATAGGCGGCATCAGCCATTCCCATGGGCATTCCGGGGTGGCCTGACTGTGCTTCTTCGACGGCGTCCATCGCCAGGGTTCTGAGTGTATTTACGCATAGATGATCCAGGTTATCAGCAGGCATTCGGTCTGTTTAAATGATTCGGATTACTTTTTTAACATCTGCAAAGATAGGCAACTGCCGCGCCTTAAAAAAGTTACAGAAATAAAAAAAGCCCTCAATTTGAGGGCTTCTCAGTAAAAATGAAGAAATCAATCAGTCACCAATAAAGCGGAGTATCACTATCTCCTGCCCGCGGATGCATATCCTTCACACTTCAGCTCATGTTCCATTTTGTGAAGAGACGGATCACGGAATTCACCGTGTGCGGCTTCTTCAAAAGCGTTGCAGGCCTGCGTTTTTTGCCCGCTGCCCTGGTAAGCAGTTCCCAGTTCAAAATAGATTTTGGCTCTGTCAACAACCCCTCCGGATTCAAACTGAAGTGCTTGTAGTGCATGCTCAGTAGCCCTGTTCCAGTTGGAACGCTTGTTGTAAACTTCTGCAAGCCTGTAATGGGCATCGGCGGAAGAGGATTCATACTGCAAGGCTCTGTTCAGCAAATTAATCGCTGCATCAAACCTTCTCTGATCAGCCTGCTGAACGCCCTGGTATACAAGTTCATCCGTTGCATTATTTTGCGCTCTCTCTAACGTAGAATTGTCACCCACTTGCTCAGCAACCTGAATTGCGCGGTCTATCCACTGCAGATAACTATCTATATTTGATCTGTTCTTTCGTTTTTGCACAAGCGCCTTCTGGTAGTAGGCAATTGCGTAATTTGAATTGAGCTGGATAGCCTGATTCAAAGCTTCATCCGAAGCGTCAAAGTTCTGCTGTCTGAAATGCAGTACTCCTTTGATGTAGTAGAGCTGCGGAATAACACCCCTGGTTCGCTCAACAATCTGATCATCACCAAACCGGTTTGCAGCCTCATTGGCTTCTTCAAATTTTCGAATTGCCGCATTCAGTGAAGCTACATCTTTATTACCTTGATATTCAGAGTAAGCTGCAGATGCACGTGATGCATAAACTTTCGGAAGCTGATTTTCTACCCTTTCCTTTATCTCAGAGAGATCATTCTCTTCAGCTATTTGTAAAGCTTCTTCAAAAAGACTGATAGCATTGTCATAGTCTTTATTTTCAGCTAATTCAATTGCGTTGTTAAACGTTGATATTGCCTCTGCATTTGCATCCTGTGCAATTGCATTCTGATTTGCCCCTAAAAGGAAAAATGCCATCGCCACATACAATGGTAAGCGTTTGATTGATTTCATGATTTTTGTCTTGAATTTATGGTTACTGCTTGGTTAAACGCACCTAACATAGTGAAATTTTATAAGTATTTGAATCATTCTTTTAATAAATCAAATATTTCATGTAAATGCTAAGTTTATTCATTCTAAATAATTAAACACATGCTGCAAGATAAAGTTTCATCTATCACCATTAAAAATTTGGTGTGGGTTTTTTCTGCTTGTAAAAATCGCATACGTATTTGACTGCCTCTTCGTGATCATCCGTAAGAAAATAGAGATCCATATCAGACTCTGATATAAGTTCTCCATCCGATAATTTATCTTTTATCCACCTCAAAAGCCCGCCCCAATATTCAGTTCCAACCAAAACAATCGGTATACGCTCAATTTTAAAGGTCTGTATCAAAGTCAATGTTTCAAAAAGTTCATCAAGAGTTCCAAACCCGCCGGGAAAAACAATAAATCCCTGAGCATATTTTACAAACATCACTTTTCTCACGAAAAAATATTTAAAATTTATTTCATACTGAGGATGTACATACTCATTGATACCCTGTTCGTGCGGCAGTTCTATTCCCAACCCTACAGATTTACCGCCTGCATTCATGGCTCCTTTATTGGCAGCTTCCATGATACCGGGGCCGCCGCCGGTAATGACTCCAAATCCGTTTTTGGAAATCAGTTCAGCTGTTTTTATTGCCCGTTCATAATTGGGATCGCCGGGCCTGCTCCGGGATGAACCAAAGATTGAAACGCAAGGCCCGATCCGGAACAGTTTATCATAACCATCAACAAATTCTCCCATAATTTTGAAAACACTCCACAAATCATGGCTGTTTCCCTCATCAAAATTCTGCGGGGATTGTTGGAAATCCATTTCTTCAGGTGATTTTAACATCTCATTCTTTTTTACTAATTATTTTTTTGATTCAAAGGTAAACGATATAGTCATACCGGCTGATCGGCCATCGATCAAATCTGGACGAACCGAGGCAGTTGCAGACAAGTCATCAGACACGTCAAACGATTTCATGTGTGCAAATACATATGCATCCAATACATTCAAGCCATAAGCCAGGCCGATAATCACATATGCAAAATCTCGTTGATTGCGAAAACTGTCTCGCTGCGAACGCAGTTGCTCGGCATTGAGCCCCTGAAGCTCCGGAGGTGTTTCACCAAAACGAAAATCGGAATCCTCTCCCCTCGAACTATTGAAGAAAGCAGCCCTGTAATCGTGATATTGCTTCGTCAGATACCGCGTATATAGCACAGAGCCGGTTAATAAACCGTAGACTATCGGTACTTTCCAGGCCTGCCCGTTTACAACTTGTCCCCATCCGGGGATCATGACTGATTTTAATAAAACAGAACCCGGTTTTGGAAATTCATCTTTTGCCTGCGATTCCTGAAGCAGAGCCCCTGGTCTGCTGAAACTGTTTGCCTCTGCATGAATTTGTCTGCTTCGCAGCAGCGAAAAATCATTTTCAACAAAATTATTTTGAGCAACTAATTCAAATGGTATGAATAGTAAAATCAACAAGGGCGATATTTTCTTAAACGCTGTCAAATATCTGAAGGAGCCTGTCGAGTTCATCATCTGAATAAAATTCAATCCGGATTTCTCCGCCTTTTCCTTTCTGCCTGATATTAACTTTGGTACTCAATTTCTGGCGCAATCTGCCTGTTATCTCATCAATAAACGGATCTGCTTTCTCTTCCCGTGCCTTTTTTTTCTTCTGTTCGTTTTTTTTATCAATAGATCTCACAAGGTCTTCCACCTGCCGGACAGACAGGTCCTGATCCAGAATTTTTTTTAATATCTTTTTCTTGTCATTCTCATCTTTGATATTAATGAGAGCACGGGCGTGTCCGGTTGTAATTTTTTCATCCCGGAGAGCCGTCTGAATAAAATCGGGAAGCTGAAGCAACCTCAGCATATTGGCAACAGTACTTCTGTTTTTACCAATGCGGTCGGCTACCTGTGCCTGGCTGTACTCACACTCTTCCATCAATCGCTGATAGCCTATAGCCACTTCAAGCGGGTTAAGCTGTTCGCGCTGAATGTTTTCAATTAACGCAAAAGCAATGATCTGTTCATCATCAGCTTCACGTACATAGGCGGGAATTTCATCGATACCTGCAAGTTTGCTTGCCCTCAGCCTTCTTTCGCCGCTGATTAATTCAAACCGTCGCTCTCCAATATACCTGACTGTAACCGGCTGAATAAGTCCATGACTTTTTATGGAAGAAGCCAGCTCTTCTAAAGATTCTTCATTAAAATCTGAACGCGGCTGATGCGGGTTAGGGCGAATATGATTAACCGGAATATTTAAAACCTGGTTTACACGTTCGGCAGGCTCAATGGGTATCGCGGTTTTGGTTTTCGGGCCTCCGGCAGCTTTTTCATCAGATTCATCCGAATATTCCGGGAAAAAGGCTCCCAGTCCCCGTCCTAAAACTTTTTTGGCCATGATATTCTATAATCTACTCTGCTATTTGGCAAGAACCGGACTGTTTTTGAATAACTTCCGGTTTCTTTTAATTATTTCCCGTGCAAGGGCCAGGTAATTCTTTGCTCCCACACTTGTCGATTCATACAAAAGAGCTGGTTTACCAAAACTTGGCGCTTCCGCAAGGCGAACATTTCTGGCAATTACGGTAGAAAAAACGCGATCATCAAAATATTTTTTCACCTCTGCAGCTACCTGGTTCGATAATCTGGTTCTTGTATCATACATCGTTAACACAACTCCCTCTATTTCAAGCGCTGTGTTCAGGTGCTGGCGTACAATTTTAATGGTGTTCAGGAGCTGACCCAAACCTTCGAGTGCAAAATACTCACATTGCACCGGTATTAAAACAGAATTTGAGGCAGTAAGTGAATTGATTGTAAGCAGACCTAATGATGGCGGACAATCGATAATGATAAAATCATATTTTGATCTGATCTGATCAATAGCCTTTTTCAAAATACGTTCTCTTTGGTTCCTGTCCACCATTTCGATCTCTGCACCGACCAGGTTAATATGCGAGGGAACCAGGTCTAAAAATGGCAGCTCTGTTTCCAGCACAGCCTCTTCCACTTCAACTCCGCCTACCATTACCTCATAAATTGAACTTTCTACATTCCTTGACTCTATCCCAAGTCCGCTTGTGGAGTTGCTTTGCGGGTCGATGTCAATTAATAAGGTAGGATGTTCAATTGCAGCAAGGCTGGCTGCCAAATTTATAGCTGTGGTTGTTTTGCCAACTCCGCCTTTCTGATTAGCTATGGAAATAACTTTACCCATTCACTGATATTAGCCTGTTGATATTTTTTGTTTGATTAGAATATAACCCGCCCGATGAAGCGAACCAAAATTAGTTATTCACATAAACACTTTCTCGGTGTTTTGTGTATTTACTTGCATAACAATTGATTTATGTAGTTTATATACAAATCATTGCAAGAAGTATTCCACAATGCACAACAAATATCCGGTTCCGGGAAAGTGAGTTGCTAATTTCGTGATCCGGTAAGCTGAAAATCTCTGTTTACATCAAAATTTTGTTGAAATCTGTCAACAGGTGTAAGTTTTTCAAAACTGTTTTTAAAAACGGAATTTTCAGCTTTACCCGTTTGCAGATTGTATAAATCATTCATGTAAATGATATCATTCTTGTCAATCCAGGGAGAAGCAGGCCGCAGATCCGGCTTTTCATTGCTGTAATTAAGAATTGCAGAACTACCACCCGAGGCTTCAGAAACAGCAGATTCCATCTTCTGGTTTTCAGCAGAATCGGCTACGAAAAGATATCCTCCTGAAAATAGTGCTACCAGTATTGAAGCTGCGACGGAGAGGTAGATATATGCCTGTTTTTGTCCGGTTTTCTCATTTTTTTTTTCTAGGAAATTCAAAACATTTTCAGAGAGTTCAGATGGAGGATTGATCAGCGGAAGCTTTTCAAGTCTCTTTCGCGTTTCGCGCATTGACTCCACCTCAATCATTAAATCTTCGCTCTCACTAATTTCCCTCTCAAAAATTACCTCTTCAGAAGGGTCTAATTCTCCATAAATATACTTAACACTGAGTGTATCTTCTGTATTCATACTTTCTTTGATTCTTTGTCACTTTCTTCCTCAAACATCTTCCTCAGATTTATTAACGCATATCTCATACGTCCTAGTGCCGTATTTATTGAAACATCTGTTAATTCAGCAATTTCTTTAAATGGCATTTCATAATAGTGCCTCAGCATAACAACTGTTCTCTGCTCTTCCGGCAATTCAGAAATATGCTTAAGCAGGCTCGATGTTGATTCATCAAGTTCAAGCTGCTCCTGCTGTCCGACAGAATCTTCATCCGGCAGACGGTCATAAAAATCAGTGTTTGATTCTTTATCATAATTACTACTAACGTCAACAAATCTTTTTTGTTTTCTTATATAATCAATTGTTGCGTTGTGTGCAATTCTCATAACCCAGGCAATCCACTTACCCTGCTCATTGTAGGTATCATCCATCTTGGTGATAACTTTGGTAAATGTCTCCTGGAAAATGTCATTCGTAACTTCACGGCTATTCACCATGCTGTAGATATAAGAATAGACTTTGGCCTGATGCCTGTTCATCAGTTCTCTGAACGCAAGCTGGTCGTTATCCTTTCTGTACTTGCGAACAAGCTCTCTGTCTTTTAATTGAGTATAATTTTCAGGAATATGGTCGGCTATATTTAATTTCATAGATTCTAAAAATAAATGGTTTCCAGCTAATGTTTCACAAGTTTATTAACTGTATTACTGGTTTAAAAGTTCCTTAATATGACAAATCAAGAGTAATTGGCACCGGCAATCTCATCAAAATCATCATGTTATTCTGATTATTAAAAGGTCTTATAATTTTACTGATGATCACTTCTTAGTTTAGTCTAATAAAAGAGTAGCACATTTGTTCTAATCTTTGTATCACATAAACATGCGATTTCTTTACCCCTCATGGAAGTAGTCGTAAACATCTTTTCCTTTCTTTTTCCCAATCACAGACTGAAGCGTCGTCAGATCTGCGCTTTTTATCTTTTTCACAGAGCCGAAATGAGTAAGCAGCTGAACAGAATTTTTCTCGCCGATGCCCGGTATGCTTACAAGTTCTGTTTTGATGGTTCGTTGATTTCTCTTTTTCCGGTGAAAAGTAATAGCGAAACGATGTGCTTCATCCCTTACTCTTTGTAAAAGCTTAAGCGAAGATGAGGTCTTGGGAATCATGATTGCATCTTGTTTACCGGGCAAAAATACCTCCTCAAGTCTTTTCGCAAGACCCGCAACATCAAATTCATTCTCCATGCCGATATCCCGCAAAGCGTTCATTGCGGCACTCAGCTGGCCTTTACCGCCATCCACAAGCAGAAGATCCGGTATCTGCAATTTTTGATTTTTAACCCGTTTGTATCGTCTTTTTACCACTTCATACATAGATGCAAAATCATCAGCCCCCTCCACGTCTTTAATATTGAATCGCTTGTACTCCGATTTTCTGGGTTGTGCATCAACAAAACAGACCATGCTTGCAACCGGATCACTCCCCTGGATATTTGAATTGTCAAAACATTCGATACGACGGGGAAGCCTGTTTAGTTTCAAATACTCTTTCAACTCCTTTACCGCATGCGGGATTCTCTCTTTTTCGGCTTTCTCTTTTTCAAGCCTCCTTTCACTGAGAAGTATTTTCGCATTTGATTCAGCCATCTCGATTAAATGTCGCTTTTCACCTATTTTAGGCGTGTATAAAGGTACTTTTTTTTCCCGCTGCTGCCACAAATATTCTGATAGCGGATCCGGCTCTTCAAGATCATGGTTTGTATAGACCTCATCGGGTATTGCACCCGCAAATTGTCCGGTGTAATAATCTTCCATAAAAGATTGCAGGATTGCTGAATCGGGCATATCATCAATATTTTTGATAAAACGGTGGAATCGCCCGATCAGTTTACCCTCCCTGATTTTAAAAAGAACTCCACATGCCTCTTTCATTTCCCTGTCTGCCTCCATTGCAAAAAGATCCCGGTTTACTTCTCTGTCAGCAACAATCTTCATTTTCTGATTGTATTTGTGCAGGGATTCATAACTATCACGCAGACGGGCGGCCTCTTCAAAGGCGAGTGCATCCGATGCTATTTCCATCTCTTCTCTCACAAGTTTCATCAAATGCTCCGTTTTTCCATGCAGCATTTTTTCAACCTTGTCCATAGTTTCCCGATACTCTTCAATCTTCCAGTCGCCTGAACAATTATTGAGATAATCATCAAAACAGGAGTGCCATTTGGGAACTCCTTTCGATTTATCTATACTTTTTGCGGATACTGCACACGTACAGAGCCCGAATGTTTTCCGTATGGTTTCAAGCATGCGTCTCATGTGCCCCACATGATCATAGGGGCCAAAGTACTTGCTGCCATCCCTGATAACCGTTCTTGTTGAAAACACCCTCGGGCGGTCATCATTCGTCATGCAAATATAGGGATAGGACTTATCATCCCGGTACATGATATTATATCTTGGCTGATGCTTTTTAATGAGATTGTTTTCAAGAATCAGAGCTTCTGCCTCAGAATCAGTCACAATTATTTCCACATCCTCAATTTTGGAAATCATCAGCCTGATCCTTCCGTCGTGCGATCTGGAACTCTGGAAGTACGACCTCACCCGCTTACTCAGATTTTTCGCCTTGCCCACATAGAGCAGATTACCACCGCTGTCTTTAAACTGGTAAACGCCCGGCAGTGAGGGAAGATGCTCAACCTTTTCTTTTACTGAAATTGCCATTCACTGATGTTATATTTATTGCGCTATGGGTTATAATGAAAATTCATTCATTTGGAAAGATAATAATTATTGTACATTTACGCGGTATATCGCTTATATCAACTCTATATATATTTTGTTTAAAATCTACATCTTATTGAACAGCAATTGAATAAAGATATTATATTTGAAGATAACCACCTTTTGGTTATCAACAAGCCTTCGGGCGTACTTTCTCAGCCGGACGGATCAGCGGCAAAAGATGTGCTCACTTTTTATAAAAATTTTCTTAAAAAAAGAGATCACAAATCCGGAAACGTTTTTCTTGGCCTGGTTCACAGGCTTGATCGCCCGGTTGGCGGAGTAATGGTTCTTGCGAAAACTTCAAAAGCGGCTGGCCGCCTGAGTGAACAGATCCGCAACAGGACAGTAAAAAAAACATACCTGGTTGTTGCGGAAGGTATTACTCCCATTAATGCCTTGCTTGAAGGCTATATTCAAAAAGACAGTAAAAGGAACAAAGTTACCGTTACACGCAAGCCGGCCCGGCACAGCAAAATTGCTCAATTGACTTATATCAGAATTGAATCGCAACAAAATCTGTCACTCCTTGAGGTCGATTTACAAACAGGAAGGCCTCATCAAATCAGAGCTCAAATGGCCGATTCAGGATATCCCGTTTTCGGAGATCAAAAATATGGGGCGAAGAAAAATGAAAACCCCGCCCTTTTTTCATATAGATTCAACCTGGATCACCCAACCCTGAAAAAAAGAATGGATTTTAAAGCACCGCCACCCTCCGGCAAGCCGTGGATCTATTTCAAAAAAATAGTAAGTATCTGAATCCGAACGCAATGCAAGGTCACAGATTGATCATTGTCTTTTGTTCAACTATCCTTGATTCCAAAGGAACAGTTATCGGAACTATATTGTTATCTACACAAAACAAATTATGTCTCTAAAACTGGTGGTATTATTCATTCATGGCTGATTTAACAAAAGAAGAAGTAATTAAAATTCTCACACTTGTGATTGATGATGAAGCTTCGGCAAGTGAAAAAAGTGCATTCTTAAAGTATATAAAGAATGATTCAGAGATGAAAAAACATTACAGGCAATTATTATCTGTAAAAAATCTGGTCAGGGAAAAATATAAAAAAAGTAAAGCCCCCTCTTCTCTAAGGCAATTCGTTATTCATAAAAATTACGCATCCGATCCGCTCCTTGAGGATTATTCTGTATCTCAAAGCCTGTCATCAACAGATGGCTCGGAAAGCAGGCATGATAACAGAGAAAAAAAAATAAACGGGAAACGCATCCCTGCTCTTTTCAGATATTTTAGTGCCGCTGCCGCTATATTGCTTTTTTCCATTCTGATTATAGAATTTCTCGACCGGTCAGCCTTTCCGGATCAGAACATTGTATATGAGGTCGAAAGTTACGCATACAATCATTTTGAGAATCACGATGGCGGCTACATTGAACCCACATTTCAGACGGCTTCGGTAGATATTGCCGAAAATTATCTCAGCGAATTTCATTCTCTTCAGATGACTGTTCCGCCTGTCAGGAGTGCAAATTTCAGCGGTGTTGTAGTATCAGAATTTATTCCGGGTTATCAAACCCCGCTTTTTGAATACTACCAGGAAGATTTAAATGAGTACATCTATATATTTGCATTTCATATTCCTGACCTTGAAAAAATCACAAATCTCATCAGGGACTCAGCTGCTGTGGGAAGAATATCTTCTGAAACTGACTTTCACATTACGGAAATCAATGGCAAACATGTTGTCTCCTGGAAATGGGATAAAAATTGGTATGCCGCGGTTTCAAACCACAATGGATATGAATTGGCTTCCATTATTGAACCTCTGAACTATATCTCTGAATAAGTTAATTCTACCGGATATAAGGCAACATTTAACCATTAGGGAACTGCTATTTCCGGCTATAGACCGGAAAAAACAATCCGGCTATAAAAAACACAAGGCCGCTTATAAGCAGAACCTGGTACTGATTTTTATAGTCAGCAAACTCCTGTGATGAAAATTCACCCTTTTCCAGATCTTCCAGTTTTGCAAAAAAAGGTTCTATCGTCTCGCCGGCCGAATTAATGTCAAAATAACTTCCTCCCCCGTCTCTGGCTATATCCTGCATGGTTCCGGTCTCAAGTTGTGTAGTAACAAGATTTCCCTCTGCATCTCTTACATACCCTGTCAGATTGGATGTGCCATCTTCTTCATACGTTGGAATCGGCCCTCCTTCACGAGTGCCAATCCCAATCGTAAATACAATGACACCCTGATTGACCAATCGCTGTAAATCCTGCGAATAGTCCGGCCCATGGTTTTCTCCGTCAGCAATAAAGAGCAAAACATTCGCAGCATTACTTTCCTCCTGTTCTTCAAGAGAATCAAACGCTTCATAAGCTTTTTTAAATGCTGAACTGAAATTCGTTGTATTGGATGGCATCTGTCCGGTCTCTGCAATATCAAGAAACATGCGAAGTGCCGAATAGTCCATCGTCATCGGACTCTGAATAAACGCCTCACCGGTAAAAACCATCAGGCCTACCCTGTCGCCCCTTAATCTTTCGATGAGCCTTGATATCTCAAATTTGGCTTTCTGGAGCCGGCTGGGTTTTACATCTTCAGCATTCATACTTCTGGAAAGATCAAGCGCAATAAGCATGTTCACACCCCGCCTCTGCACTTCACGTACTTCGGTTCCTATTTTTGGGCCCGCCAATCCGATAGTGAACAGCGCTATTGCAATCAGAATTAAAACAGTCCGAACACGATAGCCAAACTCCCAGTAACCCTTTCTGATTTTTTGAAAAAGTTTCAAATCAAAAAAAGAGTTGACGTTTCGCTTCACTCTTTTATCAAAAAAATAGAACAGAACTGCTGTAAGTGGAATGATTGCCAGTAACCAAAGAAATGTACTGTTATGCCAGATCAAAATATTTTGATTTTTATATTATCAATTAAAAAGTAAAATATCGATGTGCCGAATTTAATTAGCAACAGAAAAATGATGGTCAGGTTCCAGGGCGAATACAGTTTCTGTCATCAGGTTAACTAATGCATGGATGTCATTTAACGAGGCCGTTTCCACAGGTGAGTGCATATATCTCAATGGCAGGGAGATCAGGGCGCTGGGAATACCTGTTTTTTGAAAAAATATGCTGTCTGTATCCGTTCCCGTTCTCACGCTTGTTGCCTCGTGCTGTATCTCAATATTTTTTGATTCAGCTACTTTTTCTATAAGATCTACAAGGCCGGGATGGTTTGCACCTCCGTGCTGAATACTCGGTCCTTTGTCAAGTTTTACAAGGCCGTGCTCCTTCGCATCAATTCCGGGCGAATCTGTAGCGTGGGTAACATCTGTAACCAGTGCCGCATCCGGCATGTGACGATAACTCATCATTCGTGCCCCGAACCCGCCAACCTCTTCCTGAACCGAATTTAATGCAATTACATTTACTTTCAGTTTTTTTCTTTGATCTTTCAGCTTTCTCATGACCTGGGCAATCATAAATCCGCCGATGCGGTTGTCCAGTCCCCTTGCAGTTATCCGTTCATCATTCAGGTAATCGACATCCTCAGCATAAATTACAGGATCACCAACCTGTACAAGTTCCAGGGCTTCGTCACGGTTTGATACTCCGATGTCAACAAAAATATCTTTCCATGAGGGCTGTTTACCGCCCCCGTTTTTCGTGTCCTGAAGATGAATGGCCGTATTGCCTGTGACACCCGTTACCCGACCTCTTTTGTTATAAATCAGAACTCTTTTTGCTTTTGCAATGGTTGAATCACTGCCGCCCAGCTTATTCAGGTAAATAAAACCATCATCGGTGATGTGCTGCACAACCATGCCAATTTCATCTGCATGTGCCTCAAGCATAATTGTCATAACATCGTTATTCGTCTGCAGGAAAGCCGCAGCTGATCCATAAGAGTCTGAAGTGACATTATCAGCGTGTTCTCTCATATACTCCATCCAAACCTTTTGGCCTTCAGATTCATAGCCGGTTGGGCTGGGTGTTATCAATAACTCTTCGAGGAATTTCTCTGTTTTTTCGTCAAACATATTTTACGGTTCGTGAGTGTTTAAATTAAGATTCCAATATAATGAATAGCAGTATCAATAAAGAAGTGGGAAATCATTATTAAAATTTTTACCATAACCACTGTCTGGTATATATTTTACTATTCTAATTTTAAAAGATTAAAAGACAATGAAAAAACCGGATTACAAAAGAGATTTATTCCCTCATTGGTGCAATCTGCAAATCAGATACCGTGACCTGGACACTCTGCACCATGTAAACAATGCGATTTTTAACACTTTTTTTGAAGAAGCCCGGATTCGTTTTATACAGCAGATTCCTGAATTTATAAAATCCATGAATGAGGGAAACAGTTTCGTATTGGTGAGCCTTGAAGTAAACTATATTAAACCGATATTTTATCCCTCCGGTATACTTGCAGGAACGGGCATTGAAACGTTCGGAAACAGCAGTATTACCGGATTTCAGGCGATATACGACCACGATACAAAAGAGCTGAAAGCCACAGCCAAATCGACAGGTGTGTGGTATAGTACAAACAAAAAAAAGCCGGTTAAACTACCTCACCTGCCTGACCGAGACAAATTTCTTGTCAAAACTTCTGAATAACTCCTGATGGATAAAAGTACACAGTATAAAATATTCAACGATCCTGTTCACGGGTTTATCACAATACCGAAAGGAATTATTCTCAAATTAATTGATCACCCATATGTTCAGCGTCTGCGCAGAATCCGGCAGCTTGGGCTTGGCTATCTTGTATTCCCCGCTGCTGAACATTCACGTTTCTCGCATGCTATCGGGACACTTGAACTGGGACAGCGGGTTCTCAATAACCTTCGCGAAAAAGACACAACGATCAGTGACGCAGAATATGAAGGGACTCTGATCGCCCTGCTTTTACACGATGTTGGCCACGGGCCTCTCTCCCATACATTAGAACACTCTCTCATTCATGATTTTAATCATGAAAAAATGAGCCTGAAAATTATGAGAGAGCTTAACAAGGAATTTGACGGTGCACTCGATATTGCAATCAGGATATTTACAAACCAATATCCAAAAAAGTTTTTACACCAATTGGTTTCTTCTCAGCTGGACATTGACAGGCTGGATTATCTGAAACGAGACAGTTTTTTTACAGGTGTAACCGAGGGGGCTGTCGGCATTAACCGGATTCTCAAAACAATGCGCGTTTTTAAAGGAAATATCGTGATTGAAAAAAAAGGAATTTATGCAATTGAAAATTACATCCTCTCGAGGCGACTAATGTACATGCAGGTTTATCTGCACAAAACGGTACTCAGTGCAGATGTGCTGTTAAAAAAAATTATTCAGCGGGTTAAATTTCTTATGGATAGCAACATTACTGTCAGTCATCCGTCTGATGCTCTCAGAGAGCTATTTGAGAAGAAATTCACAACTACCAAAACAATAAGTTCAAAACTTGTAGAGACTTATACAGACCTGGACGATCACGATATATTTATCAGTTTGAAATACTGGAAAAAAGAAAAGGACCCTATCCTTTCAGATCTCTGTAACCGTTTTCTGAACCGGTCACTGTTCAGAACTACATTTTTGAATAAACACAGCGATAAAAATATAAAAAAAGATGTGGCTGATAGAACGACAAGCTATTTAAAAGAAAAAGGGTTTCCACATGACAAAGAATCCGTCTCCTTTTATTTTCATTATGATGAAAGCTTCAGTGAAGCTTACAAGTTTGAAAATGAATCTATCTGGATTCTTGAAGATGGCGAAAGGGCTGTAGAATTTTCAAAGGCAGCAGATACAAAACATATCATGGCACTGACAAAACCGGTAGTAAAACCATATGTTGTGCACCTGAAAGAGATTGAAAACAGGAGTGCGTTAAAACCGGCGGCCAAACCCTGAAGGTTCTGTAAAATTATCTGCACGGATCAGGAATCAGCGCGGAGTCATGCACGGACATGATGAATCATATCCATTAATTCTTCTTCGCGAAAAGGTTTCTGCAGAAAACCATCGAATCCTTTTTCAAGTAATCTGTCTCTGTTGTTCTTTCTGCTGTTGGCAGTAACCGCGATGATGGGAATGTCTGAAAATTGGTTATCCAAAGAGCGGATATAATCAAATGCTTCCACTCCATCCATCACCGGCATTGAAATATCCATGCAAATCAAATCCGGTTTGCATCGCTGCATCGTTTCAATAGCTTCTTTTCCATTCGAAGCCTCACAAATATTTATATTATTTCGCTCAAGCATAATCTTAAGAAGAGTGCGGTTAAAAGAGACATCATCAACAATCATAACCTTGTTTATATCTCCTTTCTTCTTGTTTTTCTTCCCGCTTACAGGAGTAATGTGGCTCTCATCCTGTAGTAAATTATTAAAAACAGATCGAAGTTCTCTTGATTTGCCTGTAATGATATTGAGATTATTCCGCTGTTCCTCAGTAAGATTTTTATCACTGATAAGTAACTCAGTGTAGCCAAGAATCGCATTTAAAGGCGTGTTCAAATCATGAGAAAGGTCATCAATCTTTGTTGTCTTTTCAGAAACAGAAATACGTTCAGGTTTCCGGATCTCTTTAAAAATCAATAATCTTCCGAGAAGCTTACCGTGATCATCTGTAATGGAATGTATTTGCATATGACGGACTTCTTCTTTTCCGTCTTTCATTACCTTCACTTCCCCGTTCCGGTTCATTGTGAGCCTTTTTTGAATGGCCAGAGGCAGTGGTGTGTCATCTACTATTTTACCTTCAATATCTTTTGATTTGACACTGAAAAGTTCCAAAAAATGTTCATTTGCAAATTTTACTCTGTCATCCGTATCGATTGCTGCAATGGCATCATCTGTTTTGGCGGCAATTGAATGCAGGTACATGTTCTGTTCGAACGTGGTAAGCTCGAAACCGTCATCCGAATGCCTTGTTTTAATAAACAGGTACACAGCCAGTGATAATACCACAAGCAGTGTTACAAAATAGATTTGATTAACCAATCCATAGAACCAAACCTCATTTAAGAAAAACAACGGGTTGTATGAGAAAAATTCTGATATCAATGAGTTATATAATTTGACCTAAGCTTTTATTAGGTTTAATGTAATTTGAATAACACCTTTTACGCCATTAATGTTTTTTAACATTGCTGACTTTTGTGTTTTTATATAAAACAAGGAAATAAATTCTTATAAAAAAGAGTATTAGAATCTTATTAAAACAATACACATTTTAAAGTATTGCAGATGAATTATTTTATGTGAATCTTGTATATGAATTTTCAGATTTTAATTGATATACAGAAGTTATTATTTTCTATTCATTTTTGCGTATATATCTCACAAATGATAGTTCAGGATGATCTTCCCTCCATACCTCACTCCATTTTTTACTGATATCATCCCTGTATTCAGGAAAAAAGGTATCACCTTCGTAAGCTTTGTGTATTTCAGTAATAACTAATTCGTCAGCGAGATGGATCGTTTGCGTGTAGATCTCTCCGCCACCGATGATATAAACCTCATCTTCATCTTTTAAAAACCGGATGGCTTCTGTAATTGAACTGAACGTTTCAACATGTTCATAATTCCGTGATTTGCTTAAAACGATATTTTTTCTGCCTGGAAGTGGTTTTTCGTTTAACTCCTCAAAAACACCTCTTCCCATCACAATCGGGTGGCCAATGGTTGTTTTTTTGAAAAACTGAAGATCTTTTTTAAAGTACCAGGGAAGCTTACCATTTGAACCGATTACAAGATTGGGGTCATGTGCTGCAATAAGAATAATTTTCATATCAGACAGCCACTTCAAATTTTATAGCCGGCTGAGGATCATAATCTTGCAGGGCGAAATCTTCAAAATTCAGATCATCAATTTCCTTCTTTGCAATTTTCAGTTTCGGCAATTTTCCCGGTTTACGTTTCAATTGTTCTTTTAACCCGTCAATGTGGTTCACGTAAATATGAGCATCTACAATGGTATGGGCAAATGTACCCGGTTCAAGATCAGTTAACCTGGCTATGGCCATCGTTAAGGCGGAATAGCAGGCAAGATTAAACGGTATTCCCAAAGCCACGTCTCCGGATCTTTGAGTTAAATGACAATTCAACTTGCCATTTGACACATTAAAGATGTACATCACATGGCAGGGCGGTAATGCCATCTCCGATAACAGTCCCGGATGCCAGGCGGAAACCACGATTCTCCGGCTGTTGGGATTTGTTTTCAGCATATCAATAGCACGCTGAACCTGATCAAATTCATCATATTTCCAGGAAATTTCCGATGTTTTCCCGTTTGACACATAAGAATTTCCACTCTGTGTCCTTAAATAAGGATAACGGCGCCACAATACCGGATAAATAGGGCCCACATACCCATCTTCATCGGCCCAGGCATCCCAGATATGGCAATTTTTTTCATCCCGAAGCCATTGAATATGGTCTTCACCCCTCAAATACCATAGTAATTCAAGTATTACAGATCGAAAATATACTTTCTTGGTTGTTAATAGTGGAAATCCCTCCGCGAGATTCACTTTATAAAATTCAGAAAAAGAGGAAATCGTATCGATACCGGTTCGGTTCTCTTTTCTTACTCCGTTTTCCAATACATTTTTTACGAGATTCAGATATTGCTTCATCGATTTTTTAAAAATTATTCTTTCATTAATTAATGAGTACACCGCTAAGCAGTAAACTGGCAATGCTAAAATAGATGATAATTCCTGTAACATCCACCAGTGTTGCAACAAACGGTGCTGAGGTTACGGCGGGATCGAATCCAAGTTTTGCCATGATAAAAGGGAGCATAGACCCGCTTAAATTACCAAAAAGTACAACACCAATAAGACTTGTACCGACAGTGAGTGCCTGAAGTATCAGTTCTATTGTAAAAGGTTCGCCTCTAAGGTACATCCAGTTTGCAATAACCACAGAACCCATAACCCCGATCAAGCTTCCAAGTAACAAACCGGATACTGATTCTCTGAACAGCACCTTTTTCCACTCACTCATTTTAATATCATCTGTTGATACAGCCCGGATGATCAGTGTTGCCGCCTGTGAACCTGAGTTACCACCGCTTGATATGATCATCGGAATAAAAAATGAGAGGATGGCTGCTGCAGCAAGTGCGTCTTCATAATTTGCCATAGCGGTTACTGTAAGCATTTGGCCCATAAACAAAATCACCAGCCAGCCAATTCTCTTTTTCACCATGTTGAAAATCGATGTTTGAGAATATGAATCGTCCAGGGCATTCATACCGGCCATCAGGTGCATATCTTCGGTAGTTTCTTCCTCAGCCACATCAATTACATCATCAACGGTAACAATCCCGACCAGGATACCATCTGAGTCAACTACCGGAAGTGCTACCCGGTCATACTTACTAAGCATCCGAACGGCCTCTTCCTGATCATCGAACGCACTCAGTGCTTCGAATGAGTGATCCATAATATCGGAGATTCCGGATTGAGGGTCCGCCAGTATCAGCTGATTTAATCTGAGATCATCGATCAGATTTTCATTTTCGTCGACAACATAAATTACATTCAGTGTTTCCGCTTTCCGGCCATATTCTCTCAGATGTTCTATACTTTTCTCAATCGTCCATTCTGATTTTACCCTTACAAAATTGGTGGTCATTAAACGGCCAACCGACTCCTCCGGGTAACCAAGCAATTTCCGGACCTGTTTCTGATTTTCTTCCGCCATGGAAGAAAGTACCCGCTTTGTTAGATGGCCAGGCAGCTCTTCCATCAATGCAACCTGTTCATCGGGCTCCAGGTTGTTCATTACATCACTGAGCTGCTGTCTTGAAAATATTTCGAGGAGCTCAACTCCTTTTCCCGAACTCAGGTTGGAAAAAACATCAGCTGCTTTAGCTTTTTTTAAAAGCCTGAAGATTACAACGGCTACCTCAGGATCCAGATCTTCTAAAAGCTCTGCCACATCCACGGCAGGAAGTTCATTCAGTACTTCCTTGAGAGCAACCCAGTCTTTGGCTGCAATCAACTCATCAAATTCAGGTTTCAGAAGATTAACAAACATGTCATTTGGATACAGAAGATTGGTTCCGGTTAGGTACTGTCATTCACTTTTAAAAAGAAGCCAGGCGAAGAAAAAGAATCGGACTTAAAATGCTAAAAAACAAACATCTCAGTTAACAATTTTTTCAGACTCTTCGCTTTCGGTTAATTTTTTTAAAGCTTTTTTGGCAGCCTTTTGCTCAGCCTGCTTTTTGCTCTTCCCTTTTCCCTTTCCATAAACAACGCTATCTATTGAAACAGACACAGAAAATGTTTTATTGTGGCCCGGGCCGTATTCTGATAAAATATTGTATTTCGGCAATGACATTTTTTCTGCCTGGGTAAATTCGAGCAGGATACTTTTATAATTGTCATTCTGTTCAACAACTTTTGAAAGGTCGAGATGAGCATCAAGTTTTTCCCTTACAAATTCAAAGGCCTGCTTATATCCTTTTGTCAGATAGATTGCTGCAATGAGTGCCTCAAATACATCGGCCAGCACGCTTTTGGAATATTCAACACCCTGCCCCTGTGCCCGGTCGCCGATTTGAATGAGTTCATCAAGTTTTAGCTTCCCGGATAAATCTGCAAGTGTTTCTCCTCTTACAATTTTAGCCCGGATCTTTGTTAAAAAGCCTTCTGTCTCCAGAGGAAATCGCTCATAGAGAATTTCGGTAACGATCAGATCGAGAACAGAGTCACCCAGAAATTCGAGCCGTTCGTACGAATCGATCTTTTCGAATTTTTTTCCGTCAACTTTTGACCTGTGCCGGAGTGCTTTCTTATAAACAGGCTCTTCCTTTTCAGGTATCCTAAAGCCTAAAACTGATTCAAGTTTCGACAGATGCTTTACAGGTTTATCAGTCTGCTTTGTTTTATTATCAGACCTTTTCCTAAACCAGTTCAGCATCATTACTTACTCTTCAAATTTTTTGAATACAAGCGTTGTGTTATGACCGCCAAATCCAAAAGCATTATTCAATGCATATTTTACATCACGGGCTTCAGACTCGTTTACAGTATAATTTAAATCACACGCAGGATCCGGAGTTTCATAGTTTATAGTTGGCGGTATCATTCCATGATAGGTTGTCAAAAGAGCAGCTACAGACTCTGCAGCACCGGCTGCACCCAGCATGTGCCCGGTCATTGATTTGGTTGAATTCAGATTGATCTTATAAGCATGGTCACCGAAAACCTTTTTAATCGAATTGCTTTCTGCAAGGTCACCCAGTGATGTGGAAGTACCATGCATGTTAATATGATCAACATCCTCAGGTTCAATTTCCGCCATTTTAAGGGCATTATCCATTGCCAGAATTACGCCGTTACCCTCCGGATCAGGAGCGGTGATATGATATCCGTCTGCTGAAAATCCATGCCCCACAATTTCACCATAGATTCGTGCACCCCTTTCAAGTGCTGAATCAAGTGATTCAAGAAACATCATTGCAGCGCCTTCACCTAACACAAAACCATCCCTGTTTTTATCAAATGGCCTGGAGGCCGTTTCAGGTGAATCATTCCGGGTGGAAAGCGCCCTCATGGAACTGAAACCTGCAATACCAATTTGCCATACAGGGGCTTCCGTTCCGCCACATACAGCCATATCCGCCTGTCCGTAACGAATTGTATCAAAAGCAAGGCCAATGTTATGTGATCCTGTTGCACAGGCAGATACAGTGCAAAAGTTAGGGCCCCGAAAGCCGTACTTGATTGAAATTTGTCCGGCGGGCATGTCGGGGATCAGCATGGGGATGAAAAAAGGAGAAACTCCTCTGGGTCCTCTCTGGTGATAGGAAACAGATTGATCGTAGAAAGTCTTCATCCCGCCGATACCGGAGCCTACTATCACAGCAACACGGTTCTTATCAATGGCCTCGAGATCAATATTACTGTCATCGATCGCTTCTTCAGCCGAAATTAAGCCGTATTGTGAAACTTTATCGAGACGACGAGCCTCTTTCCGGTCGAAATATGCAAGCTCATCATAATCTTGCAACATTCCGGCAAATTTTGTGGAGAAATCTGACGTGTCAAAATGTTCGATATTTCGCACACCATTTTTTCCAGAGATAAGGCCATTCCAGAAATCAGGTGCCGTATTGCCAACGGGCGTAATGGCACCTATTCCGGTTACTACCACTCTGCGTCCTTTCATAAATGAAACCAGATCAATGAGTTGTTAGGATTTTTCCTGTATATATTTAACTGCATCACCAACTGTGGCAATGTTTTCAGCATCTTCATCCGGAATACTGATATCAAATTCTTTTTCAAATTCCATGATAAGTTCTACAGTATCCAAAGAATCTGCACCTAAATCATTCGTGAAATTAGCATCGCCAACAACTTCTGAGTCATCAACACCCAGTTTATCAACAATGATTGCTTTTACTTTTGCTTCAACGTCTTGTGACATATCAAACCTTTTTAGTTATGGTTAGTTTAAAGTTTAGATAAAAAATCGATTAAAAATACAACTTATGATTATAAAAAAACATGTATTAATGAAATCTCTTGTACTTCTTCGTTTTACATGGCCATTCCGCCATCAACGCGTATAACATCACCCGTAATATAAGAGCTTAAATCTGAAGCCAGAAATGCAACCACATTTGCAATCTCTTGTGGTTCTCCGGCTCTTCCCAGCGGAGTCTCTTTTTTAATGGATTCAAGAAGTTTTTCACTGAGTTCACCAGTCATCTCTGTAGTAATGTAACCGGGAGCCACCACATTTGCCCGAATATTTCTGCTTGACAGTTCTTTGGCAAAAGACTTGGTGAAACCGATAATCCCGGCTTTTGAGGCCGAATAATTACTCTGACCCGCGTTGCCGGAGATCCCAACCACTGAACTTATATTTATGATGGATCCGCCGCGTGCCCGCATCATGGGTTTTGCAACAGCTTTGCTGTAATTGAATACACTCTTCAGATTCGTATCAATAACCTCATCCCATTGCTCTTCAGACATTCGTAAGAGCAGGTTGTCCCGCGTTATTCCTGCATTATTTACAAGAACATCAATCTGACCGAACTCTTCGGCTACCTGCTGAACGACATCCTCAGACTTGGAGAAATCAACTGCATCAGCCTGAAGTGCCATCGCTTTAACACCTTGACTTTTTAAAGTATCTACAACGTTTTCTGCCGCCTCTTTCGAGCTGGCGTATGTGATGGCAACATTTGCACCATAAGAACCTAAAGTTTCGGCGATCGACTTGCCAATCCCACGGCTTCCCCCGGTTACAAGACAATTTTTATTACTTAAATCCATAGGTTTAATTTATTGATATCCGTTGATTTCAACATCTTTCAAGGTTCGTTTTATCAAACCCTGCAATACTTTTCCAGGCCCGATCTCAACAAATGTCCGGGCTCCGTGATCAAACATATTCTGCATGGTTTTTGTCCATTGAACAGGGTTCATTAACTGGTTTACAAGATTCTCCCGAATGGTGTCCGGATCAGTGGTTGGGAGAGCCGTAAAATTTGAGTAGACAGGAACCTTTGCTTCATCAATCTGAACCTGTTCCAGTTTATTCTTAAGCCCTTCCAGGGCAGGCTTCATCAATGGCGAATGAAACGCGCCGCTAACAGGCAGCTTTTTTGCAAGCCTGCAGCCTTTCTCTTTAGCCAGCTCTATTGCTTTCTCTACAGCTTCCGGATCACCCGAAATCACAAGCTGACCTGGACAATTATAATTGGCCGGAACTACAGGTTTTTGAACGATATTATCAGCTTCACTGCAAATCTCATCAACAGTTTCATCCTGCATTCCGATAATAGCTGCCATTGAGCCTTCATTTTCAGAACCGGCCTGCTGCATAAGTTTACCACGAAGCGCTACCAGTTCAAGGGCCTCTTTAAATTTTAATGCTTCAGACGCAACCAATGCCGAAAACTCTCCGAGGCTGTGTCCTGCAGCCATATCCGGTAAACCATCTATGGTTTCAAAAAGTGCAACGGAATGCAAAAATATTGCAGGCTGTGTGTGAACCGTTTGTTTCAGTACGTTTTCCGGACCATTAAACATGATATCTGTAAGGGAATATCCAAGAATATCATCAGCCTCTCTGAATCTGCTTGCCAGTTTAGCATCTGTTTCAAACAGATCTTTGGCCATACCGACAAATTGAGAGCCCTGCCCCGGAAACAAGTAAGCTGTTTTCATTTCATCCCCCATTTTACATACATGGCACCCCAGGTATAACCACCTCCAAAAGAAGCAAGCACAAGTTTATCACCCTGTCTCAATTCATCCTGCCAGTCGTATAGGCAGAGAGGAATAGTGGCTGCCGTAGTATTTCCGTATTTATTGATATTAATCATCACCTTACTTTTGTCTATCCCCATTCTGCGGGCGGTAGCATCAATAATCCGGAGATTAGCCTGGTGAGGAACAAGCCATTCCACATCGTCCGGTTTTAAATCATTTCGCTCCATAATTTCAAGAGATACATCTGCCATTCCCTCCGTTGCTTTTTTAAAAACAGCCCGCCCATCCTGTTTCAGATAGTGCATTTTATTTTTTACGGTTTCGGCAGTGGCAGTATTTAAACTTCCGCCGGCAGGCTGACATAAGGCCTTGTTTTCGTCACCCTCAACGTGGTGAACAAAATCAATGATCCCGTTCTCACCTTCCGATGCTTCCAGTAAAACTCCGGCTGCTGCATCCCCAAACAGAATACAGGTTGTACGATCTGAAAAATCAGTAATAGAGCTCATTTTATCGGAACCGATAACGAGGACTTTTTTACAACGGCCGGATTCAATCAGCATAGCGCCGGTCGAAAGAGCATATAAAAAACCTGAACAGGCAGCAGACAGGTCAAACGCATATGCGTTACTTGCATTGATATTTCCCTGCACCAGGCAGGCTGTTGCCGGAAACATATAATCGGGCGTAACCGTCGCTACAATGATGGTATCTATCTCATCCGGAGAGTAATTTGCATTTTCAAGTATCTCTTCCGCAACTTTTGTCGCCATAAAAGCTGTGGCTTTATCCTTATCTTTTAAAATACGACGTTCTGAAATACCTGTTCTGCTTTTAATCCATTCATCATCAGTATCCACAATCTTTTCCAACTCGGTATTTGTTAGTATATATTCAGGAAGATACCTGCCTAAAGCAGTAATTTTTGCTTTGCGTGAAGCCATTAGAACGTTATTTGTTAGTTAAGAGATGCTACTATTTTTTCATTCACATTCTGTTCGATACATTTTGCTGCACTTAAAATCATATTTTTAATCGCAGTAACAGAGCTGTTGCCGTGTCCAACCATACTCACGCCATTCACACCTAAAAAGGGAACGCCACCAACATGTTCATAATTGAATGGCTGCAGCGTTTCATAGACAATTTTGAAAATAGTATTCTGCAGATCTGCCGGAATCTTTTCTTTTTCAAAATAGGCCTTCAGTAAAATTTGTAATGTTTCAGGGATTGATTCACCAAATTTCAAAAGTACATTTCCAAGAGTGCCGTTGCATAAAAAAATATCCGTTTTGGCTTTAAATATATCTTTACCTTCAATATTTCCGGAAAAATTTGGCAGCTGCTTTAAAATATTATATGAATTTTTAAGAAGCTCTGTCCCCTTCTCCTCTTCATCACCCACATTTAACAGCCCAACAGTTGGCTGGCCTATCTGCATGATTTCACGGGCATATATTGTACCCATGCTTGCAAATTGCAGGTAATATTCAGGTTTCAATTCAAGATTGGCACCAGCATCAATTAAGAGCCTGAATCCTTTAATAGTAGGAAATAGAGCAGCAATAGTTGGGCGCAGAACACCTTCCAGCTTACCAAGTATCAGAGTTGATGCTGCCAGAAGGGCACCTGTGTTTCCGGAACTTACAAACGCTTCGCAGTGCCCCTCTTTTTGAGCGCTCAGGCCAACGACAATAGACGATTGCCTTTTTCCCTTAACAGCAGTTGCAGGCGCTTCGTCCATGCTGATAATCTGAGGGGCATTTAGAACAGAAATTCTGTTGTCCGCTGTTTTATGTTTACTTAATTCCACCCGGATTAATTCTTCAGGTCCAACGAGTAAAATTTGAATATCCTTGTTCTCCTTACAAGCTTCAACAGCTCCAAGTACCGGATTTTCAGGGAAGTGATCACCTCCTACAGCATCAACAGCGATAAGCATCTTATTTCAATTATATTACTTATTCACATCGATAACCTGTCTGCCGCGATAAAAACCGCATTCCATGCAAACATGATGTAAACGATGCATTGCGCCACAATTGGAGCATTCTGTAAGGGCCACATCAGCTATTTTATGATGTGAACGACGTTTATTACGTCTTGCTTTCGATGTTTTCCTTTTTGGATGTGCCATTTATTTTTTTCAGTTAGGAATTTAATTGTTTGATTTTAATTTTTTAAGAGCTTCCCAGCGCGGATCAATTTTGTCATCTTCAGACTCACGGATGTCACCAAATTTTTTTATCTCAAATTCTTCAGGATTTCCTTCTTCATCCAAATATTTGGGGTGAATTTTCTTCACAGGAATATTCAGCATGATGGTATCCCTTACCTCATTTTCAATATCCAGAATCAGAGATCCCGGTATTGGTTTTACAGCAGAGTTTTCACCAATTACCAAATCATCCTCATCTGCATTAAACAAAATTTTATAACTGTCCGATATGTGTTCCGTAAACTTTTCCAATGAGCGGTCACAAGTTAATTTCAGGTCTGCATCAACAAAAAATTTCACCTGGATAAAACGCTCCGCCTTATAAAAATGCACTGAAACATCGCCACTTAAAAAATCCGCCTTTTCAATCTCAAGGTCATTTTCAGACAGATGTACTATTGAGGTACTTTCCCCGTCGGGAATATTTTGTATCTGAAATTGTAATTTTTGTTTTTCCACAACAGCTTTTAAAAATAGAAAGATATTAAATGGGAAGCAATTCAGTTAAACAAACCAAATAACCTTTGTTCAACTAATCCGATGATTGTACCGAGATCCTCCTGGCTGGTTACAAAATCCAGATCATCGGTATCGATAATTAATTTTTCGTGCGGGTACCTGTCAATCCAGTCCTCATACAGTTTATTCAGGCGTTCCAGGTAATCAATTCGTATCGTATTTTCATATTCCCTGCCCCGCTGCTGTATCTGGCGGACAAGCGTGGGCACCTGTGCCCGTAAATAGATTAAAAGGTGGGGCGGTTCCAGGTAAGCAGTCATCTCCTTAAACAGATCCTGGTAATTTTTAAAATCCCGCTCGGTCATCAGAGACATATCGTGAAGATTTTTGGCAAATATTTCGGCATCCTCATAGATTGTTCTGTCCTGAATTAAACTGGAAGGTTTGGCAACCATTTCCTTATGATGCCTGAACCGGCTGGACAAAAAGTAGACCTGGAGATTAAAACTCCATCTTCTCATATCTTCGTAAAAATCTGAGAGGTAAGGGTTATTTTCCACAGATTCATAAAAGGCTTCCCAGCCAAAATGTTTCGCAAGAAGTCCGGTTAAAGCTGATTTTCCCGCTCCTATATTCCCTGCAACTGCAATAAATTTGTGCTGGTTTTTAACCGGTTGCTCCATAGTGTCTAACTCTTGCCAAGTATTCGGTACATAGCTTTTTTGTAATTTTCAACTCCGGGCTGATTAAATGGATTAACGCCGAGCATATATACATAAACTGCCGTAAACAGTTCAAAAAAGTAGATCAGTTCACCCATTTGCTGAGCATTCAGTTTTTCAATATTTATTCGGACAAGAGGTACACCGCCTTCGATATGGGCTTCAGTTGTTCCCTTTTGTGCGCTCTTGTTAATTTCGTGAAATGATTTTCCTGCAAGATAATTAAGTTCGTCAGTATCTTCTTCCAATTCCGGCACTATAAAATTGGCTATTGGCTTTTCTATGGAAAGAAGTGTTTCCATTGCATTTCTTTTTCCCTGTTGAATCATCTGCCCGATGCTGTGCAGGTCAGTAGAATAGGTAGCCGTGGCAGGAAAAATCCCTTTACCGTCCTTGCCTTCGCTCTCTCCCAAAAGCTGCTGTATCCACATGGTGATACCCGATAACTCAGGTTCAAACGTTCCAATAATATCAAGTGCTGTGCTGTTGTACTGAAGCATATAACGGATGGCTGCATACTCAAGAAGCTCATCATAATTATTTTCAAGTTTTTCAAACTGATGAACAGCACCGTAATAGAGTGTTTGAATATCAATTCCGGCAACCGATATAGGCAGCAGCCCAACAGGAGTGAGAACGGAATACCTGCCGCCGATATCATCAGGTATAACGAATTTTTTATACCCTTCAGATTCAATAAGCTTGTTCAGAATCCCTCCTTCAGGCCCGGTTGTAGCAATAATTCTTTTATCCGCTTCATCTCCGTACGTATTGTTGATCCATGATCTGAGAACTCTGAAAGAGAGTGCTGTTTCAAGTGTTGAACCCGATTTTGATATAACATTCAGATAAACACTTTTCTTTTCGCCATCTGCTTTTGGCTTCTCCAGGTAATTCAATACCTCTTTCAGATATCTCCCGCTCATGTGATGCCCGGCATAGATAATTTTCGGGCCATCTTCGTCAATAATTGGTTTAAGTGACTCAATCACTGCTTTAGCTCCAAGATAGGAGCCTCCTATTCCGCACAAGATAAAAACATCGGCATCTTTTCGTATTTCAGCTGCAAGATTTGAAATATCATCTATTTCAGCATCATTTGGTTCTTTCATGATCCTCCGCCATCCAAGCCATTCAGATCCCAGGCCAGTTCCCGACTGAACCATATCTAAAGCTTTGGCAGCTTTATCAATATTTTGTTGAAGGTCGTTTTTGTCTATAAAACCTAATGCGCCGCTCGTGTCAGTTGAAATCATTTTACCGTAATAGTTTAGCGAGTTCTACCAATTCAAAATTCAGATCTTTCTTTTTGCCAAATGTCATTCTAAGTGGAGTGATTTTAATCGATTTATTCACGATGCCAACCATTACCTGCGTATGGCCTTCCAGCAGAGTTTTCACTGCCGCTGAACCCAGCCTGCTTGCCAGAACGCGGTCACGCGCCGTTGGATTTCCTCCGCGCTGGATATGACCTAGAATCGTAACTCTCAGCTCATATTTTTTAAAATCCGGACGAATTTTTTCTGCAAGCTTGAGGGCACCCCCGGTTTCATCACCCTCGGCAATCACAACAAGGCTGCTTCGGCGCTGTTCTTTCAGAACACTATTTAAAGAATTGCGGACTTCATCCACATCTGTAAGTGACTCCGGCAACAAAATTAACTCAGCCCCGCTGGCAATTCCCGTTTCGAGTGCGATAAAGCCGGCATCACGGCCCATCACTTCGACAAGAAAAAGCCTGTCATGTGCATCGGCTGTGTCACGGATTTTGTCAATCGCTTCCATCGCCGTATTCAAGGCAGTATCATAACCGATTGTTTCATCCGTTCCCACCAAATCATTGTCAATTGTTCCGGGAATACCAACTACAGAAGTACCATGTTCCTGGCTCAGAAGTGTGGCTCCCTGAAACGAACCATCTCCGCCAATGACAACCAAGCCATCAATTTTTTCTTTTTTCAGAACATTTGCCGCCTTTTTCCGGCCTTCTTTTGTTCTGAACTCCTCAGATCTTGCTGATTTCAGAACGGTCCCGCCACGTTGTATAATATTAGAAACACTTCTATTTTCAATGGGTTTGCATTCACCGTCAATTAATCCCTGATATCCGCGTGTAATAGCTTTAACTTTCAGATTATTTGCTAGAGCTGTGCGAACGGAAGCTCTGAAGGCAGCGTTCATACCAGGTGCATCACCCCCGCTCGTTAAAATTGCAATCGTTTTCAATTGGATATTTATATTGTTAGCATTCATTTTTCAATAAGTTTGTAAACTAAAGAGCCTCTGTACATAGAGCAAATAAATATTCCGTAAATTAGTTAAATTTGAACTTGCAGATTCAGAAAAAACAGACAAATTTCATGGCCGATCAGGCGTTGAGCATTAAACACCATAAAAGCATCAAAAATCTTTCTCTAAAAGAGATTACTGAACCGGTTCAGGCAAATCTTGAAATATTCAGAACCTTCTTTAAAAATGAGATCAGTAGTGATGTATTCCTGCTTGATCAGATTATAAATTATTTACTGCGGCAAAAAGGTAAGGAAATTCGTCCAACTCTGGTACTGATGTCTGCAAGAATGTTTGGTGAAATAAACTCTCGCAGTTACGTGGCTGCCACCATGATTGAACTGTTGCATACGGCTACCCTGATTCACGATGATGTTGTGGACGAAGCCGATAAACGCAGGGGATTTCTCAGTATCAATAAGATTTGGAAAAATAAAGCCGGCGTACTCCTGGGGGATTTTTTGCTCTCTAAAGGATTACTGATTGCGCTTGACCATGACGAGTATAAATTGCTTCAGGTCTTGTCAGATTCTGTTAAAAAGATGAGTGAAGGCGAACTCAGGCAAATGAAAACATCAAAACTGTTTAATATGACTGAAGAGAGATATTATCAGATCATATCAGAAAAAACAGCCAGTCTCATTGCCGCATGCTGCCGGTGCGGTGCAATATCATCCACCGATAATGAACAGATTCACGAAGCCATGCATGAGATCGGGATGGACATCGGAATGGCCTTTCAGATTAAAGATGACCTTTTTGACTACGGCCTTGATGACATCGGTAAACCCCGGCGAAACGACATAAAAGAACGAAAAGTTACCCTGCCGCTTATCAAGGCGATGCAGCAGGCCGGTAAATCCTCTTTAATTGCGCGGAAACTTATGCGAAAGCGAAGTAAATCCCAGAATGATATCGATCAGATTGTTGAATTTGTCCATGATCACAATGGCCTTGATCTTGCAAAAAAAGAGATGCTTTTTTTTGCACAGAGAGCAATTGATAAACTTGAAAACCTCGAGACAACCCGTGGGCATGACGATTTCCAGGCACTGATCAGCTTTATCATAAACAGAAAAAAATAGACTCGCACATGAGACATATTTTTATCTCTGATGTCCATTTAGGTGCTTTTGATGACCAGACAAATCATTCTTTAGAAAATGATTTGATTGCACTGATAGAATATTGTGAAGAAAACTCTATTCAGATTACAATTTTAGGTGATTTATTTGATTACTGGATGGAATATCCGGATTCTCATCCAGACTTAGGCAACCAACTGCTGGATCGATTCAAAGTGTATAACCAATCGGTGCAAAATACACTCTTCATTACCGGCAATCACGATAACTGGACATCAGGATTTTTTAAAGAGATCGGATTCGATGTTGAAACGGAATACAGAATTCTTGAACTGGAAGGGAATAGATTGTTCCTGCTTCATGGTGATGGGCTAAGAGAAAAAAAGTATGAGCTTCCAAGGCCTGTTTTACACCGCGTATTGAGACACCCCTTCTTTATAAAATTTTACCAGTTTTGTTTTCCGCCACATTATGGAATTCATCTGATGAAGCTCTTTTCAAGAATGAGCAGAAAAAAAGAGAACTTTGATATCAACAGGCTCAGTACCTGGGCAGAAAAGACTCTTGGAGATTTTTCTTTTGATTATATTATAAGCGGCCATGATCATTTTCAAAGGGAAGAAACTTTTTCCGGTGGAAATTATATAAATAGCGGCCCGTTCTTTAAAGAAAGGAAGTTACTTTATTATACCAATAAGCGGTTTCATCTCGTTACCTGGGATGCAAAGGAAAAACAGTTAAAACCGCATAAAACCCGTGCGGTAAAAGAGATTGAAGTTATATGACAAACGATACGGAAAATAATTTTGATAAAGAGCGATATTTCAACGATCCGGAATACCGAAGCAAAATCAAAAAACAACGCGGTTCAAATCGAATCCCAAAAAATGTGAAAATTGCATTCTGGAGTTTTCTTGCTGTCGTTTTCGTTATTTCCACAGGCTATTCCATATATCTATTCCAGGGACTCCCATCCATTCAAGAACTTGAAAATCCGGAAACTGCAATTGCATCTGTTGTAAAAAGCAGGGATGGAGTTGTTTTGGACAGGTATTTCGTTGAGAACCGTACGTGGGTCAGGTATGAAGATATATCTCCCAATGTAATTGATGCACTTGTTGCCACAGAAGACCACCGCTTTTATGATCATTGGGGGATGGATATGTTCCGGACACTGGCAATCCCATACCATATTTTAAGAGGAGCCCCTCAGGGCGGATCTACCATCAGCCAGCAGCTCGCCAGGAACTTGTACCGAAAGATCGGACGGGATTTTTCCCTTACCCGCAAGCTTCGGGAGATGATCACGGCCATACAGATTGAACACAATTACACCAAGCGTGAGATTATTGAAATGTATCTGAATACGGTAGAATTCAGTAACAGCGCTTTCGGGATCGAATCTGCTGCACAAACACATTTCAGTAAACCTGCCAGAGATCTGAATTTGCCGGAAGCCGCAACAATGGTCGGGGTTTTGAAGGCGGTATCTGCTTACAATCCAAGATTTAATCCGGAGCGCTCACAGGCACGCAGAAATGTTGTGCTCAGCCAGATGATGAAAAGAGGATTTATCGACAAAGAAGTTTATGAAAACCTGTCCGCTGAACCTATTGTCCTCAACTATAGTCCGCCGTCAAAATCAGGGCGCGAAAGCCGATATTTCGGTGAGTATGTTCGCCTGCGGGTACAGGAATGGGCCAAAGAAAATGGGTACGATCTCTACTCTGATGGGCTTACCATTTATACCACCATTGATTCCAGGCTTCAGCGGCATGCAGAAAGAGCTGTGAGAGCAAAACTCGATTCGCTACAGGTATTATTTGAAGAAGAGTGGACGGGTCCCGACGGTGAGTATATGAGTAACTTCTGGAAAGAACACCCAAGGTTTTTGCGCGAATGGATTCGGGAAACAGACAGGTACAAAAACGGATTTGCCAAACTTGACACCAAACAGGAGTCCGTTGTTTTTGATTCACTTTATGCCGACGAGGCCTTTATTGATTCAGTCAAAAAAGCCAGAACCAAACTTCAGGCCAGTTTCACCGCAATCGACCCTAATAATGGAAGCATTCTGGCATGGATCGGCGGCGGTGATTTTGGAAACAAGCAGTTTGATCATGTATACCAATCCAGGCGGCAGGCCGGGTCTACCTTTAAACCCTTTGTTTATGCCATAGCCATTGATAACGGCTATATGCCTTATCACAAGTTCTCAAAGTACCCAAGTAAGTTTATTGACAATAGCGGCCGTGTATGGGACCCAAAAGATCCATCTGTGCCTGCAGGGCCTGAGTTGGTTTCAATTCGCGAGGGGCTGGCCAGAAGTTTAAATAATGTTACGGTTCGTTTACTTCCCGAAATTGCGGGTGCACCCGGCACCAACCGGCTGCAGGATCTTGACCCTGCCGCAAGAAGAATTAAGGAGATGGCTCAAAATTTTGGTATCAATATGAACGGAACCCGTGCCTACCCTTCCATTGCACTTGGCACCGCAGAAGTTTCACTCCTCGAACTTGTGAGTGCGTATACAACGTTTGCCAACCAGGGCGTTCATATTGAACCCATTGCGATTACACGAATTGAAGACAAGGAAGGCAATGTATTAGTAGAATATTTCTCAGAAATGACCCAGGAAGTAATAAGTTCCGAAACGGCTTACATAATGGTAGACCTGATGAGAGGAGTTATCCGGGGCGGGGAAGGATACCACGGAACCGGCGTTCGGCTGCGTAATGTATACAACGTAAGGCAAGATGTTGCAGGCAAAACAGGAACTACCCAAAACAGCGCGGATAACTGGTTTGTTGCCATGATGCCCCATATTGTTATGGGTTCATGGGTGGGCGGTGAAGACAGGCGGATACGTTTTCCAAACAGTTACGGAGTCGGCCAGGGTGCAAGATCAGCACTGCCCATTGTAGGCCAGTTTATCAATAATGCAACATCTGATGATGAAACGCCCTGGGATTACAATGCATTTGAGCCTCCGCCAGGTTTTATCATGCCCGAGAATCCGGAAATGGCGGGAAAGGATTCGCGCATCAGGGATGAAAAGAAAGGCAATATTGGCTGGTAATATCTGCGATTTTAGTAGATTTTTATTTCAGAAATCAAAATTTTAATGAATAATAATCCGGATTTAAAAAAACGTTTTAACTTCCTTGGTCCCGATTTACTTCAGGAAATAGGAAATGATGGTAAACTGCTCAATATCCCAGCCGCAACTGAGCTTGTAAAAAAAGGTGATTATGTAAAGAGTGTGCCATTGGTTTTGGATGGTGTTATAAAAGTGTATAGCCGTTACCAAGAGAAAGAATTGCTGCTTTACTATATCAAAAGAGATGATAGCTGTATCATGTCATTTACATCTGTAATTCAGAATAGCAGGAGTTTGATTTATGCCACTACGGAACAGGATTCAAGAGTATTGCTCTTACCGGCGGAATCAATCCAAAAATGGATTCAAAAATATCCAGCACTAAACAAACTATTCTATAACCAGTATCACGTCAGGTATACCGATTTACTCGACACGATTGAGCAACTCATCTTTTTTAATCTTGAAGACAGATTATTGGACTATTTGCAAACAAAAATCAGCCATACCGATTCCAAATTACTGGATATTACACACAGACAAATTGCAGATGATTTAGGTACGGCAAGAGAGGTGATAAGCCGTACAATTAAAAAACTTGAGAGAAAAAATAAAATCGTCCAGACAAACTCAGGGATAAAAATTTACGGAGTGTGACTTTAGTCACTGAATTACCGGATTCGTTTTTTTACATTACTATTAAATCACCAAAAATATTCGGTAAATAGTTGATTCAGTTTTATTTTAGAGATTTACCGTTATTGATTGCTAAAATTAATAAAAAACGGAGAATTGATATGAAAAAAAATATGGGAACCACAGATAAAGCAATACGAACTTTATTCGCAGTTGCAGTTGCAGTATTATATATACTTGGAATGATTTCCGGAACAGTTGCAATCATACTCGGAACACTGGCAGTCATTTTTATTTTAACAAGCCTTGTGAGCTTTTGTCCCCTGTATGCCCCATTCGGAATTTCTACTTGTAAAAAAGAACAGGTTTCAGGTTAGACCTTAAACACTTGTATCCGGTTCATCGGTAAACGCCTGTTGCCAGAAGACGTAAATTCCAAGAAGTATTCCTTTCAGAATAAAAAAGGAAAATACAATCATCAAACCAATATCCTGAAAGATGATGATGACCAGAAGATACACGGTAAACTGTATCAGGCGCCCCTTATACTTTTTAATGGATTGCCGGTCAAAACGGGGAATTTTATCAAATGGCACAGTACTGACCATAAGAAATGAGAGAATCACTACAATGGGAATCAGAAATGCATTGATTCCCTGTTCAAACCCTGTGAACCAATCAAGCCGATTTCTGAATGTGAGATAGAAAGCAATCAGCATAACCGCCTGAGCCGGTGTGGGAAGGCCTTTAAAAAATACCGTCTCTCCCATTTTTGCCTCAACATTAAAACGGGCAAGCCGAACCGCTCCGCAAAGTGGCGGCAGTGCACTTAAAATCATACCAAGCAGAGCGAGCTCGTTAAATGCAAAGGTATATATAAGAAATCCCGGAGCGACACCAAATGAGACAATATCACTGATCGAGTCGAGCTCAATACCGAATTCACTTGTGGCATTTGCGAGCCTGGCCATAAATCCGTCAAGTGCATCAAAAAGCCCGGCAACCACAATCAGCCAGGCACCAATTTCCAGCTTTCCTTCGGCCACCATAATAATTGACAGAAACCCGCTGAATAAATTCATCAATGTAAAAAAGCTGGGAACCACAATTCGCGGCGACTGTTTACGGTGTTTGCGTTCTTTTTGGCGGCGAAGCCTGTATTGCTGAATCTTTTGGATCGGATATTTCATAGCTGTTTTATTTTCGCTATTACAGATTCACCGGCCACTGTCCGGTCTCCTTCCTTTACTTCAAGATCAATGCCTTTCGGTATCAGGATGTCCATTCTTGAACCGAATTTCATAATTCCGAATCTTTCACCGGCCTCAACCGTATCTCCCTCCTCAATGTGATAGACGATTCTTCGTGCCAGGAAACCTGTTATCTGCTTAAATAAAAACTTTGTTCCTGAGGGATGCAAAACACCGAAATGTGCACGTTCATTTTCTGAAGAGGCATGATCTTCCCATGCCATCAGATATTTCCCCGGAAAATACTCAACATACTCTAATTCACCGGATACAGGCACCCTGTTTACATGAACATCGAGCGGAGAGAGAAAAATGCTCACTCGTACAGCATCTGAATCCAGGTAGGACATATTTTTTTCTTCACGAATTTGTACAACCCTGCCATCGGCAGGTGCTAAAATTAAATTCTCATCATCCGGGACAGAGCGGTCCGGGTCCCGGAAGAAAAAGAGAATCAGTCCACAAATAATTACAAGAAGGATATAAACAGGAACAGATATCCAGTTGTTAAGATGAGAAATCAGCCAGGCCACAATTGCTGAAAAAATAAAAATTGCGGCAATAGTAGAGTAACCCTCAGGTGCAAACATCCATCAACCCCCGAAGGTGCGAAGTATGTCGTTGAATGTCACGAAAATGAAAATACCTATAATCAGGATAAATCCGATTTGCTGTAAAGCCATTCGCACTTTTGCAGAAGGTTCTCTCCTGGTAATCCCCTCGTAAACGAGAAACATAAAATGTCCTCCGTCAAGTGCAGGAATAGGAAGCATATTCATAATGGCCAGTGTGACGCTTAAAAAGGCTGTAATCTCCCAGAATCCCCGCATTCCGCCGCTATCCGTTGCCTGTTTCGTTACATTCGCAATGGCCACAGGACCGCCCAGATTTTCACGTACTGAAATATCACCTGTAAACATCTTAACAAGGCCCTGAATAATTCCTGTAAACGTATCGCTGGTCCGGTTAATACCCACGCCTGTAGCGGATGCCAGGCCGTGAGTAATTCTCTCGGACTGAAAGAATTCAAAAGGATCGGTAAGCTGTATTCCGATGGTACCGGATTCAGGATCGGGAGTAACTCTCTCTTCAACAATACGGCCCTCTCTGCGAATTTCGAGTGTGAGTTCATTCTCAGAACTTTGAATTTTTTCAACCAGCTGAAGCCAGTAATTTACCGGCTCACCATTAACGGATACAACTTCATCGCCGCTTTGCAGGCCTGCCTCGTCAGCGGGAGAACCCGGTTGTATCTGACCAATCTTTGCGGGCATTGCATGGATTATGCTGATAAAACCGGACTGGCTAATCCGGTCCAGAAAATCTGGCGGAGCTTGCAGCTGCAGCGTATTGCCATCTCTCTGAATCATAAAACTGACATTTCTTTCCGTAATGGCCGACATGCTCATAATGTCATCGAAATACTCAACCTCTCGGTTATTGATCCCAATCAGGCGATCTCCGGTTTCAAAGCCAATTTGGGAGGCAAGTGATTCATCCGGCACATAGATTCCATCGATAGATTCAATGGGAATCACCTCTTCACCATACTGTATGGCCATTCCGGTATAAATTACAGCAGCAAGTATGACATTGAAAATAACACCGGCAGTTATCACGATAATTCTCTGCCACACGGGCTTACTGCGAAATTCCCATGGCTTGGGCTCTTCTTCAAGAAATTCATCGTCCAGGGTTTCATCGATCATACCGGCTATTTTCACATATCCGCCAAGAGGTGTTGCCCCGATCACATATTCGGTTTCCCCTTTTTGAAAACCTGTAATCTTCGGCGGAAACCCGATGGAAAAACGATCCACCCGCATTTTGAAAAATTTAGCCGCAAGGAAATGACCCAACTCGTGAAAAAACACCAAAATAAAAAGAGCAGCAACGAACACTGCGATTGTCAATAAAAAACCTGAGATCCAGTCCATTCTAAAAATTAAATTGTAAAAGCGTAGTTTCTTGTTTCCTTATCCACATCAGATAACGCATCAACAGACAAGTCAGTATCCGGATCAATTTTTTCAAGAGATTTCCGAATAACAGAAAACATGTCAATATAACCAATTTCCTTCTTTAAAAACCGCGCCACAGCAACTTCGTTCGCAGCGTTAAGCACTACCGGTGCAAATCCTCCGCTTTTTCCTGCTTCCATGGCGAGCTTCAGGCTTGGAAACTTATTATAATCAACGGGTTCGAAAGTAAGATCAAAGGATTTCCCGTAGTCTATGAGTGGTGTATCAAATTGGAAACGGTCAGGATATGTAAGTGCATACAAAATCGGAACTCTCATATCAGGATTCCCCATTTGTGCTTTTGAGGAGCCGTCAATAAACTCTATTATCGAATGAATAATGCTTTGCGAGTGAACAACCGGTTCAATATTTTCAAAGGGTACATCAAATAACCAGTGGGCTTCAATAATTTCTAATCCTTTGTTCATCATTGTAGATGAATCAACCGTTATTTTCGCTCCCATATCCCAATTCGGATGTTTCAAAGCATCTTCGACCGTGATTCTCTGCATCTCCTCAAAAGTCCAGTTTCTGAACGGCCCGCCACTCGCAGTAATGACAATCTTTTTAATGGAATTATCAGGTTCTCCGACAATGCATTGTAACATTGCGGAGTGTTCTGAGTCAACCGGTATCAGGTTCCCATTTTTCAAGCTCCCGATTTTTCTTATCAATTCGCCGCCCACAACCAGCGATTCCTTATTTGCAAGCGCCACTTTTTTGCCCAGTTTGAGAGCATTATACGTCGGGAAAAATCCTGCAAACCCAACCAGGCTATTGAGAACAATATCTGCTTGTTCAACAATACCGTTTTGATTGAGCATATCACGGTTATAAATAATATCACGCGGCTTATAGTTCAGCAAAGCCTCAAAATCATCCCTCAATTTTTCATCACATAACAACAGATATTCCGGCCGGTACTGATTTGCCTGTTTTGCAAGCAATCTCCAGTTCCTGTTTGCTGTAAGCGTGGTAACTTTAAATGCATCCGGATGGCAATCTACAATCTCAAGTGTTTGCGAGCCGATTGAACCTGTTGATCCGAGAATTGCAAGGTTTTTCTGAGACAAAATTCTTTCCTTTAAATGAATATGATTCTGCTACATTAATGTATATATGATGAAAAATAGAGAAATCCCGGTTTAATTGAAGGTCAAATTTTATTCATTGCAACTCTGTACATAACAGCATGGGCTTCAACAGTTTCTTGAATAGTCGGGGCGTACCCGCCGGATAAAAGCAGAACCAGTGGTATCGACTTTTGAGTAAAAGTATTGATAATAACCCTCTCTCTTTCTTCAAGCCCGTTCATGGTAAGCGAGAGCCGGCCGAAATGGTCTGATTCCAGGGGATCGATTCCGCCAAGGTAGAATACGATATCGGGAGAAAAATCACTCAGGATTTTGTCCAGCGCGTCAATTAAAACTTGCAGATACTCTCTATCTCCCGTTTCGTCATTAAGACCGATATCAAGCGTTGAAGATGGTTTTATAAAAGGATAATTTTTTTTGCCGTGCATGGAAAACGTGAAAACATCTTTGTTTTTATCAAAAAAATATGCATTCCCGTTTCCCTGGTGCACATCACAGTCTATAATTAAAACCTTGTTGACCCATTTTGACATCCGGAGAACTTTTATGGCTACGGCCACATCATTATAGACACAAAAACCTTCTCCATGATCAGGCATCGCATGATGAGTCCCGCCGGCAAGATTGCCTGAAATTCCGTCCTGAAGAGCCATAAGACCGGCATTAATGGTTCCCTGAACAGCAAGGCGTGAGCGAATTGCCAGGGATTTACTCCAGGGAAGGCCCATCCTTCGAATCTCTTTTTTTCCAAGGGTGCCCTCCCATACGGCATTCGCGTAACCGGGAGTGTGAACAGAGCACAAATTTCCAAAATCGACAAGCCCGGGTTCAATTACATCTTCTTTTCTGATAATCCCGTTGCTGGTTAAATAGTGGTACAATCCATTAAATTTTGCCATCGGAAAGATATGGCCATCCGGCAGACTGGCATTATATCCGGGAGAATAACTTACGCGCACAAAGTGTCTGTTTACTTTTCCAATTTGATGATTCCCAACATTCTGCCGGACTTCTTTCGTTCTCTGCGGTAGGAATAAAATTTATCTGCATCATTAATAGTGCAATAGCCACTCACTTCAATTTGAGCCTGTGGTATCCCTGTCTGCAAAAGCTGATACTTTAAAAAACTTTTTAAATTCAGATGTGGTTTACTATAACTTGTGTAATCTACAAATTCATCAGGAAATTGTGCTGCGACTTCATGCCCCACTTCAAAATTTTCCTGTGAAATAGACGGAGAAACATACGCGATCATCCGATCAGGCCGTGCTCCGGCTGATATCATTAGGTTCACTGTTTTCTTCACAACCCCTGCAGCACCACCACGCCAGCCGGCATGCGAAGCCCCAATCACTCCGTTTTCCGGATCAGATATCAAAACTGCTGCACAGTCGGCCACTTGTATACCGAGAGCGAGATTTTTTTTATTGGTGATTAAAGCATCCGTCTCCTGAAAGATTCCGGGGGAGCTCACAAATTCAACATGAGTATCGTGAACCTGTTCAGCCAAAGCAAATGGAATATTGTTCCATCCGGTCTTTTCACACAGGATATCAATATTTTGTTGGATCTCTTCCTTGCTGATATTTGTATTCAAACCAAAATTTAACCCCGGAATGCTTTTATCAGAATGAATGAATTCTGCATTTTTTTCCGTAAAAATGGCTGTTACAGATTTATAGGGTTTAAATATCGTAGGTTCAAGAATTCTCATGCTTTTTTCTTCATTCCTGTTAACAGCTGTTTTTTTACAAAATGTATTGGAAATGGCTGTCCGGTCCATAACCGAAACGACTCGCTACCCTGGTGGATAAGCATTTCTAAACCACCAATCGTTTCCGATCCGGCTGATTCAGCCTGTTTGAGAAATTTTGTAACTGCCGGCCTGTAAACCAGGTCGTAGCATAAAGAGCCGCTCAGATAAATCTCCTCACCGTCCCGCACAGGCGCAGACTCAATATCAGGCTCCATACCCAGCGGAGTTGCATTAACGATGAGACTGGCCTCTTCAGCAAAGGCAGTCCACTGATCATAGCCGGCAATCATGCAACTGTCGAAAATCTCTTCCTTGGGTTTTATTGCAGGATTTCTGCTGATCAAAATTATTTCAGCACAATTCATCGACTTAAGCGCATAAACAACAGCATTTGACGCTCCGCCAGTTCCGAAAATTACCGCCCTTCCTCCATCGATGATATCACTAAATTTTTGCAATGGTTTTTGAAAGCCAATGGCGTCTGTATTATAACCGATCAGACTGCCCTTTTTTTTTATGATGGTATTTATCGCACCGATTTCTGATGCTGAGGGATCAATCTGATCAACCATCTCCATCATCGCCCTTTTGTACGGAATTGTAATATTGCAGCCGCTAAAAGAGTCTTTATTCATCCAGGCGATGAATTCACCCAATTCGTTTTCTTTGAGTTCAACAGCGTAGTAAGCAGCTTTATAACCATAATATTTCAGGGCAGCATTGTGCATTACCGGAGAAAGGCTATGAGAGACCGGTGAACCTATTACCATATAGTGTTTTCGTTCTGAGCCCGGAAGATTTTTAAATGTTTTAAACGATACTGCCATTTCAATATATCATCACTCTGCTGAAAACAAGAAATAAAAAAAATGCGCACCATACGATGCGCATCTGAAAAAGTAAAAAAATAAAAGCGGTTCAGACCGTTACTTCATTCTCTTTTTCAGAAACCTCAGTAGTTTCATCTTTGAATGTGTCAGACTCGGCAAGTTCTTTAAGCTTTTCCAAATCCTTTGCAATCTGGTCTTTCAGCCCATCAATAAAGTTTGCCAGTTCTTCTTCCGGTTCACCGTAAAAAGTGCGATAGTCTAAAGAAAAATCGACACGGGTTCGGGTTCCGTTATTGAGCGGTGTAAAACGAATTGTGCCGGTTTGATTCAAATTGCCATTTATGGTTATCCAGGCAAACCTTGTGTTACGAAGATTGTCAATGATATTTGTAGTCCATTGATACTCCTCACCACCAATGTTGGTCGTATATTCAAATGTCTGAGAATTTATTTTCTCAACATGGTCTATGCGATCAAGAAATTTGGGAAAGTGTACCGGGTTACATAGCAATTCGTAAACTTTAGATAAGGGTAAATTAATTTCTATTCTTTCGTGCGCCATAGTTTGATAAGCTTCGAAATGATCTGTTTATGATTTGGAATTGAGTGTTTGCAAATTTTGTATATAACTAATCCACAATGCACTAAATTTACGCATATTTTGGTTAAGCTTCAATGAAATCTTCAAATATATTTATGTTGCGGTACATATCATAAAGTGAGTGAAAAAATAAAAATGTTGATCGGCCACAGAAACCGATACTAAATTCTTATACCTTTAGGCATCGATTATTCAAAACGTTTACACATGAAATACCGGCGACTTTCCATTCTCTTGGTGACTATCTTATTTTTTTCCGGCCTGCTGATTCCACTCTATGGCCAGGAGAAAATCAACCTGAACGGTTTCATCAAAAATTACAATGCTTTTCAGACAACTTCTGAAAATGAACTGCTTGCGGGCAGAAACCGCCTGAGGTTTGAACTGAACAGGCCCGTTTCCGCCGGAACTATGTACCTGGAAACGGATTTGATTCACAGGTATAATGACGGAGACAGCGATGTGGAAGTAAGACTGAGACAAGCATATCTTGAATGGTTTTTTGATAAATCCGATCTGAAAATCGGTTTGCAAAATATTACATGGGGTAAATCAGACGGAGGGTTTGTGACAGATATTCTCTCCCCTGTTGATCTGAGGGAATTCTTAGCAGTTGAGCTCTCTGATCTCCGGCTGGGTGTTGTTTCAGTCAACTTCACACGCTACTTTGGCAGTAACTTTTTACAGGCAATCGGCTCCCCCGCTTTTCAGCCCGATTTACTTCCCGAACCGGATTCGCGGTGGTTTCCCGTTCCCCGGGTGCCACAAATAGTACCTGTAAATTTTATCACCGGTATTGAAAAGAATACTATTGATGATGTACAGGCTGCATTGCGATTTGGCCTGCGATCCAATATAAATTTTGACCTGGACCTCATTGCTTATTACTGGACACATCCAACGCCGGCATACGGCCTCTCACTCAATGCAACTGATTTACAACAGGGCCTCAGTTTAGATCTCAGGGAAACCTACAACCCGTCACCTATGGCAGGATATTCATTTGAGTGGCGCACAGGCTCTTCCTGGATTGTTAAATCCGAGGCTCTCTATGTTCATGAACGGTTATTCAATGATCTTCCGATCTCCGGTAATATTATCGAAAATCCCCTGGCAAACCCGGTTGAATTACTACAAGCTCTGCAGGAGCTGCAAACCCGCGACGATGGGCTTCTTGTGGAAAAACCATGGCTGCACACCATGCTCGGTATACAAACGGATTTTAAGGGATTCACAATCAGCGGGCAGGGTTATATCGAAACAATTTTTAATTACGAAGAGCGGATTTTACAGCGGCAAATTTTTCCTTATGCAACCGGGCTAATTCAAAAATCTGTTTTCAGAGACCGTTTGAACCTCCTTTCCACAGGCAGGTACAATCTATTTGCAGATGATTTCTGGGTTCAGCTTCAGGGCATCTATGAAGCTACAGATGGTGTAGAGCTCTCTTTGGGCACAAACCTTTTTGGCGGCCCCTCTCCTCCGCCGGTCTTTGGCCATTTTACTTTCAATCAATTCAGAGAAAACAGCTTTGTTTTCGGCAGAATTACCGCATTCTGGTAAACCGGAATATTTTATCTTCAATTGATCAAATTATTTTTTGATCATGTTTTCTTTTAAAATATTTTATCGGTTCAGGAATTCCACGACTAATGTTAGATCAAATATGAAATGTCGGTCAAAACCTGTCAGCACCAACTGGATCTGACAGCGTTGGGGTTTATGAGAAGATCGATCTGTGTTTTCATTTTTCCAAAGTTACCGACGCAGCCATTCATCCCTGCATTTTTAACATAAACTAAAAGGTTTTCGATATGCGATACACTTTAACTACTGCATTAATACTTGCATTATATTTCTCTGCTGGTTGTCAGCAAACAAATCAAACTCATTCCTCACAGGATGATTTATCACCCGAGCCTGATCATTCTCTGTCTGCCAACCAGACACACAACCGGTGGAGCAGTACTATTGACCCTGTACTGCGTGTTGAATCGGGCGCTGTGGTTGAGGTTTACACAGAAGAAGCCTCCGATCAGCAGTTGCACTCAGAATCAACTCTTGAGGATCTGATAAATATAGACTTTGATCCCATTCATCCTCTAACCGGCCCGGTTTATGTAGAAGGTGCTGAGCCCGGTGATGTGCTGAAAGTTACACTGCACAAAATAGAACTGGGTGATTGGGGCTGGACTGCAATTATTCCCGGTTTTGGTTTTCTCGCTGATGAATTCGATGAACCCTGGTTAAAGACATTTGAATTTACGGAAGGATCAAATACTGTACAGTTTGATGAAGGAATTCAAATTCCACTGAATCCTTTTCCGGGTGTAATGGGAGTTGCACCTGCCACCGATTCTCTCCTTTCAACAATCCCGCCCCGTTACAATGGCGGCAATATGGATGATCCACATATGGTCGAAGGAACCACTGTCTATTTTCCCGTTTTTGTAGAGGGTGCGCTTTTTTCTATTGGAGATACCCATGCAGCACAGGGTATGGGTGAAGTTTGCGGTACGGCCATTGAGGCGCCGATGCGGATTGTATATGAAGTTGAAGTTCTCAAAAATGGCAGGTCAATACCTGAACCGGAATATGAATCAGACGACTATTATGCAGTGACAGCTTTTGGAACTACTATTGACGAAGCATCAAAAAAAGCAACCCGTTACATGATCAACTACCTTGAAGAAGTTCATGGTATGGACCGGTATGATGCCTATGCACTTCTATCATTGGCGGGTGATCTGAAAATAGCCGAAGTCGTTGACGTACCCCATATGCTCGTTTCCATGCATCTTCCAAAAAATGTAATGGGCATGCAGCAGTAAATGAATGTTTCTCTGATAAATCAGGTTTCATCAACCTGAAGAAATAAAGAGACATTGAAAAAATTCGGTTTATACATATTATCAAGGCCAACAACAGTAATCCTGTTAGTTGTATTACTTGCCATGGCAGCAATCTACCCCGCCTCCAAAATTCGTGCGGATTTCAATCTGGAGGGATTTTACCCGGAGGAAGACCCGGTAATCTACAATTATGAACTCCTGGAAAAAGAGTTTGGCCGGGATGATAATACGATACTTATTGGTTTTTCAGACCGGAACTTAATCAGTAAACCTGTATTAACAGATTTGAAAGTGATTACTGATTCACTTCAGAGTGTTCCCTACCTGAGATCAGTGCGAAGTCTCTGGAATGCAACCGAAATAAAAAACAGAAACGGCAATCTGACTTTCAATGAATACCTGAAAAAAAACCGCTTGCATGCCGATTCACTTGAATCTCTTCGAAACAGCCTTCGTGATGATCCTTTTTTAACTGGCATTTTTATCAGTGAAGATTTGAGATCAACTGCCATCTATCTTGAAATACGGGAAAACGAAAACACCTATTCAAACAGAAATGAAATAATTACTGCTGTAAATGATATAATGGATTCGTTCAGTGCCGACTACGAATTCCACATCTCCGGTATCCCCTACTACCGGAATCAATATGTCAATATGTTAAATGAAGAGATTGTCGTCTACATTGCCATCTCTTCAGTTTTGATCATATCCCTGCTCTGGTATCTCTATCGCAGTCTCTGGGGCGTGCTCTTTCCGATGATCATTGTCTGGATTACCCTCTTACTGACAATTGCAACAATGTACCTGACCGGTGGCTATCTCGAAATTATGAGCAGTACCATCGCTCCCATTTTATTATGCGTGGGAGTTGCGGATTCAATTCACATGATTTCGAAATATGATGATGGAAGAGATCATAATTTAACCAAACGGGGCTCCATTCTTGAGATGCTGAAAACACTTGGGAGTGCCACCTTTCTGACAAGCTTAACGACTGCTATCGGATTTGCCACACTGATCAGCAGCAGTGTGGTTCCCATGAAAAGTTTCGGCCTGTATACCGCTGCCGGAGTTCTCATTGCATACCTGATTACTATTTTCTTTTTACCGGCTGCTCTGTCAAAATCTAAAAGTGACAGGGTATCTAGTGTGAAAGGCAATTCCCTCTACAAAAAGCTGGGGTGGCTTTTAACGAAGATCAGTGTCCTGAATCGCCGTTATTACAAGATAATTGTTATCGGTAGTCTTGTTCTGACCACAGCGGTGGGAATAGGAATCTATAACCTTGAAGTTAACGGGCGGATTTTTGATGACATTGATGAAGATACTGAGATCATGCAGGACAGCCGTTTTTTCAGCGAAAACCTTACCCCTCAGTTTCCTATGGAATTTATTTTCAACAGCGGAGAGGCTGATGGAGTTTTAAAATCAGGCCTGATTAAAGATCTCAGGGAATTTGAAAATTTCCTTCTTCAGATTCCGGAGATTCAAAAAGTAAATGGTTTTCACACATTAATCAGCCAGGTGCATCAAACCATTCAGCCCGGGTCGGATGAGATGGTTCCCGGTAATGACGATGCAGTGGCTCAGTATTCACTGCTGCTTGATATAAATGGCGGAGATGAATTATACAGGTTTGTAAATTTTGATTACAGTACACAACGGGTAACTGCGCTGGTGGAAGACGCCGGATCAAAAAGGATTAATGAAATCCGTGACGAAGTCGATAACTGGCTTCGGGGTAAATTTCCGGATCAGGAAATCACGATTACCGGAACAACCATACTCAGCGCAGATTTAACAGAAAAAATTGTCTATTCCCTTGCCTGGAGTATACTGCTGGCTATTGGTGCTATCTCAATAATTATGGCAATGCTGTTTAAGAATTTCAGGCTGGTTATTATTTCATTGGTACCCAATTTGCTTCCTCTCATTATCATAGGTGGCGTTATGGGATACATGGGAATCGCAATTAAACCATCAACAGCGGTGATATTTACCATTTCTCTCGGCATTGCCATTGATGACTCTATTCACTACCTGGCTCGCTTCCGGATTGAATATTTTCAACGCAAAGCTATGTGGCCTTCACTTGCAGCTACAACAATTAAAACCGGAAGAGCTATCATTATCACCAGTATGATATTAGTTGCAGGATTTGGTACTCTGATCAGCAGCACATTCACCTCAACTGCAATGATGGGATTGCTGGTATGTATTACAATCGGTTCGGCATTGATTGCTGACCTGTTGTTGCTGCCATCGCTATTTTACTGGATTAACCCAAAACTGAAAATTGAGGAAAACGGGAAACAAGATCTTCAATCAGTTCAGCGTGAATCATCGAAGGTTGCTGCAGGGCACTTATCCTGATAATCCTCGATTCCTTTTCAGCCATTGTTTCAAATCCGGATATGACATTTTCAAAAAAACCGCCGCCTGCTTCTTCCATTCGATCTTCACCCCTTCCCTGCCTTCTTTTTCGGGCCTCTTCATATGGAAGTGCAAGGTAGTAAGTTACATCCGGAGTAATACCATGAGAAGCGATATGATTTAATAAATGAATTTTTTCCATATCTACCGATTTTCTTCCGTATCCCTGGTAGGCTGTAGTTGAATCATAAAACCGGTCCAGAATCACTACTTTTTCATTTTTCAGCGCCGGGATAATTTTCTCAGCAACCAACTGTGAGCGAGCCGAGGAGAAGAGAAGCATCTCTGTAACGGGATCAATTTCATTTGCCGAGTCTAACAGCAGTTCACGTACACGTTCGGATATTCGGACACCGCCCGGCTCCCGAAACAGAACACAATCAATGTTTTTTTTATTGAACAGCTCATGAAGCAGCTCTATTTGTGTTGATTTTCCGCAGCCGTCAATACCCTCAAATGTTATAAGCACGATTCGTCAATCAGGTTTAAAAATTATACCGGTCTGTAAGATCATAAGGTTCTTTTGGCATGATAATACCCAAAGCGATATAGACAATTAAAAAGCTTCCATAACCGAGTAAAAATGCCAAACCGAAAATAATCCTCACCATGGTAGAACTCACTCCGAAATATTTGGCAAGGCCGCCACAGACTCCTAAAATTTTCTTGTCGGTTCTGGATCTGAACAGTTTTTTCTTTTGTGATAAAGCGTAAGCTTCCAGTTCCCGGTCTTTGAAAGAATACTTTTCACGTTTCGATGTTTTCTTTTTTGATTCATCAATATTCAAAAAATCATCCAGTTTATCTTTGGATGAATATGGAGACACCGGTTTTGACATGGACATTGATGAGGAATTGAAATCTTTTGAGAACCCGGAACTCAATTTACTTTTTTTCTCTTTTTTCCTGTCACCCGTCAGGTAGCCAAAACCCGCAGCAAGCACCAGAATGCCGCCAATCACGGGCATCACGTTCATCACTCCTGTTAATTGAAAAGCGGGCTCAAGACCAAATAAGCTACCTGCAATTGACTGGCCTAAAACACCTACCACAATAAAAAGCATAACCAGACCTGTTACCGTAGATATATTCCAGATACTTTTTTCCTGTTTCTTCTCCTCTTCATAAAAGTCTTCGAGGGTAGCACGCAGTTCACTTTCCTCTACATCAAACGTATTTTTAAATTCCTGTTTTGTTTTTTCTGCCATAATAATTGTTCCTCTATTATGTTGCTACGGAAGATGCCGGCAATAGTTTCAATCAAAATATAACGAAGATCCGGAGAAAAAATTAGCTGATAATCTCACGATCTGATATTAAAAGATCCATTTTTACATCAAAATTTTCAACCGGTATTTCATTCTCTGAGATACAAATATCAAATACAAGTCCGGCTTTCAGCGCCGGTGTTTCAGATAGAAAACGGTCATAAAAACCCTTTCCATATCCCAGCCGGTTTTTTTTACGGTCGGAAGCTACAACAGGGACAAACACAACATCAAAAAGTGCGGGCTCTGTACGCCTTACACGTGATTCCGGTGCCGGCTCCCTGACTCCCCATCGATTGGTTTCAAAATTCCCGAAGGCTGATATCTGATAGTGTTCAAGACGGTTTTTATCAAAGTTTACTACCGGTACAGAAACGGTAAAGTGATTTCGGATAAGCCACTGAATAACCGGATCCGTTTTTACTTCATGCCGCTCATTCATCGAGAGATAGCAGTGTATGTGATTTACGTTAAGGCTGTCAACCCATTTCCGGGTATTCAGATAGATTCGCTCACATTTTTCGGAGTAACTGCTTTTGGAAAGTTTATTTCTTATTTCCAGATATTGACTTCTGAGTTTCTCTTTTTTTTCTGTAACTGATGTTCCCATTAAAGCCTGATTACTTTGTGATTTACCGGTTCTTCATCCGTAAGAAAAGAGATCGTTTTATCCCAGATATCGAGGCCGTATTTATTCATAAAATAGATAAATGCAACATTACGCTCCTGAAGTCCGCCTCCCGGAAACAGGTTAGCTTTTATCTTGCGGATTCTGTTCAGGTTTGTCTGTTCCTGTTCTTTCTGTGAGCGGTAGAGCTTCCCTTTCAGTTTATCGAGTTCCGTAAAGTAGAGAGCGGTTACTTTGCCGGCACTTCCTTTCAGGGTAGGATCCACCTGGTCTATTTCAGTTTTCTTTTTTTCTGTTATTTTATCAACTTTTTTCTTCCATTCCCTGAATATTTTTTCGATATCCACCTCATCTGTGCCTTCCATATACTGCGATTCAAGGTCTTCAATCCTCTGATCATATTCACCGATTTTAAATGGCAGTTTTTCCATGATTCTGTCAATATTCGATTCCAGGAGCGTAGCACTGAATCTTGGTAAAATCATAGGCATTTTCATTCCGAATACGGTATAAAAATCTTTCATTTGCGCATAGTAAGCGAGCTCACCCGGTCCTGCCACATAAGAGACGACAGGCAGAAGAATATCTTGCAGCAACGGCCTTGTGAATACGTTTGGTGAAAATCTTTCGGGTATATTCTCTATCTCACGAATAAGTTCGTCTTCAGACCAGGAGTTTTTTCCATCTGCATTCCAAACACCATTTTCCCCGGTTTTTAGTTTGAGCCTGTTTCCGGAACCGTCTATCCAGAATAAATTCGATTTGCCGGGTTCTACCTGCCGGTGATATCCTTTATTTATCAGGGCTTCACTTGTATCCAAAACCGACTGGTAGACATCATTTTTAAGAGATACGGATTTTGTCAAAATTTCAATGCCAAGCTCCTTAATACCCGGATCATCACTTCCTGCCAGTATCAGCCCGTGTTTTCCAAACAGTTTCAAAACCAGGGTTCCGAACGATTCCCTGAAAGTTGATCCCGGCCTGTAACAGGTATCCAGCAGGTTTGTCAGTTCCCGGGTGAAATCGGTTTCGAACAGGAAATCCCTAATGTTTTCGCGGAATTTTTTGAACGAATCATCCAGTTCAAGACGGCCTACCGGAGACTCATTTTTCCCATTCAGTTGATAGGCGACTGAATGCCAGTCATCCCTGTCCAGGATACCGATGGTGGCTGCTTCTTCATAATCATGATCTTCATCCGCAAGCCAGAATACAGGAATTACGCTCCTTTCATATTCATTTTGCAGATCCCGGGCCTGGATAATAGCAGAAGCAATTTTATATACGGTAAAAAGCGGGCCTCCATAGAGAGTGAGTTGCTGACCCGTTACCACAGCCATACTGTTTTCATCTCTCAGCTTTTCAATTTGCTGAAGAGTCTGATCGGTTGCGTCAAATTGCTTATTGAAACTCTTCAGCAATTCGACTGATGTTTCCCTGTTGCCCCTGAAATTATAATAATCCAGATACGAGTCTCTCTGCTCTTTGGAAAAAGGATGGGTTTCAAAAAATTGGCTTAATGAGTTTGTTTTCTTTATGTAATCATTGAACAGCTTGCTGAATGGAAGTTGCTCAAAAGGGATCGTACTGCAGCAGTTCACGTTATCCTTTTAATTTTTGTATCTGATCACGGATTTTAGCCGCTTTCTCGTAGTTTTCGGTTTTAATTGCAAGCTGCAAATCTTGCTCAAGCTGTTCAAGCTTGCTCATTTCGGATTTTTGCTGAGCTGGTTTGCCGGTCGCAGGCTGATCTGCACTCTCCCTGGCCGTTTCCTCGGAAACAATTCCGGCTTCGTCGAGCACATCCGGGTGTACATATATAGGAGCACCAAAGCGAATCGCCACAGCTATTGCATCGCTGGGCCGCGCGTCGAGTTCTACCCGGTTATCATCCCGCTGATACAGAATCTGGGCAAAGAAAGTACCTTCACTGAGTTCATTGATAAATATTTGTTGCACAGATGAGTTAAAGCTCAGTACAATATTCTTCATTAGATCATGTGTCATTGGCCTCGGCGGCTTTATGCTTTCCAGCTCGAGTGCAATTGCCTGAGCCTCAAATGTTCCGATAATGATCGGGAGCCGCCTGTTTCCATTTTTTTCATTCAAAATAAGGGCATAAGCGCCGCCGCTGCTCGGACTTGTTGAGAGCCCGAGTATTTCCATCTCAATTTTTTGCACCAATTTCTCCGGTTTGAATTTCTATATTTACATAAATATAAATGTAACCATTTTTAGACTTCACATAAACAATATTATTAAACGAACATAAGTTAAATAGATTATTTTCTTCCGGAAACTTTTTCCCAAAGTATTCATCTCAAAACTTATCTTTTTTGATTTGTATTATTTCACAGTTCTCTTACTTTAAGGATGATGAATATTAAAATAAAAGAAAAAAGAAATCCCGGTACCGGAAATCCCCTCACGGTGATATCAGAAATCGGCCATAATCCGCAGGTAATTGAAGATTTGGCTAAAGAATTAAAATCTTCTTGCGGCGCCGGTGGACATGTTGAGCGGAAATCAATAATTTTACAGGGCTCTCATACAGAAAAAGTAAAAAAAATTCTTGGTAAGAAAGGTTATACATTTCGTAAATAAATCATTTAGCAGATGAAAATATTTTGTAACATTTTTACAGGTAAAATCTCCTTTATAGAAACAATATTTACATATTCTTTGTCGGTAACTCTAAATATGGGACAACGGTAGAGTGGCTATTACACCCAAAAAAATATTACTCGTAGAAGATGATGGCATTCAGCAAATCATAATGGAGAGGCTGATCAATAACCTTGGACACACGGTTCTGGCCACAGCTTCTGATGGAGAATCAGCCGTCAATTCGGCTCTTAAACTCAAAGGAGTTGATCTTATCATTATGGATATTCGTCTTGGTAATAATATAGACGGAATCGAAGCTATGCAACGAATCCGAAAAAAATCGAAAGTGAAGGTGATTTATGTAACCGGTAATTCTGAAAGTTTTACTAAAGAGAGAGCCAAAGCCACAAAGTACGAGGCTTTCATTGAGAAGCCGCTTACAAAAGATAAACTGGAGAATGCGCTCCAAGACGCATTTACGGGATAAAAATCCAACCTTTTTTTCTTATCTTGCCAGCTGAGTAAATATTGAATCTGTCAATACACAGATTTCCCATAATTCTTTATCTGCTGATGCGCACAATCCTGTTCTCACTGCTTGTGATTTTTCTGATTCCGGGTATTCTGAATGCACAAACGGCCTCCAAACCCAATTCTGAAATCCCTGATAATCCAAAGGTGGGGCTTGTATTGAGTGGAGGCGGCGCCAAGGGTATTGCTCACATTGGTATTTTAAATGTACTGGAGGAAACGGGTGTGCGAATAGACTACATCACAGGTACAAGCATGGGAAGTGTGGTCGGCGGGCTCTATTCCATCGGTTACTCAACGGAACAACTCACAGAGCTGGTTATTTCAAGCGATTTTCTTTCTCTCTTTACAGAAAAACCCAGTTTTCGATTCTCCTCTGTTTACCAGAAAGAGTTCAGCAATCAATCAATTATTTCATTTCCCATCAAGAAGAAAGGGATTGATTTACCTGCGGGAATCATCAAGGGGCAAAATTTATACATGCTATTTTCAAATCTTACCTGGCCTGCTCACGGCACAAATTCATTTGATTTGTTTCCAATACCCTTTGCCGCTGTTGCAACCGATCTGGAAACCGGTGATCCGGTTGTTATGCGTTCCGGCTACCTGCCTGATGCCTTGCGCGCAAGTGTTTCCATCCCCTCACTAATGACACCTCATACTGTAGATGGAAAACACCTGATTGACGGCGGCCTTTCTCAAAACCTGCCGGTTCAGGAAGCCGTTGATATGGGAGCCGATTATATCATTGCCGTAAATGTTGCCGCCCCGCTTCAGCCGATGGACAGCTTAAACACACTAACAGATATTTTTACACAGACCATCAGTTTTCGTATTAATGAACAGATGGATGCTCAGGGCGAACTGGCTGATCTTCTGATTGTTCCTGATAAAATAATGAACTATTCCATGGCTGACTTTGATGTGGCAGATCAGTTTATACCCATCGGAGAGGTGGAGGCGCGAAAGCACATGGAGCTTTTTAAGGAGATAGCAAACAAACAGGCCGGCGACAATCTGCGTACATCTTTTTCAGGTGAAGCAGGTCTTCCGGTTAACCGTGTGGAAGTGATTGGAAACAGTGCACTCAGTACCGAATTTATCCTGAATGAGATAGAAATTGATCCGGGTATGTTTGTTACACCGGCTATTATTGAAGAACGGATAAACCGGCTTTACAGCACACAGCTCTTTGATCTCGTAACCTATCGAATCGTACCCGACACCTCATATTTTTACAATCTTCAAATAAATGTTGATGAAAATCAGGAAGATGTATTCAGAATCGGTGCAAGAATTGAAACGAAAACAACCGCATCGGTAAATCTGGAATCTACTTTCAGAAACCTCCTTTACAGAAATTCTGTGCTTCAACTGAATTTACGATTGGGCAGTGAACTGAATGCTGTTGTGGATTATCTTACGTTTGGCGGACAGGTATCAAGATTTGGAGCAAGATTGAGGGCGGCTTTCTTATCGGAAGATGTTCGATATTTTGAAGATTTTAGTCAGCGGTCAAATTTTACCAATAACATTATTCGCACAGAGATATCTGTGGGAAACTATTTTAATAACACTTTCTTGTTTGAGGCCGGAATCAGAAAAGATTTTGTTTTCTTTACAAATGAAGTAAATCGCGAATTACTGCCTTTTTCCAGTAAGAGCAATCATGCCCTGAACGCCCTGTTTTGGTTGAATAGTTTTGACCGGAAGGCATTTACCCGCCGCGGACAAAATTTACTTCTTGAAGGTGTTTTCAGCGGCGATGCCATTCTGAGTCCGGAAAACTTCAGCATGATTCGCCTTTTTTGGGAAGGATACCTGCCAGTATCACCGACCCTCTCTTTAAGAAGCAGTTTTTATTCCGGCAGAACCACCGGTGATGAGTTACCGTGGAACTACTGGTTTGGCCTGAACCGCTATGATTCTAAATTGGGATATCTGCGGTTCGGCGGATTCGAAAGGTATGAGCTTACCTCCCGTAATCTACAGATGATTACCGGAGGATTACAGATTGAACCACTAAAAAACAAATTTTTAGAGGGCAATCTCTACTATGGACGCACGCCCGATAAGTGGAATATGAAACTTACCGAAGAGAATCAATACGGTTTTAGTGCAGCCGCAGGTTTGTTAACAATTGCCGGTCCCGTAAAAGCTATCGTATCGACAAGCAACGAGCACTCTGTTCGTTTTGAGGTTCAGATTGGATATCATTTTTGACACCGGATATTATTAAACTTATGGAAAAGATTACGAACGAAATCAGCCGGATTAAAGAAGAGCTGAAAAATAAACCGGACGACGATCATACCTGGAATGAATTGGGTGTAGGATACTACCTGATTGGCGAATACGATCAATCAATTTTTGCGCTGCAAAAGGCTCTGGAACTCAATCCAAACAAAGAAGCATATCACTTTAATCTCGGCAACTCCTTTAGTGAAAAAAATATGCCTGACCGGGCTATTGATCACTACTTGCAGGCATTGGAACTGAAAGCTGATCACATTCCGTCGCTCAATAATCTTGCCGGCCAGTATGAAATTTCAGGCGAACCTGAAAAGGCTGTTGAGCTTTTCCGTTATTTGACAAAAATCAATCCGGATGATGCTCTTTCATATTTTAATCTCGGTAATTGTCATCTTCGTCAAAACAGGCATATTGAAGCGGCAAAATGCTATGAAACAGCGATAAATCTGGATGCTGACTTTGCAGACGCCTGGTTCAATATTGCCTGGATTCTACAGAAATCGGGAGTTCACCAAAAAGCATTAGAGTATGCTGAAAGAGGCTTGAATGCAGAACCGGAACATGAGGATTTAAAAAAACTTATCTCCGAAATCAGAGACTAATCTTTGTTAAACAAACAGGCTCAACCCGGCGGCAAGCAGAAATCCGGTTACGGATATTATTGTCTCCATGACCGTCCATGATTGCAGCGTCTCCTTTTCGGACAGCCCCAGGTATCTGTTCACCAGCCAGAAACCACTGTCATTTACGTGAGACAATATAGTGGCACCGGAAGCAATTGCAAGCACAACCAGTGCAATTTGAGGCTCCGAAAGTGAAAACTGTTCTATCACCGGTGCTGAAATACCCGCCGCTGTAATCATGGCAACTGTGGCAGAACCCTGCGTTACCCGAACCGCACATGCTATCAGGTATGCCAGCACAATCACGGGGAACCCCATGTCAGACATTGTCACCGCCAGTAAATCTCCAACTCCGCTGTCAATAAGAACTTGTTTAAGCACACCGCCTGCACCTGTAATCAAAATGATAATCCCGGCCGGCTGCATAGCTTTAATACTCAGCTCAGAAAGCTGTTCCCGGGTAGTCCCCCTTTTGCTGCCGAGCCAGTAGAGAGCCATTAAAACAGCAATTGTTAAGGCAACAAAAGGATGGCCCAAAAATCTCATCACATCAGTATGGATACCCGCTTCAATAATTTGCTGATCTACCAACAGGTTGGTAAGAGTATTAAAGAGAATCAAGACAAGCGGAATCGCAATAATGGAGGCAATCAATCCGAATGATGGCAGTTCAGAGTCATCGGAAATTCCCGATTCTTCCCATTCCATATAGTCGGGAATACCAACATATATTTTTTTACTGATATACCGCCCAAAGAGCGGGCCTGCTATAATCGCTGTGGGGATGCCGATAATCACTCCAAACAGAATCACCCAGCCCAGGTCTGCATTCACAATTTCTGCTACAGCGATAGGTCCCGGAGTCGGGGGAATAAAACTGTGAGTAACAGCAAGACCGGTGAGAAGCGGAATACCATAGTAGAGAAGTGACTTACCTGTTTTCCTGGCAAGAGCGTAAACCAGCGGAACGAGAATAATAAAACCAACATCAAAAAAAACAGGGATGGCTACTAAAAAACCTGTGATCATCATTGCCCAGGAGGCGTTTTCGTCACCGAATTTATTCAGCAGATATTTTGCCAGAGCCGAAGCACCGCCCGAATGTTCCAGAATCTGTCCAAAAATGGCACCCAGGCCTACTACTGTAGCTACAAAACCGAGCGTTCCGCCCATCCCCTCCTGCATACTCTCAAGAATAACATCCACTGGCATACCGGCACCGATACCTATAAACATACTCGTTATGAGCAATGCAATAAAAGCGTTCAGTTTTAACCGGGTTACAAGCAGCAGCAGCAGAACTACACCAAAAAATGTAACAATCAGTAATTGTAATGCACCCATAAAATGTCAGTTAGCTAAAGCAGCACAGTTGATAGGCAGTGCTTTTTTAAATTAGTTAATATCATCATTTCGGTTATTCCAGTCTGTATGAAAGAATTCACCGCGCTTTTTGTCAACCCTCTCATAGGTATGAGCGCCAAAATAATCCCGCTGTGCCTGGGTCAGGTTCAGGGGCAATTTTCCGCATCGCAGTGAATCAAAACAGGCAAGTGCAGCGGACATCCCCGGAACAGGCAGTCCATGTTTTACTGCCATCGAAATTGTGTTTCTCAAACCCTGCACAGAATCTGAAATCTGTCCGGCAAAAAACGGTGCCATCATCAATAAACCCAACTCCTCTTCTTTCAGAAAGGATGATTCGGCCTCCTTAAGCATTTCAGAACGGATGATGCATCCGCCCTGCCAGATTTTTGAAACCGAAGAGAGATTAATTTCCCAACCTCTTTGAAGAGAAGCCTCTTTAATCAGAAAAAACCCTTCAGTGAGTGACATAATGCGCGAGGAAATGATCGCATGTTTCAGATTTTCAAGCAGAGCTTCAGTTTCCGGCAGGTTATCCGGAAATGACATCTTAAAACGATCGTGTGCATCGCTTCGGATGGCAAGATACCCGGAAACAAAGCGGCTGATCACCGCAGACGTGGTTGCAGGAAGAGGAACCCCAATTTCAAGAGCATGGACAGACGTCCATTTACCTGTCCCCTTCTGACCCGCAACATCCAGAATCTTTTCAAGCAGCGGCCGGCCATCCGTATCATTTGAACTCATGATATCAGCCGTAATTTCAATGAGATAACTATTCAGAAGTCCACGGTTCCACTCCTCGTAAACAGCTGCCATTTCATCATAACCGAGGCCCGCAAGATCTCTCATAACATGATAGCTTTCGGCAAGCAGCTGCATATCGGCATACTCAATGCCGTTGTGCACCATTTTTACAAAATGTCCGGCACCGCCTTCTCCCACCCATTCACAGCAAGGTTCACCCGCCGGATTTTTGGCAGCAATTTTCATCAAGAAAGGTTTCACATCGCCCCATGCTTCCGGATTTCCTCCCGGCATCAGGGACGGACCGTTGAGTGCTCCCTCTTCTCCGCCGGATACCCCCATTCCTATGAACCGGATTCCCTCGTTCGCCATCTCACTTACACGGCGTTCTGTATCTTCAAAATTTGAATTTCCTCCGTCAATAATGATTGCGCCCTCATTCAAAATCGGCTGCAGTTTTCCGGTTACTTCGTCAACGGCTTTACCTGCGGGCACCATTATAAGAATAATTCCCGGATCTGCAAGTGATCCGGTAAAATCTTCAATAGCCTCAAACCCGGTTATATTTTTATTCCATCCCTCATTTTGCAGGAAATCAATAGTTACATGCTCTTCTCCTTCTGTAGTACGGTTGTAGACCGAGACTTTAAAACCATTCCTCTCCAGGTTAAGAGCCAGATTTCTTCCCATGACCCCAAGACCGTATACTCCAATTTGTGATTTCTTTTTACTGAGCATAAATTGATTTTATCAGGTTAATCGAATGTAAAAGGTTAGGTTCAGAATTGCGAATTCATTTTTTTACGGGTTTTGATTCGTGACAGAGGCCTGAACCAGTTTCAGCCGGAAATACGTTTTACTATTTCATCAACAATCTGCTCCGGCTTTTTATCAACAGAGACAACAACTGCTTGTTCAGGTTCTTCCAGTGCTTCAAATTGGGAATCCAGCAGGTCCGGAGGCATATAGTGCCCTTCGCGCTTTCGAAGCCTTTTACCGATCATATCAGGCCTTCCTTTCAGGTAGATAAATTGAACACCTGATTCCGCTTTACTTTTCAATAACTGTCTGTATGATTTTTTCAGTGCTGAACAAGCCAGTACAGCGCCACCTTCGTTCTGCCATTGTACAATCTTATTTGCAAGATCTTCAAGCCACGGTTTTCGGTCATAATCATCCAGCGGTTTTCCGGATTTCATTTTTTCTACGTTAAACTGCGGGTGAAAATCATCCGCATCGTAAAACGGCAGCGACAACTCTTCGGCGAGAATTTTCCCGACCCTGGTTTTCCCGGCCCCTGAAACACCCATCACAATATATATCATGTTATATTTGTCATTATTACCAAAGAAGAATGAAATATAAAGTTGTAAAAGAAAGCAACATTCTCATAAAAATTCTGAACTTTGGAATCCTTTTCTTAAACTGTGATTCATAAACAGACCCCGAACCAATACAAAACAGGATTTATGAAACGAGCCTTATACCTTTATCTATCACTTCTTTTTCTTCTTCTGAGCTCAGCAACCTTGCAGGCTCAGGATGACCATTTTTCCTATATGGATATTTTTGATCTTCAAATGGCAGGATCACCGGAGATATCTCCCGATGGCAGCACAATCGTCTATCTTCGAAATCAATTTGATGTTATGGAAGACCGCCGTTATACCAATTTGTGGCAAATCTCATTTACCGGTGATAATCACCAGGCCATTACATCCGGCCTGAATTCTATCGGCAATCTTGCCTGGTCGCCTGACGGAGAAAAACTCGCTTACACATCATCTGAAGAGGGTTCGACCCAGATTTTTGTAAGATGGATGGATTCCGGTAATTCGACATCCATCACTAATGTCTCAAAAAGTCCATCGAACCTGGCCTGGTCTCCGGATGGAGAGCAGATTGCATTTACAATGAGCGTGCCTGCTGATAAGCCCAAAATAGCCAATATTCCCTCTCCTCCAAATGGTGCAAAGTGGGCTGATTCACCAAAAGTTATTGATCATGTTCGATACAGAGCGGACGGGGCCGGGTTTCTGGAACCGTCTCATACACATATTTTCCTGATTTCAGCGGAAGGAGGAGCGCCACGCCAGGTTACAAGTGGTGATTTTAACCACAATTCATTCAGCTGGGCGCCCGATGGCGAATCGATCATTTTGTCCGCCAACAGATCTGATGATGCCGACCTTGACCCCAATAATACTCATATATTTGAGTTGACTATTGAAACCGGCGACTTAGATAAACTTACCGATGGCCGCGGGCCACATAACAACCCGAAAATTTCGCCTGACGGTGAGATGATTGCGTTCACTGGTTTTGAAGATCGTTTTGTGGGATATCAGCGCACCGGCCTGCATATCTTGAACAGAGACGGATCCAACAAGCGGGAGATCTCAGCCGGGTTTGATTATGACATCGGCTCTCACACATGGGCGGCCAATAACCAAAGTCTCTTTTTCCAATATGATGACCAGGGTACCACAAAAATTGGCAATATCAGGCTGAACGGTGAGGTAACACTCGTGGCAACTGATCTGGGAAGCACAACAATTGGACGTCCCTATGGCGGCGGCTCATACAGTATTGCTCAAAACGGACAATTTGTATTCACAAAAGTGACGACTGATCGTCCTTCTGAGCTTTCAACAGGCCATTTTCCTACACGGCGGGCCATCACCCAGATCACAAATCTGAATGAGAATTTTTTCAAAGCCAAAAAAACCGGGGGGGTTGAAGAGGTGTGGTACAGATCTTCACATGACGGTGAAGATATTCATGGATGGGTAATCACACCTCCCGACTTTGACCGGGATAAGAAATATCCGCTTATTCTTGAAATACATGGCGGGCCGTATGCCAATTACGGTTCAAGATTCTCCCCTGAATTGCAGCTAATGGCCTCAGAAGGATATGTGGTTCTCTATACCAATCCCAGGGGAAGCACCAGTTACGGCACTGAGTTTGCTGCTTACATCAATCACAATTATCCCAGTGAAGATCATGACGATTTGATGAGCGGTGTCGATTATATGCTTGATCAGGGATACATTGATGAAGATCGTCTCTACATTACCGGTGGCAGCGGCGGCGGTGTATTAACTTCCTGGGCGATCGGAAAGACAGACCGCTTTACTGCTGCAGTTGTGGCTAAACCGGTCATCAACTGGTATAGTTTTGCACTCACGGCTGATGCCTATCCTTTTTTCAGCAAATACTGGTTTACAGAGATGCCCTGGGATGATCCGGAGCAGTATCATAAATTTTCGCCTATCTCTCTTGTTGGCAACGTATCCACACCTGCAATGCTTCTTACAGGTGAAGCCGATTACCGGACGCCAATGAGCGAATCGGAACAGTACTACCAGGCACTGAAACTACGCGGGATCGATGCGGCTCTTGTCAGAATACCGGATGCAAGCCACAGCATCGCCTCCCGCCCGAGTAATTTAATCCGGAAGGTTGGATATATTATTGGATGGTTCGAGAAGTATTGAGCGAAGTTGAGCGAAGTTGAGCGCAGCGAAATCCCGACAGTAATAAAATAAACCAAAGGCAGGATAGACATTTTGTCGGGATAAAGAGCGCAGCGAAATCCCGACAATAAATAACCAAAGACAAGATAGTGAGTCTGTCGGGGTAAAAAGCGGAGCGCACCGAGTGCAGCGATTCCCACGTAGTAAAATCCCGAGAACAACAAACGGACAGATTTTCTCAACGCTACCCGGCGTGTTCTCTTCCGGGATTTTCCTCGGCATCCCTCATTATGGTTTGCGGACGATGATGAAATCCCGCCTCGAAATGTGTGAATGTGAGTTCATCGATTTCCGGGCCAGATAACTCCCCTCAGTGGAGGGGACCCGCTGATCCGCGTTCAGCGGATAGCGAGGGGTGGGTTCCAGCCACGACTTAAATTCTACAAACATGCCGGCTCATCAGAAAGAATTCGACATCGGAATCCGGAATTGTGAACATTGCCAATGATCACCAATTTGCTCTCAAAGACATCCATTGCACGCGGCTTTAGCCGGGTGAAGATGAGGTGAATCCAAAATACCCATCGGCGGTAATTCTGCGAAAACCGGGAAACCTGAATCCAATGGGAGCATGCAGGATTTTTATCAACGCTATCCGGTGTGTTCTCTTCCGGGACTGGGATTGCGGCCAACGGTAAAATCCATCCTCGGAATGTGTGAATGTGAGTTCATCGGTTTCAAGGCCAGATAACTCCCCTCCCGGGAGGGGACCCGCTAATCCGCGTTCAGCGGATAGCGAGGGGTGGGTTCCAGCCAGTACTTAAATTCAACAAACATGTCTACAGTTCGGGGTTTCTGGCAAAGCTTAATTTTTCAATAAAAAAGGCCTGCTGCAAAACCGCAACAGACCTTTTGGGGTACAGAGTGCCGTCTTATTTAATTAATTAATTGTCATCATCATCATCGTCGTCATCATCGTCGTCATCATCATCATCATCATCATCATCATTTTCATCTTCAAATGCTTCAAATGAGTCTTCGATATTTTCATTAATGATTTCACGATTGGCAAAATCCTTTGGGTTCAAATCTGTGCCATCAAATCCCCGGAACCAGCTCGAAACATCCACTGATATTACCAACAGTGCATTTTCGGAATCCGAAATATCAAGCGGCGGGTTTAAATCGAGTTCTAATTCAAAATCCTCATCAGACCGGTACGTAAATGGTTCATCATTATACAGTCCTTTTACAACGACGGAATAACTTCCGGTTTCATCACGGAAATCAGGATCTGTAATATTTACATCTGAATCGGGTTTTTCTATTTCGAGTTCAAACTCATCGTAAAATCCCGCTGGAATTTCAGTTTCAGTAAGAACTAACGGACTCCCGTCAAGTGGCAGGTTAATGATAAATGACTCCCGTTCGAAATCGAGTGAGTCTTCAGTTGCACTTTCAATCTCAATTTCATCGATAAACAATTTCACTTCCTGGATCACTACCGTATTAGCAGAGGTGCCTTCTGTTGATGAAGCCGTCATCTTTGCCTGAGATGAGGTTTGGGCTTTCATCTGAAGTTCAACAGAAGAAGATCCATCTGAATCGGATCCTGTAATATCACATCCGGCAATCATTAAAGTTACAACGGTAAGTAAACTTATGAGGGGTTTTAATGTTTTCATTGTATGCAGAGTTTATTTTTTTTAAATGTTTATGTGTCGTCTTTGATTGTTTTACACATAAACCTGCCTCTGCCCCTAATTCAAAAAATTCTTTTTTAAACCCTGAATTTACAATATTCAGAAGATTGTGAAGTTTCGGATATAATTTAGATTTTACCACCACTGTTTGGTACATTTAGAATTGTTTTAATTATAAACCCAAAAATTAACTTCAATGGTTCTTCCGGTTCGGCAAAGTGATATATACGGTGGCCTTGCAGAAATCAGTGGTTTGGTTCGTTTGAAAGATGAAACCTTAATCATCGAATACCAGGTGCAGGATGAGTTGTTTGGGATGCTGCAATCCAATGTGAAAAATGTAAAACTTCCCTTTACAATGATTGATTCCATTGAAGTTGAAAAGAAATGGTTCAGACACCGGTTTAAAATATTTTTAAACCAGCTTCCCCACACTGAAAAACCACTTACAATTGAAGGCAACTGCCTGACATTTTTAATAAAAAAAGCAGATAAAGAGAGAGCTCTTTCACTCAGATCAAGGTTGATGATGCAAATATCTGAACAGAAATTAAAGGATCTCGACCGGGAACTGGACCAGGATTCAGCTCTCAACGATCAGAAAGCGAATGCAAAACCGGGATATGAAAAGATAGAAATCAATGAGCCGGAAGAAACAGAGTCAAAATTGAAAAATATCCTCAGAAATAATCCTTCTGATTCATCAAAAAAATAGTAGTCTTTTCCCTTCTTTTGTATTTATCTCTGTTTGGTAAATAAACCCACAATCACCACAAAGATAACAGACCCGATAATTGACCAGATAACCGGAAACGGACTCCCCCCGACATTGACTGTAAATAATTCGGGTAACTGAAGCTTGGCGCTCAGCCAGGATCCAAGTAGTGCCCCTATAAAACCCACTACAATCGAAACAAGACAACCTCCGCGGCTGAATCCTGCTATCGATTGTCCAATAGATCCGCAAATTCCGGCAATGACAAGAAGAAGTAAAAATTCGAGCAATCCCATAGGTAAACGTTTATTTTATGATTGAGAAAAGAATTAAATTTGAATCAAAATCATATTAACATAATTGTTCCCTTCTTTTATTTAAAATGTCACTATGCAACGAGAATTACAATTGAGAGTTTCACCTGAAACTGCAGGAAGTCCTAAACTACTAAAAGAATCCATTTCAAAAAAATCCGGGCTGTCGGTTTCTGATATCAGGCATGTTGAAATTTTACGCCGCTCTGTGGATGCCCGCCAACAAAATGTGATGATGAACCTGAAGGTAAGGGTTTATGTTCATGAGGGTTTCGTTGAGGAAACTATTCATCCTCCTGATTATTCAAATGTTCAAGGCGCAGAAGAGATCCTCATTATTGGTGCCGGGCCCGCCGGCCTCTTTGCCGCCCTCACAATAATTGAAAATAGCAAGAAACCGGTCATAATCGAGAGAGGAAAAGATGTCAGGAACCGCATCACTGACCGAAAAATATAAACGTCAATCACATTGTAAATGAAGATTCCAACTACTGTTTTGGTGAGGGTGGTGCCGGAACCTATTCTGATGGAAAACTCTATACGAGGGCAAAAAAACGTGGTGACGTGCGGCACATCCTGGAACTTATGGTTAGCTTTGGTGCTACCCGGCAAATCCTTATTGACGCTCATCCTCATATCGGTACCAATAAATTACCTGAAATTATATCCAATATTCGAAATTATATTCTGGAACGGGGTGGTGAAATTCACTTCAATTCGCGTGTAACCGATTTTTTGTTGAATGGTGATCAGATTGCCGGGGTAAAAACATTGCAAGGTGATCAATTTAAAGCGGATAATGTAATACTGGCAACAGGTCACTCAGCAAGAGATATTTTTGAGCTGCTGCATCAAAAAAAGATAGAGATAGAATTAAAGTCAATGGCTGTTGGTGTGCGGATTGAACATGAGCAGTCTCTGATTGATCGAATTCAGTATGGCACCAGGAACCGCAGCCGATGGCTTCCCCCCGCTGCCTACAGTATTGTAAAGCAAGTGAGAGGCCGGGGTGTTTACTCATTTTGTATGTGTCCGGGTGGCGTAATCGCACCCTGCGCAACGAAACAGGAAGAGATTGTTACCAACGGCTGGTCATCTTCACGAAGAGCCCGGTCTACTGCCAATTCCGGGATTGTTGTAGAATTGTGTGCTGAAGATTTCAAAGAGTTTGCCGAATTCGGACCACTTGCAGCTATGGAGTTTCAGAAATCCATTGAAAGAGAGTGCTGGCTGCAGGCTGGTAAAACACATACTGCTCCTGCCCAAAGAGTGGTTGATTTTGTTGAAGGAAAAATCTCTGCAGGTTTACCGAAAACATCCTACTCACCCGGCATCACATCAGTAAACCTGAAATCTGTCTTACCGGAAAAGATCTGTGAAACTCTTCAGCTTGGATTCAAAGAATTTGATAAGTCAATGCACGGGTACATGACAAATGACGCCGTTGTGCACGCACCGGAAACAAGAACCTCATCTCCGGTACGGATTCCGCGGGATAACGACACGCTTCAGCATATCCGGATTCAGGGTTTGTATCCATGTGGTGAGGAAGCGGGATATGCCGGGGGAATTGTCTCTGCTGCATTGGACGGAAGAAGATGCGCTTTAAAGATATAAGCATTCCAGGTGCCAGTGTTTTTCTGGTCTCGATCCTCCGGGGCTTCTCCCTTTCCAACAGCGGCCGGGATGTCAGCGTCAGCAGCTATGGGCAA
>CAZFAJ010000004.1:0-72304 GCA_964517005.1 uncultured Balneolaceae bacterium | reverse complement strand
TTCACCATTGCGACCCGACGGGCAGGCCCTGGTTCAACTCGACAGACGAGTGATCCGGGCAGGGCCGGGTTTTGAATCAGATCTACTCGTCAGTCGGGAAGGCCTTTCCATCGTCTGTCGATCCACCAAAATTTATGGGACGTTTTTTATCCCCGGCCAAATAGACAGTTTGAGACGGGAAGGCAAAATCGATTCCCTCTTCATTAAACCTGCTGAAAATTTCACGATTTACCTTTTCACTGAATTCCATGTATTGCCAGAAGTTAGGCGGATGGAACCAATAGTAGACCACCAGGTTTAAAGAGTCAGCATTCAGTTCATTAAAAAAGATCCGGGGAGGGAAATCTTCATTCATACCCTCGTGGTTGTCGAAAATCTCTTTCAGAAGATCGAGTGCCCGGTCTACTTTTTCGGGAGGGGTATCGTAGGTGATTGTTATATTCATGACGCGGCGTATGAATGGCCGCTTTCCGATGTTGTGAATCGTCTCATTGGCCAATTGACCATTCGGCACGGTCAGGAAATGTCCCTCGAGAGTTCGGATTTTTGTAGTCCGTACCCCGACTTCTAAAATAGATCCCAGTTTGCCGTCCAGATTTATGAGTTCACCCACGTTAAACGGCTTATCAGCAAAGATCATAAGAGAACCGAAAAAATTGCGAATCGAATCCTGGGCTGCGAGGCCGAGAGCCAGTCCGCCAATGCCGATACCCGCCAGGATACTGGTAATTGGTTTGTCGCTCAGGGTTTGGGCTACCTGGAGGATAATCAATATGGTAACAGTTACCCGAAGTGATTTACCTACCATCGGGATAAGCATGTCATCGACCTGTGCTTTATCCTCTCTCGAAAATCGCTGAAGCCATGCATCAATTACATCCACCTGTCTGTAGACAAAATATCCGATTGATAGAACCACAAGCATACGAACGATTGTTACTATCAGCCCCTCAATTCCATCAGGTATAATCAAGAAAGAAATTGCGATTCGCAATCCAAAAGTAAAAGCCAAAAATGTGATCGCTCTGGAAGTAGCTTCAGCGGAGACGGATAAAATGATTTGTCCTTTATCTTTAAGACGTGGTGCAATACGTAAAAGGAGAAACTTCAGAATTTTTCCGCCAAAAAAAGAGAGTGTGATGATAATAAAAAGCACAGCGATTCGCCATAGCTCATTGCCTGCAAAAACAAGATCATTGAATTGTGTAAAGAAATCCATAAGTGTTAAATGATTAGTCAGTAATTACAATGGTTCAGGTAGCCATCTGATGCGTTTCCAATCGGTGAACCGGGTGGCGTGTAGGGAGCTCCGGGAAGTTCAAATTTTTCAGGATTTGATTCGTAGTTTTCGATCATGGTATTCAGGAATCTGTAATGCGCTTTAACAACCGGCAGTTTTTCATTTTCACTTACCTCGTTTAACCTTTGGGATATCAGGTCAAGTTTGTAGCTTGCAATTGAGCGCACATCGGGTGAGGCCTCACTGTTATGAGCCAGTTTTAACAGATTTCGAACCACAGCTGTGTTTATGGATCTCTGAATGCTGCTTTCATAACCTGCGTCTTGCTGAATCCATAAAGTGGATTCGACTACTTTGTCGATCACCTCTATCAGTCCGGGATTTGATGTGTTTCGTGCGTGCTGATTCAGAAGCCGGGCTGCACGTTCCGGTGTAAAGATAAGTGAAGCAGTAAGATCAGCAGCAACCTCTGCGATGGCTACAGGATCAAGCAGAGGAGAGGTATATCCTCGGAATAGTTCTCTCGTATTGGGAATCCCGGCTGCGCGGGGTGGAATCAGATCCACGATGGTTTGCGGCAGCGCCAGTTCATTAGGTGAAAGTGTCATTAACAATGCGTCAAGTGCGCGACGCTGAGCACCCGCAAAAACAGTTCGGGGGCCTGATTGGTTATCTCCCCTGACGCTATAGTTATAATTAACACCACCCAGGATCTTAACCGCAGCTTCTGTTTGATAACGATGGAAGAGGTATATGGGAACAAATACATCTTCAAGTTCGCTCATTGAACGCCCCGTTCTGATATTGTTTTCCGAAAAACGTTCCAAAGCAAGTCTTCTTACATCCAGTACATGCACAAGTTCATCAATCGCATTGGTTCCGTTATCCCACAAATGCGCATCCGGATGAGCACCACCCTGAGGCCGCGCATCTCTGTCTGTAATGTAGAGAAGCCCCGTCTCAAGCGTTTCCTCAATGATCTCATTCAGAGCGGATTTCTCATTAATATTATCGGGAAAATCCTGATATCCGTATGAAATTACTCTTTTGTCCCATTCCCCGATTCCCGTATCGTACGCATCGGAGAGGTCAAAACTTCCGTCTGCATTGATTCCCACTTTAGGGTGCGGATAGTCCATAACCGAAGCCCTGTTGTTAACACTTGCCGCAAAATTGTGGGCAATTCCAAGTGTATGGCCAACTTCGTGCGCAGACAGTTGCCGGATTCTGGCAAGAGCCATTTCAAGCATTGGATTGTCATCGGGAACTGCCCCGTTTTCGTAGGGAGCCAGAAGACCTTCGGCAATCATATAATCCTGCCGGACCCTGAGCGAGCCGAGCAGAACATTCCCCTTGATGATTTCACCAGTTCGGGGATCAATCACAGATGAGCCATATGACCATCCGCGCGTGCTTCTGTGTACCCAGTTGATGACATTGTAACGAACATCCAGCGGATGGGCATCATCAGGCAGGATTTCAACCCTGTATGCATCTTTGAAACCGATCTCTTCAAACGCCCCGGTCCACCACTTTGCTCCCTCAAGAAGTGCAGAACGTACCGGTTCCGGTGTACCGTTATCCAGGTAGTAGACAATTGGTTCAACCGGTTCACTGATAGCTGCATCCGGATCCTTTTTTTCAAGCCGGTGGCGAACGATGTACTGTTTTGTGAATTCACCTCCGATCGGTGCACTGTAATCCTGGTAAGAAATGCCAAAAAACCCGGATCTTGGATCCAGTTTACGCGGAGTGTAATTTTCATCAGGCAGTTTAACAAAAGAGTGGTGCTGTCGCACCGTAATGGATTCGGGAGTAGGGGTAACGGAGCGGACTTGTCCGCCCGGAGCATTGCCTGTTAATGTCAGAATAGCCTCAATTTCAGAGTTCTCAGGGAAATTAAACGTACCTGCCGGATAAATGGCTGACCTGGATATGTCCGGTGAAAAGTTACCTTGCCCGGATGAGCTTAAACGCCGGGTAACATTGTGTGCATCACGAAGCAAAAAATCGGTGGCGTCCACCAAGACCGAGCCATTTTCGGAAGTATCCACTTCAAAACCCCACAGGATCGATTTGGCAAATGCTTCATCCACAGATTTTTTCTCAAGATTGTTGTCTGTATTGGCTCTGAAATCATAATTGGGCTGAATCATCAGAACTTTCGGCCCAAAACGTTCAAATCTAACAACTCTTGAATCACCAAGCTGGCTCCGGTCCAGCCCGATATCATTTGAACCCATTCCTGCGGCAAGTGAATTCACATAGAGAATTTCTTCACCGAGATTATCAATCTGAAGCCAGATCCTGCCCTCATTTTCATCATACCAGAAGTCTATAAACCCCTCGTACTTTTGCATCCCTGAAGTTTTTTCAGGGATGGAATCTTGCGCATAGGCACTGGCAGAAAACAGAAAAATCAGGATAAAAAAGGAGATAAAAGAAAATTTCATGATGTTTGGCTTATGTTGCTTTATTAATTCTCTAAAATAATCAAACAACCGCAAACGACAATATGAGAGCAAAAAAAAGCCCCGTGTTTTGCACGGAGCTAATTAAACGGGTTTAACTGCTATTTAATTTAACACATTAAATGTTTACGATTTAGCGTGAAAATTCTGTTACCTCTTTACCATTCAAAAGGTCAAGTACCTCTTTATGCCCGTTTTTTGCAGCGAGTTCTACGGCAGTTTCGCCTCGATTGCTTTTTAAATAAGTTTTGGCGCCTGCTTGTAACAGACGGTCAGTGACATAAAGCTGGCCGTTTTCTGAAGCAATCATCAGGGCTGTTTTGCCATTCTGATTTTTCATGTTTACATCCGGATCATGCAAAAGTAATATATTCAGCATACGCATGTTACCAATTTCGGATGCAAGCATTAATGGAGTATCACCATCCTGATTCACTGTATCAACATCTGCACCTTCTGATAGCAAAATATTCAGGCTTGTGATGTCAATATTTTTGACAGCTTCAAAGATATCATCTGAAACTGAAAAGTGTTTATTATCTATAGCAACTGCATTTGCTGCTTGAAAAGGAGCTGCAAATAGAAATATCGAAAGTATAATAGATGTTATTGTTTTCATTATTTGATTCGTTATAATTTTTAAAATTCGAATTATTTATTTCAATTTATTAGTGGTATATATTTTGTTTTTTTCTCCCACCTTTCTGAGGTATTCAATACGTTTATTTCGTATCTAAAGTTTCAAATAAGAGCGACATTTCCTTGTTTTAATAAAGTCTTGTTATAAGGTGCAAACGCCAAACAGAATAATGTCTTTTGCATAAAAAATTTAGATTATAAGGCAAATCATCTAAATAAAATATTGTTTTAACCCATTCACGAATCAGTTTTAATTAAATTATTTAGTTTTTTAAAAAATCTTTCTGATTTCGTTTCAATTTGAGCGCGTATGGGCATAATTGCATCAAAGGCGTTTACTGTAAACCCGCGTATGTCAGCTGTTTTTATTGAAAACTCTACAAAAACGTTACCCTTTTATCAGGCCTGTTATTAGATTCTTTACAAACCCTTTATTAACTTGCATTTCTATAATTCATCCAAAATTCGCAAAACTGTTCATGCTTCATACCTCTTTTATCGAGCTCGACAAAAAAGCACTTAACAATAATATCCGTTTCATCAAACAGAGACTTAATTCCGAAGTTCGTTTCTCCATGGTTGTTAAAGCAAATGCCTATGGGCATGGGATTGAGGAGCTGCTGCCTGCGATAGAGGAGTGCGGAGTTACTCATTTTTCTGTTTTTAGTGTGGCGGAAGCGATGCGGGTTCACAAAGCCAAACATGAAGAGTGTGAAGTGATGATTATGGGCTGGGTAGACGACGACTATCTGGAGTGGGCCATCAGTCATGATGTCTCATTTTTTGTATTTACTCCCGAACGCCTGAAAGCGACCATTGAACAAGCGAAGAAAATGGAAAAAAAGGCGCGGATTCACCTGGAGCTTGAAACCGGCATGCACCGGACCGGGTTTTGTGCTGACCAGCTTCCTGAAGTTTTTGAACAGCTTGAATCCAATAAAAATTACCTGAAACTGGAAGGACTTTGCACTCACTATGCCGGCGCTGAAGACTATACAAGCTTCAAACGGATAGAGAGGCAGATCGAAACATTTAACAGGCTATGCGATTTGTTTGATGAAAAAAATCTCTCACCTGTCTACAAGCACAGCGCCTGTTCGGCCGCCTTGTTTAATTTTCCTGAAACGGCCGGCGACCTGGTTCGCATTGGTATTTCAAGTTATGGCTACTGGCCCAATAATGAGACCAAAATGCGGTACAAGATGAAGCATGATATTGAAGGCGATCCGCTTGACCGAATCCTCACCTGGAAAAGTGAAATATTAAGTGTAAACCGGGTGCCTGAGAACGAGTATGTGAGCTATGGGAAAAGTTATCTGACAAACCGGCCGAGTAAAATCGCAACGGTACCGGTTGGTTACGGGTATGGATTTAGCCGAACGCTAAGCAACAACGGTCATGTTCTGGTTGACGGTAAGCGTGTACCTGTTGTTGGTGCCGTTAACATGAACATGATGGTGCTGGATGTAACAGATGTGAAAGACGTAGCTGTTGGTGATGAAGTTGTGCTTGTTGGCAAACAAGGTGATCTGGAAATTAGCATAAGTTCTTTCAGTGATATGAATAACAGCATGAATTATGAACTGTTAACCCGCCTTCCGCATCATATACCGCGAATCATAAAAGAAAAACAAACAGCGCCTGCCAGTTAATCATGACAGTACCGAAACAAGTTGAAATCGAAAAACTTATTAAACTCCGCCACGAACTGCACCGGATACCTGAAACAGCGCATAAGGAAGAGAAGACGGCAGAATATGTAAAAAAATATCTGAGTGATTATCCGCCTGATGTACTGGCAGATAATATCGGCGGATATGGCATTGCAGCCATTTACAACGGAGAGAAACCAGGCCCGACTGTGATGCTTCGCTGTGAACTGGATGCACTTCCCATACCGGAAGTCAATGAGATGGAATACCGCTCTACGATTGAAGGGAATGGCCACAAATGCGGCCATGACGGGCATATGGCAATTATTTCAGGAATGGCTCAATATTTACATGCCTCCCGGCCGGATACTGGACGCGTGATCCTGCTCTATCAACCGGCGGAAGAGACCGGTGAAGGTGCCCGTAAAATTCTGGACGACAGCAAATTTTCTGATCTGGAACCTGATTATATCTACGCTCTTCACAACCTGCCGGGTTTTCCAAAAAGCCAAATCCTGGTTAAGAAAGGAATTTTTGCATCTGCTTCAAAAGGAATCATTATCAAACTGAAAGGCAGAACTTCACATGCTTCTCATCCGGAAAATGGTGAGAATCCGGCTCTTGCTGCCAGTCAAATTATTCAATCGTTATTTATGATTCCTCAAATGCATACGGAATTTCATCGTGCAGCGCTGATTACTCCAATTCAGATACAGGTAGGGAAACCGGCATTTGGCACCTCCGCAGGTGAAGGAGAAGTAATGGCTACCCTGCGAACGCACCGCGATGAAGAGATGGAGATATTGTCTAATGCGGCTGAAGAGCAGGCAAAGAAAATTGCGGAAGCCAACCACCTGAAGATTGATATCAGCTATACAGAAGAGTTTGAGGCTGTAAAAAATGATTCCCGCTGTGTCGATTTTATTAAAGAGGTTGCAGGCAAATCAGGAAAATCAATTACTGAAATGGACACAGCGTTTCCCTGGTCTGAAGATTTCGGCCTGTTTACGTCACAATTCAACGGGGCCCTGTTTGGACTGGGAGCCGGTGAAGATCATCCGCAGCTGCATAATGATGATTATGATTTTCCGGATGATATTATCGAAACAGGTGTAACCATGTTTCAGCATCTGATTGAAAATATTTTAAACAAAGCTAACTAAACCCAATTTTATGAAAGCATCTGACCTGTTTGTTAAAGCCCTTGAGAATGAGGGCGTTGAATATATTTTTGCCGTTCCCGGGGAAGAGAATCTGGATATTCTGAATTCACTGAAAGATTCTGATATCAAATTAATTATTACCCGGCATGAACAGGGTGCCGGTTTTATGGCGGCAACCTATGGGCGTCTGACCGGTAAGCCGGGAGTTTGTATGGCTACACTGGGTCCGGGTGCAACAAATCTGGTTACGCCCTGCGCCTACGCACAGCTCGGTGCCATGCCGATGATGCTGATTACAGGGCAAAAACCAATCAAAACCAGTAAACAAGCCCGGTTCCAGATTCTTGATGTAGTGGATATGCTGCAGCCGCTCACCAAGTTTACCAAGCAGGTGGTAAATGGCAATACGATTCCGTCGCTGGTTCGGGAGTGTTTTCGATTGGCGACGGAAGAACGTCCGGGTGCTGTCCATCTGGAAATTCCCGAAGATATTGCCATAGAAGATACCAGCACTCATCTTTTTGATGTTGTAGGACATCGCCGGCCGGATGCCGATGAAGAAGCCATTCTGGAAGCTGTGAAGATGATCGAGAAAGCGGAATTTCCACTTTTGATGATTGGTGCGGGAGCCAACCGGAAAGACACGGGCGAGGCACTTACTGAATTTATTAACCGGACAGGGATCCACTTCTTCTGTACGCAGATGGGCAAAGGAGTGATTGATGAGCGTCATCCGCGGTTTCTGGGAACAGCAGCACTGTCCGATCACGACTTTCTGCATCGTGCTATTGACAAATCCGACCTGATTATTAATGTTGGCCACGATGCGGTTGAAAAACCACCTTTCTTCATGCACTACGGCGGTAAAAAAGTGATTCACCTGAACTTCTTTCCCGCAGAGGTGGATGCGGTATATTTTCCGCAGCTGAATGTAGTTGGAGACATTGAAACCTCCATCCGCCATATCTGCAGACACATCAGCGAAGATGCCGAGTGGGCCTGCACCTTCTATAACAAGATAAAAAAAGATGTGGATGGCCATTTAAGCAAATACTTTGAGGACACTCGGTTCCCAATGCTGCCGCAGCGGCTTGTACATATTATGAGAAGCGAACTGGATGATAAAGATATCATCACGCTCGATAATGGCGTGTATAAAATTTGGTTTGCCCGCAATTACAAATGTTACTCCCCGAACACTCTGCTGCTCGACAATGCGCTGGCATCCATGGGGGCCGGACTGCCGTCTGCTTTGATGGTCAAGATGCTGCATCCCGATCGCAAGGTTGTATCTGTTTGCGGTGACGGAGGTTTTATGATGAACTCACAAGAACTTGAAACAGCCGTACGCAATAACCTGGACCTGGTTGTAATTGTATTGAACGATGGTTCGTACGGTATGATAAAGTGGAAGCAGGAAGATATGGGGTTTGATGATTATGGCCTTGATTTTAAGAATCCCGACTTTGTACAGTATGCCAACAGTTACGGAGCCAAAGGCCACAGGCCTGAGAGTGATGAAGAGTTCCGCAATACGCTGTCGGAGTGTTTGAATTCCAAAGGTGTTCATCTGATTGACCTGTCCGTTGACTATTCGCTCAACCACTCCATATTAAATGTATTGATTAAAGAGAAATCCCAAAATTTATAAAAGAGGAACCATGTTAGAAATTTTATCACCTTACGACCTTAGTACCATTGAAAAACTGCCAATGCAGGATGCAGAAGATGTAGAGAATGCCCTTTTAACTGCATATGAACTCTTTCAGGATCAATCTATTTGGATACAGCCACACAGAAGAGTGTCCATATTGGAAAAAACGGCGGCTATCATGGAAGAGAGAGTTGAAGAGCTTACCAGGACTGCTGCAAGGGAAGGAGGTAAACCTTTTAAAGATTCCAGAGTCGAGGTATTGCGGGCAATAAACGGGGTGAAAGTTGCTGCAGCTGAAATTGCAAATTTGAAAGGTGAGCAAATTCCAATGGGATTGACGGAAGCATCCGAAAAGAGGTTGGCTTACACCATGCGGGAACCTATTGGTGTGGTTGCTGCTGTGAGTGCGTTTAATCATCCGCTGAATTTGATCATCCACCAGGCGGTTACTGCATTCGCGGCGGGCTGTCCCGTGATCGTGAAGCCTGCACTAACCACTCCTTTATCATGCCTTGCCTTTGTGGATATATTAGAGGAGGCAGGATGTCCTGACGGATGGGTTCAAACCTTAATTTGCGGCAATGAAGAGGCAGAAAAGCTGGTTACGGATAAGAGAGTGAACTACTTTACATTTATTGGCTCAGCAAAAGTGGGCTGGTACCTGCGGTCTAAACTGGCTCCCGGAACCCGTTGTGCACTTGAACACGGAGGAGCAGCACCGGTGATTGTAGAAAAAGATGCCGATTTTGAGTCGATGCTGCCGTTGTTGTCTAAAGGTGGATTTTATCATGCAGGTCAGGTGTGTGTTTCCGTTCAGCGGGTTTTTGTACATGAAGATATAGCAGATAAACTGGCCGGAGAGCTTGCAGCTCTGGCTGAAAACTTAACTGTCGGGGATCCTCTTGATGAAGATACAGAGGTGGGTCCGCTGATTTTACCCGGTGAAGTTGACCGGGTCGAGGAGTGGGTGATTGAAGCGGAGGATCAGGGCGCAGAAGTGCTTTGCGGAGGTGAGCGTATTTCAGATACCTGCTACCAGCCAACCGTTTTGCTGAATCCGCCAGTTGATATTCGGGTTTCAACAGAAGAAATTTTCGGTCCTGTAGTTTGTGTCTATTCCTACAGCGATCGTGAAAAAGCAATTCAACAGGCAAATGAGCTGGATGTTCACTTTCAGGCAGCTGTATTTACCAAAGATCTGGATGTTGCCCTCGAAGCCGTAAAAAAACTGAATGCAACGGCTGTGATGGTTAATGACCACACTGCATTCCGGGTTGACTGGATGCCGTTTGGCGGACGGGATGAATCCGGTATAGGAATGGGAGGAATTCCTTACTCCATGCACGAGATGACGAGAGAAAAGCTGATGGTGCTGAAGAGCGATGTGCTTTAGCACGGTTATCTCAAAGTTGTGTTTTTCAGGATGATATCAATAAGAGATATTTCATGTTCTTTTATCTTATTTTGAAAGTGGATTGTTGAAATCTGAGGGATCCTCATTTTTAATTTGAATGGATTATAAGATTTCATAATATGGGAGTACAGAGTTAAAAAAAAGTACATCTACATGAATAAGCGAATTTTACTTTGGGGCGGCTTAATTGTGGTAATGGGAATTATAGTTTTTGCCATGTTTCGCATTGCCGGAGAAGAGGAAATCATTTCAGAAACAGGTGAAACCGCTGTAACAGGCGAAACATCCGAAATTCTTGATGTCAGACAGAACGACTGGACAAAAGGCAATCCTGATGCAGACGTTGTTATCATAAAATACAGTGATTTTCAATGCCCGGCCTGCCGGTTTTTTGCCCAAGCAGATGACCTTCTTAGCGAAGAGTATGCTGAAGATGTACTCTTCGTATACAGGCATTTCCCATTGGGTTTTGAGTATTCAAGACTTGCTGCTCAATATGCTGAAGCAGCAGGCCGTCAGGGACAATTCTGGGAAATGCACGATCTTATCTACATCAACCAGCTATCCTGGGTCAGCAGAAATGCCGAAACCGTTTTCAGGCAATTCGCCGAAACATTGGAGCTCGATTTGGAACAGTTGAATGACGATCTTCAAGATCCTTCGATTATGAAACGAATTGAATCTGACTATTCCGACGGGCAGCAGCTCGGAGTACGCAGCGTGCCTACAATCTATATCAATGGTGAAGAGGCCCGGCTTCCGGGTTCGCTGAATGAGTATCGAAATCTGATTGAATCCCACCTATGACTTCATCGAAGAGTTCAACTCTCGCTTGGATTATCGCCTTACTGGTGTTTGCTTTTATCGGATTTGCAGATGCCGTTTATATGACCGCTGTTCACTATATGGGTGAGATGCCGGTTTGTACCGTTATCGAGGGATGTGATGTAGTTGCGATGAGCTCCTACTCTACGATTGGCCCCTTTCCGGTTGCTTTGCCGGGAGTGTTTTTTTACATCTTGATGCTTGTTTCAGGTATTTTTTGGCTGGATACACGGAAGGCCGCCTTGTTTAAATATCTGCCTTACATTACTGTTCCGGCTTTTGTTTTTTCGGCATGGCTGATGTACATCATGTTTTTTGTGATTGAGGCGCTTTGTATTTACTGCCTGGCTTCTGCCGCATCAACCACATTGATTATGTTGATTTCTGTCAGGTTGAGGATGATCACCTGATGTCAATTCAGGATTAACACTATCGAACGCCTGATTGACCGGTAAAAATTATTTTTGATACACTTCTTTCTGCCGGCGCCACTCATAACATACCAATGATGCGCTTACGGATGCATTCAGGGATTCAACATCGTTTTTCATCGGAATGGATAACAGAAAATCACAGTGTTCGCTTGTCTTTTTCCGCATCCCGCGTCCCTCATTCCCAATAATAAAGGCCATGGGCACATCATACGTTTGATCCCAAATCCGGGAATCTGCGTTTTGATCCAGACCGGCTATCCAAAATCCCATGTCCTTAAGTTCTAAAATGGTTTGATTCAAATTTCCAATTCGCACAATTGGAATTCTGCCGGCCGTGCCTGCGGAAGTTTTCATTACGGTTGCCGAAACCGGAGCCTGCCGGTGTTTGGGCACCAAAACCGCAGCTATACCGGCGGCTGCGGCTGTTCGTAAAATTGCACCAAGATTATGAGGGTCTTCAATCTCATCAAGTAGCAGTATGGCAGAATTGCTGTCAGGTGTGAGTTCATCAATCCAATTTGTAAAATTTTGATAACGAATCTGACTGACGGAAGCGACAATCCCCTGGCTGTTAACATCGCCCGCCAGTTCAGAAATTTTACTGCCGGGAACATTTATAATAGGTATACGGTTATCAGAAGTGAGGTTTTGAATTTCCTCGAAATTTTTAATTGTGGTATTTTTGCGTATATAAATCTTGTCAATTCTTTCAGGTGAAGTCTTTAACTGTTCCAGAACAGGATTAATACCGTAAATAATATCGTTAGAAGTTGCCAAGGTTCTTTAGAATTCAGTTTGTAATTAGTATTATATAATTGTGGTGAAAAATAAATATAAAAGGAAGGTACAATCATGATCGACGATCCAAAAGAAAAAAATTATGATGTCGACGGTCAGAGCGTAATATCGAATCGATCAAAAAACGGGTCCGGAGTTTTTAGTAAAATCGGAATACTGATTTATTCTGGTAACATGTTGCAGCTGACCGCCGCTTGTTTGTTAGTTACAATGGGAGCCGTGATAGTTGGTGTAGCTCTGCTTGGTTTGATGCAGCCGCTTTGGCTCTCAACTGTATTAAGTATGCTGGGCAGTGTTTCTGCTATGGTTGGAGTTTACATTTTTTATAATCTCTTTTCAGATAAGAGCACATTCGATACTCTCGTGAATAAGGCGATCCAGCGTGTAATCCGAAATCAGAACTAATTTCCGCAATAGTTTTTTAGATGAAGTACGACAAGGACGATATTCGCCGTCTTGAGAGTTATTCGAAAGTTCATCTACGGAAAAAAACAGATCTGCCGGATAAGCAAAAAGTTCCTGCACTCGAAAAAAAGAGACGATCAAAACTCTATCAGCTGCTGTTGAATATTGCCATAATTCTTTTTTTTGCTTATTCATATTTTTATGATATCACATCACTTGGTAATCTGCTTTTCTATATACTTGTCATTGTATTTTTGATCAATGTTTTTATGCTTATCTACCAGCGTAAGCAAATTGATGAGTTAATCGATTATTATCAGTATAAAATGAATGAATCCGGTTAGGGTCAATGCCTGTAAAGGCAGGAAATGAAACCAGGTGATGAAATATCCTCTTTCCATAAAAAAAATTCTATCTGAAAAGACAGGTTTCCCTTTTTTAACGATTGCTCACAGGGGAGCCAGTTATTATGCACCTGAAAATACGTTGCCTGCATTCGAACTGGCAGTGGATATGAATGCTGATGTAATAGAGATCGATGTGACACTTAGCAGTGACCGGATTCCCGTTATTTTTCATGATAAAATTATGGATAAAAAATCAAGCGGAACCGGTTTGGTTATTCACAGAGATCTGAAATACATAAAATCAGCTGATGCAGGAAGCTGGTTTTCCAAAAAGTTCAAAGGAACTGAAATCTTAACTCTTGAAGAGTTTCTGGGCTGGATAAGAGGAAGAATAGCGGTAAATATTGAAATAAAAAAAGAAGTTCAGATTCTGAGCCCGGATATGGCAGCGGAAGAAAAAATTGTAAATTTAGTAGAAAAATACGGTATGGGGGATCATGTGTTTTATTCAAGTTTCTCTTATGCCTGTGTGAAAAAATTAAAAATAATAGACAAGGGCATTCCGGTCGCCGTTTTATATGATCCCAAACAGTTGAAGGGTGTAGGGCCGGCAGAGCTTGTAAAGCGGCTGGGAGCAGATCTGTTCAACTGCTCGTGGCGGGAACTTGGCAGCGGATGGAGACATGAACTGCAAAATCAACATATTCCGGTTTTAGTATACACGGTAAATCGTCCGGGCCGTATGAAAAACCTGATACAAAAAGGTGTAAATGGAATATTCAGTGACCGGCCCGATCTTCTCAAAAAAGTTGCAACCGGTTGACGAGCATTCAGCTTAAAAAAAATCAGAAAATTCAGAGTTCGGTTTGAATACATCAGAGGAACCTGCTATTTTGAATTTTCCATCAATCAACATTTCTTAATTCATGCCAACCAAATATATATTCGTCACCGGCGGGGTGACATCTTCGTTAGGAAAAGGAATTATTTGTGCTTCATTAGGCCGGTTGCTTGTAGCAAGAGGACTTCGCGTAACAATTCAGAAGCTTGATCCATATATCAATGTCGATCCGGGTACCATGAATCCCTACGAACACGGAGAGGTATTTGTAACGGATGACGGTGCAGAAACGGATCTTGATCTGGGTCATTATGAGCGGTTTCTGGATGTGCGCACCTCTCAGACAAACAATGTGACAACGGGCCGTGTCTATTTTGACGTGATCAGAAAAGAACGCCAGGGAGCTTATCTCGGTAAAACTGTACAGGTAATTCCGCATATTACCGACGAAATAAAGTCGCATGTTCTGAAATTGGGACAATCAGGAGATTATGATGTAGTTATTATTGAGATTGGCGGTACAGTCGGCGATATCGAAAGTCTTCCTTACATCGAGGCGATGCGTCAGATGCGTTATGATGTTGGCCGTAAGAATACACTTTCTATACATCTTACACTTGTTCCGTACCTGGCTGCTGCCGGTGAACTAAAAACAAAACCAACACAGCATTCTGTTAAAACCATGTCGGAAAGTGGTTTGACTCCCGATGTGCTGGTGTGCCGGTCCGTTTATCCGCTCGACAGGAGTATTCGCAGTAAAATTGCTCAATTTTGTAATGTTGAAATTGAAGATGTAATTGCCTCACTTGATGCAGAAAGTATTTACGAAGTACCGCTTTTAATGCAGAAAGAGGGACTGGATAGACGGGTAATTGAAAAACTTGAGCTGGAAACCGGAGAACCTGAACTTGAACGCTGGATTAATTTTGTAGAGCGGGTGAAGCATCCGGAACACGAAATTACAATCGGTCTGATCGGGAAATATGTGGAACACCATGATGCCTACAAATCAATCGTGGAAGCTCTGATTCACGGAGGGGCCGAGAATAACTGTCGGGTAAATATTAAATGGATTCAGTCGGATTTTCTTTCTGAAGAAAATATAAAATCACGACTTGAGGGAGTGTCAGGCGTCTTGGTAGCTCCCGGTTTCGGAGGCCGTGGTATCGATGGCAAGCTGGCAGCAGCAAAATATGCCCGTACCAATCAAATACCTTTTTTTGGAATTTGCCTGGGAATGCAGTGTGCTGTTATTGAATTTGCGCGAAATATTTGTGGCCTTGAAGAAGCAAACAGTACTGAATTTGATGAGGCAACACCCTATCCTGTTATCGATCTGATGCCGGACCAAAGAGATCTGGAAAATAAAGGTGGTACCATGCGGCTCGGGAAATATGAATGCCGTCTGACCGAGGGTTCAAAATCAAGACAGGCTTATGACACCACATTGGTTGACGAACGTCATCGCCATCGCTTTGAACTGAATAATAACTTCAGAAATAAACTTGCTGAAAACGGTCTTATTATAGCTGGAGTTAACCCGGAAAGGGATCTGGTAGAAATAATTGAACTTGAAGATCATCCATGGTTTGTGGGTGTTCAGTTTCACCCTGAACTCAGGAGTACAGTGTATGATCCGCATCCGCTTTTCTGTGCATTCGTTAATAAATCTTTAAAGAAAAATCTCGAGCTTTCAGAACGAATAGAAAAACAGGTTCATTAAGTGAGCATCTCCTCTTATTCCGGAAAACTGAGAGTTCGGACAAGCGCATTGGTATTTCGGGAAAATTCCATACTTCTGGTAAAGCAGTATGTTCCCACGCTTCAAAAAGCTGTCTGGCTTCCTCCGGGCGGCGGAGTGGAATTTGGAGAGAAACTTGAACATGCGCTAAAACGTGAAGTGAAAGAGGAGACTTTTCTGGATGTGGAAATACAAAAGCTGCAGTTTGTACACGAATATTATCAAAACAGGCATCATGCAATGGAATTTTATTTTTATTGCACATCCGGCGGAGATGAACCACAGCTTGGAGAAGACCCGGAGCAGGATTCAACCGGTCAGGATCTGATTGATGTGAAGTACATTGCGCTTGACGATCTAAACCAATATGATCTGTTTCCGGAATTTGTGAAGGAAGAACTGCCTTTGGCTGCAGGCATGAAAGAACCTCTTAAATTTTACAGCACCTGGCAATAAAGATTATCAGAAGTGAATGAATACCGGAAATATCTTTTTACGGATGAGATCGATCAATGATGTTCACAGGCAAAACAATTTTTTTATATTAAACAGGATTTAATTTCAATTCATGCCGATTCAGATTTGATCGGTTTAAAACAGATAAACGAAATGAGAATGCGCCATTTATTATTTGCAGTTTTAATCATCCTTGCTATCGCTTCATGCAGGGCACCGGAAGAGAGTTATATAATCCATAGTGTAAACGGTTATACGTTTTTAGACGATGTTTTAACAGAGTTTGACGCAATTGCCTTTAGTGAGGGAAAGGTGGAAGCTATCGGTTCGTTTGATGATATGATGGATGAGTATGGCCATTACGAAGCAATAGACGGAAATGGAAATACACTGCTTCCGGGCCTGATTGATGCTCATGGCCATGTGATGGGGCTCGGTTTCCAGGAGCTTGATGTGGATGTATCCGGAATTGAATCGCTTGAGGAGACACTGGAAACCATTAAAACATATGCGGAAGAAAATCCTGACTTGGAGTGGATTCGGGGCAGGGGATGGAACCAGGTTTTGTGGGATGAGAATGAATTTCCGACAGCTGCTGATCTCGATAGTGTTGTTCCGGACCGGCCGGTCTGGCTTCGAAGGGTTGATGGTCATGCCGGATGGGCAAACACAAAGGCAATGGAAATGGCAGGTATCAGCCGCGACACACCGGATTTACAAGGGGGAAAAATTCACCGTAATGCCAACGGAGATGCAGTCGGTATATTTATTGACGCAGTTATGAGATATATCGAAAGAGAAATCCCTGAAAGGACAGATGAAGAGCGGGAGCTCGCTTTGGAGCTGGCTGTGGCGAAAATGTCGGAGCACGGACTGACCAGTGTGCATGATGCAGGAATTGGAGCAGAGGACTGGAACCTCTATAAAAAATTTGCAGATAATACAAAGCTGATTACCCGGATCTATGCAATGATCGGCGGAACCGGTGAAACGTTTGATGAATTATCTGGTAATGGACCAATTGAAAATTATGCAGATGATATGCTGGCACTGCGGAGTGTTAAAATATCTGCTGATGGCGCTTTGGGAAGCCGCGGGGCAGCGATGATTGAGGATTATTCAGATGATCCGGGAAATAAGGGACTCCTTTTTTATGACCAGGATGAGTTGAATGCAATGCTTGTTAAAGGGCTCTCGGATGGCTACCAGATGAATATCCATGCAATTGGTGACGCAGCCAATCTACAAGTGCTGGACGGGTTTGAACATGCATATCTTGAAGTACCGGGAAGCGATTCTCTTAGAAACAGAATTGAGCATGCTCAAATAGTTCAGCTTGAAGATATTCCCCGGCTCGAAGAATTGAATTTGATTGCATCAATGCAGCCGACTCACGCTACCAGCGATATGAATATGGCTGAAGACCGTGTGGGCCCTGTCCGGATAGAAGGAGCTTATGCCTGGCAGAAATTTCTGGAACAGGGAACAGTGATAGCTGCCGGTTCCGATTTTCCTGTTGAAGATGTAAATCCGTTTTTTGGATTGTATTCTGCTGTTACAAGACAGGATCATGAGGGGATGCCGCCGGGTGGATGGTATGCCGAAGAAAGCATGAGCAGAGAAATGGCACTGAAAGCATTTACGATTGATGCGGCCTATGCGGCTCATCAGGAAAATGTAATTGGAAGTTTAAAGCCCGGTAAATGGGCAGATTTTATCCTCGTTGATAGTGACTTTTTCAGAATGCCGGTCTCTGATATCTGGAAAATCAAAGTGATTGAAACCTGGGTGGCAGGAGAAAAAGTATATTCCAAACTTTGATATGAAGATCAGACTTGAGCAATTAAATCCTGTTGTAGGAGATATTGAAGGGAACAGTAAAAAAATCAGCAATGCTCTAAAAAAAGCTGAGTCTGATTCGATTGACCTTCTGATTCTGCCGGAAATGATTCTGACCGGCTATCCGGTCCAGGATCTGCTCGAAAAAGAGGCTTTCAGAGAAATTTGTTACAGAGCCAATGAGGGAATTATAAAACAGACATCGGATACAGCCCTTCTGTTTGGTTCACTCACACCGAATAATTCCGGAACCGGCCGCAAATGTTTCAATTCGGCAATTCTGGGCAAACAAGGAAGGCAAATAGGCATTACACATAAAACCCTCTTGCCAACATATGACGTATTTGATGATTTGCGCTATTTTGAACCGAACAGCAGTTTTGAGTGTCTTGAACTGAATGGATTGCAGCTTGGTGTCACAATTTGTGAAGATATCTGGTACAACGAGAATGAGGTTCAGTATCACTGTTATGATGTAAATCCGGCCGAAGAGTTAAAGAAAAAAGGTGCTGATTTTATCATCAATATTTCCGCATCGCCATTCACGAAATCGAAGCATCAGAACAGGGTTGGAATGCTTCGCAATCATGCCAAAAGGCTGCATTTACCAGTATTGTATGTGAATCAAACAGGCGCTCAGACGGATATTGTTTTTGATGGAGATTCGATGGCATTTAACCGGGACGGACGAAGCACGGTTAGGGTTGGTGCATTTCGGGAAGGTTTCGGTGATGTAAGATTTAACGAAGCGAGTAAATTTTTGGAAAACATTTCAGATGCGGAGGTGGATAATTATCCAAAAAGAATCGAAGAGAGACTGTTTAAGGCGGCAGTTCTTGGTATACGGGATTATTTCAAAAAAAGTGCTGTCACTGAAAAAGCAGTTATCGGTCTGAGCGGAGGTATTGATTCTGCTCTCACAGCAGTGCTTGCAACGGAAGCTTTGGGTAGTGAAAATGTGGTGGCTATTACATTACCCAGTAAGTTTTCTTCGGAAGGAAGTGTGAAAGATTCTGAAAAACTGGCCGGAAATTTAGATATGAGGCTTTATGAAATCGCAATAAAAAGTATTGTGGAATCTTTTGATCAGAGCCTGGAGCCATTGTTTAAAGAAACGGAATTCGGCATTGCAGAAGAGAATCTTCAAAGCAGAATTCGAGGCGATTTATTAATGGCCTATTCCAATAAGTTTGGTAATTTTTTACTTGCCACCGGCAATAAATCCGAATATGCAGTCGGTTATGCAACACTTTACGGGGATATGAACGGTTCGCTGGCGCCAATCGGAGACATATACAAATCAGAAGTGTTTTCGCTTGCACGCTGGCTGAATGATGAATACTTTCATAGTGAAATCATTCCGGAAAGCATTATCACCAAGCCGCCAAGTGCAGAACTTCGTCCGGACCAAAAAGATAGTGATTCTCTGCCGGAGTATGATACACTGGATGAGATCTTATTCCGTTACATTGAACTGCAGCAAAGCAAGGAAAAGATATCTGAATTTCATAATTCTGTAACGGTAGAGAAGGTTATAAGTCTTGTAGACAGAAATGAATTTAAACGGTATCAGGCTGCACCTATTTTAAAAATGACATCGAAAGCATTTGGGTTGGGCCGCAGGTGGCCTATTGTTCAAAACTGGACCGGCCATGAATTTTAATTTTGCATCCGATGAAATGATTAAGCAAATTACACTGCTATCTGGAAAACTCTATATTAAGGAATACAAAACCGTTTCTTAAAGCAAACTGATAATCGTCATTAACTACTAACTCAATCTCAATATGTTACGTCTGATCATTGTTTTTTCATTATTTATCAGCTCTGTTGCCTATGGACAGGACAACGGAAAGGATATCGAGCACAAAAAAATTCCTGTGCAGAAAATACTGCTTCCATTCGATAGTCCTCTTGGTATCGGAAATAATGAACCGGAAGTTGCAGCAACAAGAAAGCCTCTCGACGATCTCCAGAAAGAGCAGCTCAGCCGCATTTCTGATGTTTACAGAATGCACGTTCTTTCTATAGAATCACAGCTTAAAAATGATCTTGTGCAGGCAGAATCCTATATCAATGATGCGCTTGCCTCTATACAGTCATTGATGGACGACTACCCGGAAGTTCAGAATGAGAGAAGATTTGCTGAGTTATACCGAACAGTAATGGCTGAATACAGAGAATTTTATGGAATATCAGAAACAGGTAATGAGGTAGAGGGAGAAATATTTGCGATCCAGGAGGAGTTGCTTTCTGATTCTGATAACTGGATTGCCGAAGGATATTCTCTTCCGGATAACATTTCACTTAAAAAGACCCAGGTGCCACTGGTTCAAAATCAGCATGTGAACCGGCATTTGATGTATTACACCATGCGCAGGCCGGATGTGATGGACCGATGGCTTGAAAGGTCGGAAAAGTATTTTCCGATGATGCGTGAAATTTTTAATGAAGAAGGGGTGCCGGAAGAATTGATTCATCTCTCAATGATTGAAAGCGGGCTTGTGCCGGTAGCGAGAAGCTGGGCGTCTGCTGTTGGTATGTGGCAGTTTATACGGGCAACAGGGGCTATGTACGGACTTGAAGTAAACTGGTGGGTTGATGAACGAAGAGATCCGGTTAAATCAACGCGTGCTGCTGCAAGGCACCTTAAGGATCTGCATAATATTTGGGGTGACTGGCACCTTGCCATGGCGAATTACAATATTAGCCCGAGAGGACTCCGGCGTGCGATCAGGGCTGCAGGCGGTGTAGAAGACTACTGGGTGGCTTACCCATATCTGCCACGGGAGACCCGCGGTTATGTACCCGGTTTCATTGCTGCAACCATGGTTGCTATGAACCCGGAAGAGTTTGGATTTCAAAAAAATTATAATGGTCAGCCGTACAAATATGATGTAGTTGGCGTAGACGGCCTTATGCCACTGGAAGCACTGGCCGAAGCCCTGAATATTTCGTTAGCGGAGCTAAAGGATTATAATCCTGAACTGCTGCGGTGGGCAACACCTCCCGGAGATTCCTATCCGCTGAAAATACCCGCCGGGAAAAAAGAAGAATTTTTACTTGCATACCGTGAAATTCCAAAAGAGAAAAGGTCGCAGGAAGTTGCCATGCACACAGTGAACAGTGGCGAGACTCTCGGATTTATTGCGAGACGTTACGGTACATCTGTTAGGGCTTTGTTTGAATCAAATGAAAATTTAAGTTCCACCATTTACCCCGGCCAGACCATTGTCGTTCCCGTTGCACCGGGTGCCATGGAAACAATTTCTGCCGACAGGCCAAGCAACCAGCCAAGACGTACTGCTGCCAGAGGCAAGCGGGCAAAGGTTCAGGCTCCGCCCAATACCACACCGGTTTCATATACTGTTAAAAGCGGAGATACAATCGGACATATCGCTGAATGGCACGATGTGAGAGCATGGCAAATAAGAGCGTGGAATGGTATCAGCAACACCATACGTGTCGGGCAATCCGTAACGGTTCACGTGCCAAACAGCAGGCGTGATTTTTATAAGCAGATTAACTCCTTGAAATTTGATCAAAAGCAGAATTTGGAAAAACGCCAACGCAGCGGACAGAATATATTTGCTGATGTTCCAAATAGCAGCCAGAATTCAGGGGAAGAGATATCCTATACAGTCAGACGAAATGAAACACTTAGCAGCATTGCAAAAAAATTCGGAGTCTCGGTTGCCAGCATTCAAAGAACAAATAATCTGAATGGCACAAGAATTTATGCAGGTCAGGAGTTAAAGATAGAAAGGCAATCATAGTAAACCGAGAAACATGAAGTTTAAAAATTTATCAGCAGTGGCTGTATTACTGCTGATTTCATTTCTCTTTGCAGCATTTGTGAGAGATAGTGATCCGTTTTTTGAGATAAAAAAGCAGTTAACTATTTTTTCTGATGTTTACAAAGAGGTAGCAACACAGTATGTAGACGAAATCCCCCCGGAGCTTTTAATGGAAAGTGGCATTAATGCCATGCTCGAAAAACTCGACCCCTACACAGTGTTCATTGATGAGGGTCAGCAGCAGCAGATGGAAATATTTTCCACGGGCGGATATGGCGGAATCGGACTTGAAGCCGGATTCAGGGGCGATCAGATCGTAATAATTGCTCCTATGGAAGGTTATCCTGCCGATCGTGCGGGCCTGCTGCCGGGCGATATTATTGTGAAAATAAATAACCTGGAGACAAATGATTTAACTCCCGAGGAAGTGCAGCAGCTCACGATTGGGGACATCGGATCGGAAGTGACACTCACAATAAGGCGTCCCGGCATTGAATCAGAAATTGTTTACACGCTTCAAAGAGAGCGTATTGATGTTAAGAATATATCATTTGCTGAGCGCTTCGGGAAGAGAAAGGAAATTGCCTATCTGCAATTAAGCCGCTTTGGCCAGAATGCAGCCGAAGAAGTGCGTGAACAGTTGATATCCTTTAATCGGGAACAGCCGCTGGAGGGATTGATTTTAGATCTTAGAAACAATCCCGGAGGCTTGCTTAACGAGTCTGTTGATATCGTGGATAAATTTATTGAACCGGGGGTTACAGTTGTTGAAACAAGGGGGCGGCATGAATCACAAAATAATGTTTACGCCACTGAAGAGACTCCGCTTTTTGAAAATCTTCCACTTGTTGTTCTGATAAATAACGGCAGTGCAAGTGCGTCTGAGATTGTCTCCGGTGCATTTCAGGATCTTGACCGGGGTGTTATAGTCGGTGAAAAGAGCTTTGGGAAGGGGCTGGTCCAAATTGTGAAACCACTTTCTTACAACACGTCCATTAAAATCACTGTATCCAAATATTTTATACCCAGCGGAAGAAGCATTCAGGCAATTGATTATACGGGCAGTGAAATTGCGGAAATGAGTACGGCCGAAAGAAAAAAGTTCAGATCCGTATTCAAAACCAAAAACGGACGTACCGTCTATGATGGAGAAGGGATTGAACCCGATATACTGATTCCGAGAGATAAGCCCTCAATTCTGGAAACTGCCCTGATGCAGCGAAATCACTTTTTCTTTTTTGTAAATGATTATATTTCCCAAAACAGTGATGAGGAGTTTAGCGAAAATATCTTTGAAGAATTTGAAGATTACCTGCAGAACCAGCAGTTTGATTATGAAACTGAAGCTGACCGGCATCTCACTGCACTTGAAGATAATATAGAGCTCTTTTCCGTAGCGGGAACGGCTAAAGAGCATTTAGAAAATCTGGAAGGAATGCTTGCTGCCAAAAAGAAAGAGAATCTGTTGGCAAACAGAGAAAATATTTATAAAATGCTGGAGCTTGAATGGGTGACAAGAAAAAAAGGTCAGGATGAGAGGCAGAAATTGATGCTTGAAAGCGATGAAGTTTTCCGGAAAGCAATAGATTTATTAAATAAAAAAGAGTATCAAGACATACTAAAACCATAAGGTTTTTGGCAAAGGCAGATTTACATACACATACCACATCATCAGACGGGGCCTGCGCTCCTTCGGAACTGTTAACCCTTGCTGTATCAAAAGGATTATCTACCCTTGCTGTCACAGATCATGACACAATTGAAGGATTTTTAAAAATCAGGGATGAAGCGATATCATTGCCCATAGAATTGGTAAGCGGTGTTGAAATAACAGCCCGATATAAAAAATCGGAAATTCATATTTTGGCCTATTTTTTTGATCCTGAAAATGAAGATATGCTGAGCATGCTCAGGAGTCAGCGCAAGGCCAGGTTAAAGAGGATGAAAATGATTTTAGAGCTGATCTCCAAAAAGGGAATCAGGATTGATATAGAAGAAGTTATTGCACAGGCAAGAGGTAAAAATGTAGGCAGGCCTCATCTTGCGTCACTAATGATAAAAAAAAATTATGTAGGCTCTATTTCCGAGGCTTTTATTCGATATCTGAGCAGCGATGTTTTGGGGGATGTGAGGGTTGACTATGTTGAGATACCCGAGTGTGTTGAAATCTTATCTTCGGCTGGTGGTATTACGTCACTTGCCCACCCTTCTGTGATCGGAAACCCGGAGCTGGTAGAAGAGATTCTTGCATTACATATTGACGGAATAGAATGTATTCATCCCAGCCACAATTTTGACAGACAAAAAACGTACATTGAATTGGCAAAGCAGAAAAACCTTTTAATTACCGGTGGCAGTGATTTTCATGGTACCGGCAGGGAGTATGATCCATATTTTGGTATTGTTACTCTTAGTGAAAAATATCTGCAATCAATAAAAAGGATGTCGCAGCGAAGAAAAGAAGCTTTAATATAAGAGTGTTCAAATGGCGCAGGTTCAAAAAAAAGAAGTAAATTGGAGTAATATTAAAGTTGCTGTGGTTGCGGCTAAGTGGAATTCTTTTATCACGGATAAGATGGCAGATGGCGCAATTAATACTCTCAGAAGTATAGGAATCCCTGAAAAACAAATTGTACTTTTAAGATGTCCCGGGGCTTACGAACTTCCGCTGGCTTGTAAAAAGTGCATAGAATACCTGAACGTGGATGCCGTTGTTGCTATCGGTGCCGTTATCAGAGGCGGCACACCCCATTTTGATTATGTTTGTGATGCTGTTAACCGTGGAATTACAGATATCAATATTTCTACAGGCAAACCTGTGGCATTTGGTGTATTAACTACGGATAACGTTGAACAGGCTGTTGAAAGAGCAAGCAGCGAGAAAGGCAACAAGGGTGCGGAAGCTGCACATGCTGCCTGTGACATGATTGAACTTGAATATTCGCTGAAAGAATTATCTAAAGATTTCTAACTTGATTAAGGAAGTAAACAGCTCTAATTTAAAAGGCTTGTAATACTAATGAAAGAGGTAATGTTTTGGAGCCGTTAACACTTACAAAAAAGAAACAGACTTCTGAAGACAAACGTCTTCAGAAGAGAGTACAAACTTCAGGCACTGTTCCAAGACATATAGCCATCATTATGGATGGGAACGGGCGATGGGCACAGAGGAAGGGAAATGTAAGGATTCTGGGCCATAAAGCAGGAGTCGATTCAGTAAAAGACATTACGGAAGCCTGCGCTCAACTTGGTGTTAAATATCTTACCCTGTATGCTTTTTCAACCGAAAACTGGGAGCGTCCCGGTGATGAAGTGAAAGGTTTGATGCGTATACTGGTATCCTCTTTGAGAAAAGAAGCTGATAATTTGCACAGCAACAACATCCGTTTATCTACAATCGGGCAAATCGACCGCTTTCCAAAAGAGTGCCAGAAAGAGCTTCATGAAGCAGTTGAATTAACCAGGCATAACGACAGGCTGCAGTTATGTCTTGCTCTTAGTTATTCAGGCCGGTGGGATATAACCGAGGCTGTGAAAAAAATTGCTAAAATGGTAAAGGATGAAGAGCTTGATCCCGACTTAATTGACGATCAATTTATAAGCAGGCATTTGTCAACGGCAAATGTACCAGATCCCGACCTGATTATTCGCACCAGCGGTGAATTCCGGATTAGTAACTTCCTGCTCTGGCAGCTCGCTTATTCCGAATTATATATAACACAGACCTACTGGCCGGATTTTCGCAGAGATGAGCTTTATAAGGCAATAAACTCATTTCAAAAACGTGATCGTAGATACGGTAAACTTCGTAATGGTCATTCAAAAGGGATGACCTTATCTATGATTGATAAAATAATTTCTTAAAGTATTAAGCATTTCGTGTTCAAAAACAAGCAGTTCATTTGTAGTTTACTCCTTATAGTACTTGGATCAGGTTTCACAAATATTATAACCGCTCAGGATTCAGATTTTATCAATATCGTAGATCCCACAAAATCTTCGCCTGAGCAGTATGTAATTAATGAAATTATTGTCAAGGGTATAGAGACCGCCAGGGAGAGTTATATTATCAGCAGCAGCGCGTTACAGGTTGGCAGCACAATTACCATACCGGGTGACGAAATATCAACTGCAATTTTCCAGTTACACAGAACCGGCCTTTTTGAAGATGTGGAAATTCAATATGAAGAACTGACGGGTTCTGCGGTAAATATCATTATCTCAGTTCGGGAAATGCCAAGGCTTGACAGATTTGAATTTGAAGGAATTAAAAAATCCCAGCGTAAGGATCTCCGGGAAGAGGTAAATTTGCTCAGGGGGTTTGCGGTAACAAAATCCGTGAGAAGTCAGGCCATCACCACAATCAAAGAGTATTACCTGGAAAAAGGGTATTGGAAAACCGAAGTTGCAGTAGAAGAAGAAATGAGCAATGACGAGAGAAACAGGATAAACCTGACTTTCAAAATTGATCCCGGAGAAAGGATTAAAGTGCGGCACATCAGGTTCGAAGGGAATGAAGATTTCAGTGACGGTAAGTTGAGAGGTGAATTCAAAGAAATTAAACAGGACAGATGGTGGAGATTTTTCAAGAAACATCTTTTTATTCGTGAAAAACATGAAGAAGGTATAGATAATCTGATAACTTTCTACCGTGATCAGGGATACCTGGATATGCGAATCATCGAAGATTCAGTTTATATCGACGAATGGAAAGGAAACAAAGAGGGAATAGCCATCGATTTTGAGTTACACGAGGGGCCTCAATACAAAGTGCGTGATATTACATGGGAAGGAAACACCGTGTATACGGACGAACAGTTATCCCAATCTCTCGGTTTTGAAAAAGGAGATATTTTTAATGAATCACTTTTTAGCGAAAGGTGGGAATTTAGCCAGGATAATTCAGATGTTACAAGCCTCTATCAGAATATCGGTTATCTCTTTTCACAAATTATGCCCGATATCGAAATTGTGGCGGAAGACTCTATTGACATTCACTTTGAAATTATAGAGGATGAAATTGCAACCATAAGAGATGTATCTTTTACAGGTAATACAAAAACTCATGATGATGTAGTTCGAAGAACCCTGCGAACTGCACCCGGGCAAACCTACAGCCGGGCTGCAATTATCAGGACGCTGCGTGAGTTGGGTCAGCTTGGATATTTCAGGCCGGAAGGAATACAGCCGGATCTTGCGCCCGATCAACAAGAGAAGACAGTAGATATTACTTACAGGCTTCAGGAATCGGAAAGCAGTGACAATTTTGAATTTTCCGGCGGGTTTGGAGGAAGAAATGTAGGATTAATTCTTGCTGCAAGAGTAAATTTCAATAATTTTTCTGTTCAGCGAATGTTTGAAGAAGGCGGTTGGGACCCGATTCCTTCAGGTGATGGCCAAAGGTTATCCATTGGTGTGCAAATTACGGGAAGCGGCTTCCAAAGTTACAATTTAGGTTTTACCGAACCCTGGCTTGGAGGAAAGCCGAGATCACTGGGTGTAAATTTCTCTTATGATTTACTCAATTTCCGAAGTTCACCGTTTTCCAATCAACGAAGAAGAAACGAGCTATTTTCCGCAAGTGTAAGTTTGGGGCAGCAGCTGAAGTGGCCGGATGACTTTTTTATAACACGGACGATACTAAACTACCAGGCGATTGATTCAAGAGGTTTTTCACAGGTATTTGATGATGGGCGCGCTAATATTCTGAGTGTGAGTCAGGTGCTTGAAAGAAACTCTACCAACAACCCGATTTCTCCGAGCAGAGGATCCAAATTTAGCCTCTCAGCAGAGTTCGGTCTTCCCTTCCCCGCTTTTGAACAATTCTTTAAAATCAAAACGAATTATCAGCACCACACGGCTATCGTTGGCAAACTGGTTCTCTCAGCTGGAGCATCCTATGGGTACCTCGGCCATTTTGTAAGTGATGACCAAAGTAATTTTCAGCGATTTTTTATTGGAGGAACCCCGATACAGCAACGGCAAAATTTTCTGAATGACAATATTGATATGCGTGGTTTCCCCGGCGGGTTCAATGGCGTTATTTCACCGCTTGATGAAAATCGAAACCTGGTAGGCGGACGTGTTTTCAGTAAGTATGATATGGAGTTACGCTATCCGGCGGTTTCGTCAGATCAGTTACAGCTTATTCCCTATACCTTTTTTGATGCAGGTAATGCCTTTTTGGATCTCGACAGATTTGATCCGTTTAACTTAAAAAGAGCTGCCGGATTCGGGGCACGTGTATTTTTGCCGATTCTTGGACTGGTTGATATCAGTTATGGATACAGATTTGACGGAACACCGCGTTCAACAGAAGGAAACGGACTTGAAGCAGGAGAATGGGAATTTCTATTCAATATTGGAGCACCATTTTAAAATGAATTTGCAGAAAATTTATAAGCTTACTTTTGCGTTACTATTCTTAGTAACAATTTCCGCGACAGCTCAGCAAAGTCAAAAAAGTCAAAAATTTGGTTATGTTGATTCTGATTTTATACTCGAAAGAATGCCTGAGTATTCAGGAATTGAGCAGAGGTTAAATATCTTAAGTGAATCGTGGAGGGATGAATTAAGAGAAATGGAGAACAATATTCAAGAGCTGGAAGAAGATTTTGAAACCCGCGAAATCTTGTATACAGAAGATATCAGGCAGGAGAAATTGAATGAGATCGAAGCTCTGAAAAGAGAAAGGGACAGGTTTTTAGAGCAAAAATTCGGTCCTGAAGGTGAGTATTTTGAACAGCAAAAAGAGTTACTTGAACCTATACAGAGAAAAATTTTTGATGCAATAAATCAAATTGCAGTTCGTGATGGCTATGACTTTATTTTTGACAGATCTGAGGATATTCAAATTCTCTATGCCCGTAATGAGTGGAACTTAACAGATGAAGTACTGTTAGAGCTTGGTATAGATGTAAGTCGTTTAGGTAATTGAGTAAGAATAATATTAAATTTGAACGCTATAAAATATACGTGACCATATGAAAAAACTATTATTAACAACATTCATATTAATACTTCCTTTTACTGTTTTTGCGCAGTTAAAAGTGGGTATTATGAATCCGCAGGCTGTTCTTGAGGCGATGCCTGAGACACAAGGTGTACAGGCAGAGCTGGATAGCTTTATTGAGGAAAAGCAAAATGATTTTCAAAACAGGTATACAAGCTGGATCGAAGATGTAACTGAATATACCGAGCAGGTGGAAGCAGGTAACTTAAGCGAAGAGGAAAAACAGAACAGGGAAGAGCAATTGACTGAAATGGAAGAAGAACTTGAGAACTATCAAAGAAGTGTTCAAAACCAGATTCAGCAAAAGCAAAATGAATTGTTAAACCCGCTGTTGATAAAAATAGAGACTAAGATGGAACTGATTGCCGGGGATCTGAATCTTGACTATGTGATCAATAAAACTGCAAGTACAGGCGATCCCATTGTCTATTACTCCTCCGGCAGAGGAGTGGATATAACAGATCGTGTAATTGAAGAACTTATTAATAATTAAACAGACAGATAACATATGAAACGTGCTATACTTTTTACATTTGCAACACTAATTACCGGATTTATGTTTGCTGCACCTGTTGCTCAGGCACAGGATATGAAAATTGGCTTTGTAGATCCCAGGGTAATCCTCGAGCGCATGCCCGAGATGAGAGCTGTTCAGCAGCGGCTGCAAAATTTTGCAGAAAGGAAACAGAGAGAAATTTCTGAGGCAGAAACTTCCCTTCAAACGGAAATTGAGCTCTACCAACAAAAAATAGGAGTTATCTCGGATGAAGCCAGGCAGAAAGAAGAAGAACGGCTTGGTGAGATGGACCTTGAACTGAGACAACTTCAAAACCAGGCTCAGCAGGAACTCCAGCAACGAAGAGCCGAATTAATGGCTCCGCTTCTTGAGCAGATACAGAACTCAATCAATGAAGTTGCCGGACAGAAGAACATCGACTATGTATTAAATACCACGACTTCCCAGGGTGATGTTATTATCTTGTATGTGAGAGATGAAATTCGTGATGAATCAGACATCACTGACGCTGTAATGGAAAACCTCGGTATTTAAGAGTGTATATTTGACGAAAATACTGATATATATTTAAATTATAATCCGGATTTATTTGCTTAGTTGCTCACAAATCCGGGTTTTTTTATGCCAAACCTTCTGGCCAGTACAGTTATCAGATGTAGGCTAATCCGGTAAAATACTGACCGCTTATATCCCGTTTAATTTTCATTCAAAATTTATGAATGAAAAGAACTAAACATTTTTCCTTCTGTTTCGGATATAGTCCTCAAAAACAAATTCCCCGAGATTCTCAAGAGATGAATAATAAGCTTTCCCCATATTTGCCTGGGTTAAATCGCGAATAAAACTTTGCAAATAAGGGTCACGGGCAATCATAAATGTTGTAATAGTTATATTTTCGCGCCGGCAAATAACCGCTTCATCGAGAACTTTATTGACAATTTTCCGATCCAGGCCAAAACTGTTTTTATAGAGTCTGCCATTTTCAATCATACAGGAAGGTTTTCCGTCAGTGATCATAAAAATTTGTTTATTGGCAAATTTTTTGCGCTGTAACAGATGTTTTGCGAGCTGCAAACCCTGTAGTGTATTCGTATGATAGGGACCTACTTTCAGATAGGGTAAATCTTTGATTTCAATTTCCCACGCCTCATTGCCGAACGCTACTATTTCGAGTGAATCTTTGGAGTAATTGTTTAAAATCAGTTCGGAAAGCGCCATGGCAACTTTCTTTGCCGGAGTGATTCTGTCTTCCCCGTACAAAATCATGGAATGACTCAGATCAATGAGCAGTACTGTGGCCATGGATGTATAGTGGTCGGTGTCGTGTACCTGAAGATCGTCTTCTCGAAGCTGGAAACTGTCGATAGAGCTATGCTTCAGCATATTCAGAATTGTACCGGTGCTATCGATATGACTGATATCCTCGCCGGGATTCCATTTCCTCGTTTCAGGCTGTCTCTCGAGGCCCGATCCGGTATAGGGTGTTTTGTGATCTCCCTTATTTCCCTTTCTTAACTGTTTAAAAATCTCTTCCAATGACTTTTTCCGGAGAGAACGCTCCGTTTTAGCAGTGGGAACCATTGTCAGGAGTTCATCATCATAACGAATATAACCGCGTTTTTCCATCTCTTCGATAAAATCACCCAAGCCGAAATTATCGTCAAACTGTTCGGTTAAACTATATTCTTTATCTAACTCAGTGAGCCATTTTAAAGCCTGAGATACATCACCGCCGGATATGTTCAGAAGATCCTGGAACAGATCCCATAGTGTATCAAATGATGATTTACCATTTCCGCGGGCAAAACGCTCATCCCATTTTAAATATTTGAAATGCATAAATGTGATTTAACTTTCGGTTTACTACATACAACTGATAATTAAATAAAATCATTGCACATAATTTGTGATATAAAGCAAAAAAGAACTATTCGATTTGCTGCAATTTGATTATTTTTGGATACAAATGCTCCAAAAAAATATCGGGCACCTGGAAATCATGGATGATCTCTACAAATTTGAAAATTCTCTTTGGAATGAAGGATTCAATAGGGTAATGGGCCTTGATGAAGTTGGCCGCGGCTGTTTGTGCGGGCCGGTAGTTGCTGCAGGAGTCATTTTAAATCCCGGTGACAAGATAAGAGGGCTTGCCGACAGTAAGACGTTGAAAAGAGAGACAAGAGAAAGCCTTGCAAAGGAGATCAGGTTAAAAGCCTTGTTCAGTATCGTACATGAGTGCAGTCCCGAGGAAATTGATCATATAAACATTTTACAAGCGTCTTTAACGGCTATGGTGAGATGCACGGAGGCAGATGGTTCAAATCCTGATTACTTGCTTGTAGATGGCAATCGGTTCACAGCTACATTAATCCCCGTTCGATGTGTTGTTAAGGGTGATAGCCTGTCTGCGTCTATCGCTGCCGCCTCTATTATTGCCAAAGTTTATCGGGACCGCCTGATGCATGAACTGCATCAGAAATATCCTGTATATGCATGGAATACGAATGTGGGATACCCGACCGAAGCACACTACGACGGACTAAAGAGATATGGATATACAAAGCATCACAGGAAGTCATTTAATCTGAGAACGAATAAGAGATTTAAAGCACTGCCAAACAGTTAACGCTCATATTATCGATAGATACTAAAGGACCGCTTATAGAAGTCCATATTGATACAGATGGCGAGCATCAGGGTATTTGTAAGAAATGCAGATCCCCCATAGCTGACAAAAGGCAGTGGCAGACCGATAACCGGGATAAGTGATGTTGTGCTACCGATATTGATTATTAGATGCAGAAAGTATGTGAAAGCAACACTGGCCAGAAGTAACTGCGCAAACGGATGTTTATGTGTGATAGCCATCTGAAGCAGTTTTAATATCAGCAGTAAAAATAAAATAAGCACTGTTGAAGAACCCACAAACCCAAACTCCTCGCTGATTACGCAGAAAATGAAATCTGTCCACTGTTCAGGTAAAAAGCGCAGCTGAGTTTGAGTGCCTTCCATAAAACCTTTTCCATAGAGACCACCTGAGCCAATGGCAGTGGTTGCCTGGATTACATTCCAGCCTGCTCCCTGGGGATCAACCGTAGGGTTCACAAATGCTTCTACCCGTGATCTCTGGTGCGGCTGCAGAACTTCATTCAGAGCTACTTCAGTACCAATAATCATGAGTGCCCCCAGTATCAGCGAGGTGAAGCTCAGCCATGTTCGTTTCTGTAGAAAAAAGATGATAATTGTGAGTATCACAGCTGCTATGATTCCAAAATACCAGTCGATGACTGTGAAGTAAGCAACGATCGCAGGTGAAATCATAAGAAGCGAAATACCATAAGAGAGACCAGAGAGGAAAAGAATGACAGGCAGTAAACCCAAAAATATAATGGCTGTTCCGGTTTCGTTTTGCAGAATCAATAAGATAATCGGAAGCAGGAAAAACCCAAGAGTGGTCAATGCTGTTTTGATATTTTCAGTTGATAAGTCGCGCTGATTAGAAAGATAGTTTGCAACGGCAAGAATTGTAGCAAGTTTCATTAATTCACCGACTTGCATATTGAATGACCCGATTCGCAGCCAGCTTTTAGATCCGCTGACTTCAACACCAAAAAATAGAGTTGCAACCATTAAAATTATACATAGAATATAAAACGGGTAAGCTGCTCCCTGAAATGTCCTGGGGCTCGTAAACTGTACAGCTACCAACAGTACCAGGGAGAGTGATACCCAGATTGTCTGCCGCCAGAAATTCTGTTGAATATAGGAGGGTAAGAATTCAGCAACGGGTCCTTGTGTGGCACTGTAAATTGCTATTAGCCCAATAATGGCCAGGGATGCCCAAATCAAAATAACGGACCAGCTAATTTCAAGCTTATTAAACACTACTCTTCCTCCTCCTCACCGGATTCATCTTCTGTACTCAGCTTAGGTTCAAAATTAAGTACATAATCATATACATAATTGCGTTTGATATCCCCGGTCAGGTATTTCTCAATGAGCAGTGATGCAACGGGAGCAGCTGAGATGGAACCAAAACCGGAATTTTCCATCAAAACGGCAACTACTATTTCAGGATTATCATAAGGTGCAAATGAGACGAACCAGCCGTGATCTTCGCCATTTGGATTTTGTGCAGTCCCGGTTTTGCCGGCAACAGCTACACTGTCGAGATTTGCATAGTAACGCCCGCTTCCCGTAAGTACAACGTCACGCATTCCCACTTTAACAGCATTAAGGTACTCCGGTTCGATCCACTCAATCTTTGTTCTTTCGGGATTTGTATACCTGATTTCACCGTCAGGTTCCCTGACAGACTTCACGATATGCGGCTGAACACGGTACCCGCCATTAGCTATAACGGACGTTGCTATGGCAATTTGTAAAGGTGATACAGATACAAGGCCCTGGCCAACACCAAGACTGATCAGGTCGCCAGTCCCCCATTTTTTTTCGCCAAACGCCTGGTTCAAATAGGTGCTGTCGGGGATTATTCCATTTCGTTCAAAAGGAAGGTCAATTCTGTTGGGAACACCCAGCCCAAAATCTTTAACCAGTTCGCTCCATCTGTTTAATTCTCCACGTTCTGCAATCTGGTTCATCATCCAGAAAAAATAGGTATTACTTGATTTCCCGATAGCTTTTTTCAGGTTGTATTCACCGATATCTGCCAGGTCACGGTAGGCTCTCCCCCGGTAAAATGCTCCGCTGTTATATATTTCTGTTTCCGGTGTTACAATTCCAAGATGGAGGCCAACGATTCCCATGATCGGTTTAAATGTAGATCCCGGAGGCTGCCGCGAAGAGATTGCACGGTTGAAAAGAGGTGTAAGGGAGTCGGCATTTACCGCTTGCCAGTAATCCATATCCAGGCGGCCGGCGAGCCTTCGAACGTCGAACTGGGGTGCGCTTACCATGCTTAAAATTTCACCTGTATGGGGGTTCATTGCAACAACAGCCCCTTTCTTATTTTCCATCAGCTCTTCGGCAAGTTTCTGTAAATCAGCATCAATGGATGTGAGGAGATCAGCGCCTTTTGTCGGGGAAATATTCATCTCACCATCGTCGTATAATCCAAGAGACTGGCCAAAGGCATTTACACGGATGTAATCGATACCCGCATCACCGCGTAAGAAATTTTCGTAGGTCAGTTCAATTCCGCTTTTTCCAACTTTATCACCGAGGCGTAAAACCTCAGAATCTCTGTATTCCTGATCACTTGCTTCACGAAGGTATCCGAAAAGGTGTGAAGCGGTAATATTTAATGGATAGTTGCGCTTGCTCTCTATCTGCTGACTTATTCCGGGGAGCTGCCAAAGGTTTTCCTGTATATTTGAGAATTCAGCGAAAGAGACTTCTGTGACCAGACGCGAGGGGCGCTGCCAGGAATAATCCCGCGCTTCATTTACCCTGCTTTGAATATCTTCAATTTCCATATTCAATAAATCAGCAAGAAGCGGGATGTTTTCATTTTTAAAATTTGCAGGAGTGATGTTAATTGAAAAAATAGGCTGATTATCAACCAAAATTCGACTATTTCTGTCAAAAATCAACCCTCTTGAAGGATGAACGACCTGCTGGCGAATAGAGTTTTGCTTGCTGACCGGAGCGTATTTTTCAAATTCCAGAATTTGCAGTTTAAAAACAGCTGCCAGTAAAACAAAAATTCCAAGCAGAACCACAATTTGCAGAAATCGTATTGATTTTTGAATTGAATTTGTCTGTCTGTTAGTTGCCATAATTCTTCAAGCGGTTATTGATCAGTCCGGACCAGGTGTAAAAAGCCGGCTGTTACAGCTGTAAATAAACTTCCTCCCAATATAAGATTCCAAAACACGTAATCTGTTGCAATTGCTTCTGAAAACTGTCCGACTGCCCAAAAGATTGTGTTATGCAAAATGGCTGCAAGAAATACAATCACAAATATTTGCCAGAAGATAAATCTCTTCTCCGAGAGGTTATGAAGAAATCCATGAATGATAAAAATTAGAAGTACCTTACTAAACAGATGCATGCCCCACAAGTCAAGAAGGGCATCCTGGAAAAAAGCCAGTATGCCGGAAATCAATAGAGTTTCTGTTTTATTTTTTTTTGTACAAAGCCACACAAGGTAAACAAGCAGGAGATCAGATTCGGCATTATAAATTTTTAAATGCCGCAAGAGTACAATCTGAACAGCCAGTATCCCAACCCCAATCAATAGATATCTCAAAAAGCTTGATTTAATCAAAAGAGTTCTTCCTGTGTTTCAATAAGCCTGTTAACGGTTGAATCCGGTTCAAACTGGACGATAAATCCCTCAGCAACTGTAAACAGATCTACAAAAGCGTCCAGGTAAATTGTTTGGGTGTCGAACCCTTCACGGGGGTCTGCTCTTGTAACCTCACCGATTGGAATTCCGGCCGGAAACTGGTTACTGTATCCCGAAGTTTCTACTATCTGGCCTTTTTTAACTTCAATCGTCTGTGGAACCAGCCGCATAACCAGTTCATTTTGATTGGTACCACCAAGCCACGATACAATTCCCACAGCTCTTGAATCCTGAACCCTTGCACTTACATTGAAAAGTGCATTCGAATACGGCAATATCTGGGAATAATTTTTGGCGGATACAATCACTTGCCCGGCCAGTCCGTCGGGTGTTATAAGCGGCATGCCGGTTCTTACATTGGCAAGTTCACCTGCACTTACAGTCAATGAATTATTAAGGCCTTTCAGATCTTTTGCTACAATCATCACCGGAATTACCGGGTATGCACTTTTCTCGCGAAAATCGAGCAGATCTCTTAAAATCTCGTTTTGCTGTTCTGCTGATCGCAGTCTGCTGAGTTCATCCTGAAGCAATACATTTTGCCTTTGCAGGTATGTGTTCGTTTTTAAAGCCTGCCGGTAGATTCTGATATTGGCAAGCGGCTGTTCGAGATAACTGAGAAATGTTACAGAGACCTTACGCATATTTTGCATTCCTCCATCATGACGCGTAACCATTAAAAAGCCAGCGAATACAAGTATGAAAGCAGTTATGATATAATCTTTCGCATCAGTTATACGTAAAAATCGAATTCGCATTCACCGTTATGAGTGTCTTAAAATTAATGTTCTGAAATAATTATTGATAATTGCCGGCAGAAGCGGTTTATATGATGTACTTCATTTCTCTTAATTATCTGCCAATAAACTGAAAAGGCCGGCTCCATTATCACACTAATATTCTTATAAACTGATTGCCTGTCGTATCTGTATTCCTATACGCCCTCTCCCGGCACGCTAAGATATAACGCTTCTGTAGTAATCAATATTTTCGAGTACAGCACCCGTGCCTCTTACTACGGCAGTGAGGGGATCTTCAGCGATGTGCACAGGCAAATCTGTCGTTTCAATAATCAATTTATCAAGATTCCTGAGCAGTGCTCCTCCGCCGGTAAGCATGATACCTCTGTCGAGAATATCCGCAGATAATTCCGGAGGAGTTTGTTCCAGGGACTTGGTTATAGCTTCGACGATGGTATTTACCGATTCAGATATCGCTTCGCGGACATCTTTTGATGTTACCTGCCGGGTTCTGGGAACTCCATTCACAAGATCCCGGCCTTTTGTAATCATTTCGAGCTCTTCATCAAGAGGAGCCGCCGATCCGATTTCACATTTAATTCTCTCTGCCGTGCGTTCGCCGATCAGCAGGTTATGATTTCGCCGGAAATAGTTGATAATATCTTCATTTAGTTCATCCCCGCCAAGGCGTACAGACTGTGCATGTACAATACCTGATAAAGCTATTACAGCGATTTCGGTGGTTCCTCCTCCGATATCTACAATCATGTTGCCCACCGGTTCGTGTACGTTTAAGCCAATTCCAATTGCAGCGGCCATCGGTTCATCTACCAGGTAGACCTCCTTAGCTCCCGCATGCTCCGCACTGTCGCGAACGGCTCTTCGTTCAACTTCTGTGATACCGCTTGGCACACAAACCACCATTTGCCGGGTGGTTGAGTACCATTTCATTTTTACTTTTTTAATCATGCCGCGGATCATTTGCTCCGCAACTTCAAAATCAGCGATAACTCCATCACGAAGCGGGCGAACAGTCCTGATTTTTTTATGAGTTTTTTCGTGCATGAGCTGTGCTTCATGCCCCGTGGCTACCGGCACATTGTCATTATTTAGTGCAACAATAGAGGGTTCATTTAAAACAATTCCATGGCTTCTGGAATAGATCAGTGTATTAGCTGTTCCGAGATCAATGGCAATATCAGTATATAAAAAATCGAACAGACCTTTTTTCGTCGAATTTTTTCTCGTTTTTGGCTGGGTCTGCACTGCAGTTTCCGGCATTAGTATACTCTGTAAATTTTAATTTTTGGGGCAACAAGCAAAAATACAATTTTAGAACTGTATTTGCGAATTTAACTTTTTTTGAGAAAAAAAAATACAGTGCTATTTTTCTCTTATCAGTGTTTAAAATGGCGCATTCCGGTAAAAATCATGGTCATATTATTTTTATTGGCTGTTTCTATAACCTGATCGTCACGAATACTGCCTCCGGGTTGTATGATTGCAGTTGCGCCGGCAGCTGCTGCAGTTTCAATGCCGTCAGGAAAGGGAAAAAATGCATCCGATGCTATCACACAGTTTTCTAAAGAGAGATTTTCTTTTGCGGCTTTTTGTACAGCAATTTCTGAACTGTCTACACGGCTGGTTTGTCCCGTTCCGATGCCGAGTGTTTGCCGGTTTTTTGCATAAACAATGGCATTGGATTTAACGTGTTTAACAATCGTCCATGCAAATAACAGGTCTTTTTTTTCATCTTCCGTTGGTTTGCGGGAAGTAACAACTTTAAATTCGTTTTGATTATAAAGTTGATGATCCTCTTCCTGTGCCAGTAATCCTCCAAATATTGATTTAATTTGCATCATGTCGGATCCGGAAGGGAACTGCCTGATCTTTACCAATCGCCTGTTTTTTTTCTGAGTAAGGATTTTAAGTGAATCTTCATCAAATTCCGGAGCCAGAATAATTTCAGTAAAAATTTTATCAATTTCCCTGGCTGTTTCCGGATCGAGTTTTTGATTGACGATTACAATCCCGCCGAAAGGCGAGAGTGTATCTGTGGAAAAAGCTCTTTTGTACGCTTCAGTCAGGTTTTCGTCAATAGCGGCTCCGCAGGGTACCGTATGTTTAAAAATGGCGGCGGCCGGTTTGTGATCACCCAAATCACACATAAGAGCCAGTGCCGAGTTAATATCAAGATAGTTGTTATAACTCAGTTCCTTGCCATGGAAACAGTCGATATACTGTGATTGTGATCCGTAAACGGCAGCTTTTTGATGAGGATTCTCACCATATCTCAGGGCACCGGATTTTGGAAGCGATATGCTAAGCTGGTCAGGAACATCAAGATTTTCAATTTCTGCCATATAGTTACTGATGGCCGCATCGTATTCAGCCGTATGCTCAAATGCATTTCTGGCGAAATGGCGTCTGCTCGTGAATGAGATCTCTTTTGACTGATTCAATTCTTCTATAAATTTCTGGTATTGGCCGGGGTTACTTAAAACACAGACATGCGCGAAATTTTTTGCGGCAGCACGGATCATGGTTGGTCCGCCAATATCTATATACTCTGTTGCGGTAGCAGGAGTTGCATTTTCCCCTGAAATTACTTCCCGGAAGGGATAGAGGTTCACCACAACCAGCTCAATCGGTTGAATTTCCAGTTGTTCCAGTTCATCCAGATCGGGCTGGTAACTTGTTCTTGCAAGCAAGCCCCCATGGATAGCAGGATGAAGGGTTTTAACTCTTCCATCAAGGCATTCAGGAAAGCCGGTGATATCAGTTACATCTGTAACAGGAAGGCCAGCTTCCCTGATTTTACTTGCTGTTCCTCCTGTTGATATCAGCTCAACACCGTTTTTATGGAGTGCGGAAGCTAATATGTCAATTTCAGTCTTGTCGGATACCGAGAGAAGTGCCCGTTTAATTTTTAAAGGGTTTTCAGAAAGTGATTCTAAAGGTTTTAAAGCCACAAAGTGTAATTTTTAATTGTTAATGATTTGTGAGATTACTTCAGTTAATAATTTATGTTCCTCTTTCAGTACCCGGGCGGCAATATCAGCGGGAGTATCACCGGGCTTTACAGGTACTTTTTTTTGTGCGAGAACGGGCCCCTGATCATAATCATCCGTGACAACATGTACAGAACATCCCGTTTCACTGTCACCTGAACGGATCACAGCCTCATGTACCCGTGATCCGTAAAAACCGGCCCCGCCATATTTGGGCAAAAGTGACGGATGAATATTTATAATTTTGTCTGAATACTTTTTCAGGATATTTGTCGGAATTTTGGAAAGATAACCCGCAAGAACGATCAGATCGGGTTGCCACTCCTGAAGCTGGTCTTCAAGCTGATATTTAAATGAATCCGAAGCAGGCGGAATGACAGATACCGGAATGCCGGCCTCTTCAGCCCGTTTAATAACTCCAATACCCGGTTTGCTCGCGATTAATCCGGAAATATTCGCTTTGATTTTACCCGATTTAACAGAGTCTATGATTGCCTGAAAGTTTGTTCCGGATCCGGAGGCAAATACAACAATATTTTTCAAAAGATAGAATGAAGTTATTTCAAATTAAGCAACTGCAAGATAGGGAAATGATCAGGGAATTTCGCAGGTCAATTGAATAGATCGAAGTCAATATTTAGCCTGATTGCCCGCAGTCAGCAGTTAAGGATTTCTTTGAGATGGCAATCCGGCTTCTGAATTCTGATTGTCTATTCTGAATACGTAATAATTGTTAATGCTCCATCGCAACTGATTGACAGTTATCTTTATTGTAGTTGCAATGGGGATTGCAATGAGCATCCCGATAAGGCCGGCTGTTTGCGCACCGATCAGTATGATGAAAAGTATTGCTACCGGGTGAATATCGGCTGATTTTGAAAATATCAGTGGCTGTAAAATTAGATTATCAATGATTTGGGCTGAAAGAACGGCCAGGATACAGGGCAGAACAAGAGAAAAATCGCCGGTTTCTATAATTGAAATTACAGTTGACAAAAGATATCCCATAATTGGCCCGAAATATGGAATCGAATTGGCAATTCCAATGGTAATACCGACAGACGCGGCATTATTCAAACCGGCAACCATCAATGCAAGCCAGGAAAAGAAACCTACAAGTGTACATTGAATAATTACACTGCGAAAGTAAAAACCGAGACGCGTTTCTATTTTATCAATCAGGCTGAGGGTGGTTTCGAAATATTTATTCGGCACAAGCGTAAGCAGCTGCCGCCGGATTTTACTGCCATCTTTCAAAAAGAAAAAAGTTGCGAATGGAATTACCAAAAATGCAGAGAAAATATTTGTAAAGAGACCAATCATATCCGTCAGAATGTTGGTGAAGTTTCTGACATCCACAAAGTTTTCAATAGTTGAGTAAATATTTTCCATCAGAAACCCGGGCGGGACAAAATCAAAATCTGCTGTTACTTTATTTTCAATCTGTTCCGCAATAAACCTCAGGTTTTCAATGTTCAGCTGCTGGAAAAGAGTTGCCATTTGGCCGGCTACAATCGGAAAAATTGAAGTTGAGACCCAAACTACCACCAGAAAAACGGTTGACAGTGTAATCGTGGTAGCCAGCGTTCTGTTCATTCCACTGGCCTGCATGCGGTTTACGATCGGATCCAGCGCATAGCTAAAAATCATGGCAACAATTGCGTATGTGACCAGATTGATGAAGTTGTATAGTAACAAACCGATCAGCCATAACATGGCTAAACCGATTAAAAACCGAAAGATTTTATCTATAGTTAGATTTTTAAACATTCAGGATCCGATCCAAATCTTTTGTTGCCGAAATAATTGTCTGCGTTGAAAATCCTTTTCGACTCAGGTATGCAAAAATTTTTTGCTTTCGCTTAAATGAGTCTTTTTCCCGCAGGAAAGATTTTTTTCGCTTAGAAACTAAATCTACGCAAATCTCTCTTTGGTCCAAACTCTCATTCAATTTCTTTAATGCACTCTCAATGTAAGCGGATTTTATCTTTTTTTTATAGAGTTCGGATTTTATTTTCTGAGGCCCCCACTTGTTCAGGCGTGCTTTCTCCCGGGCGTACATCTCCGCAAACTTTTGATCATTCAGATAATTTGAATCTTTCAAATCATTGATTATTTGCTCAATTAAAGATCTGTCAAATCCCTTTATTCCAGCTTTCAGCATCAGTTCACCTGCAGAATGATCCCTTCTCGAGAGTAAATTAAGAAGATAGGATTTAATCTTTTGGATCTCTTCTTCATGAAGGATTTTCTCATAGAGATTCTGTGAAAGGATCGTGCCCGTTTCAATACTGAATTTTAAAAGAGTATCAGCTGAAACTCCACAGATAAATTGCTGTTCACTGAAAAGTGAATAGCGATTTATGTTTTTTTTCTGAGGAGTTATGCCCGAAATCTTCACAGGAAGTGAGAGCTGGGCACTATCCGTTTTATCTGTATGATTCGTCAAAAGATTTAATCAACTGTTATTTGATTCTTTTGTGTTTATCATGAAATACAATATGTGTTCCTGCTTAACTTACCGGTTCTTTCTCTTTGGATTTATCTTCTTTCGGTTCTTCTGTCTCCTCAAATTCATCCGGCATCAGTTTTTCACGTACAGTACGTTCAATATTTGCGGTCAATTTGGGATCTTCTTCAAGAAATTGGATAGCAGCATCCGTTCCCTGTCCGATAGGATCACCGTCATAGCGATACCAGCTTCCCCGTTTTTCAATGATGTCATAATCGACGGCAAGGTCGAGAATTTCTGATATTTTTGAAATTCCTTTTCCATAGAGGATATTGAATTCGACAACCTTAAACGGCGGTGCTACTTTATTTTTGACAATTTTCACTTTTGTCCGGTTCCCGAGCACCTCATCTCCTTTTTTGATGGCACCAATACGGCGTATATCTACTCTGACCGAGCTGTAAAACTTAAGTGCGCGTCCGCCGGTGGTTGTTTCCGGGTTTCCAAACATCACCCCGATTTTTTCCCGGATCTGATTGATGAAAATACATGCAGTTCTTGTTTTACTGACAATTCCCGTAATCTTCCGGAGAGCCTGAGACATCAGGCGGGCCTGGAGACCCATGTGCGAATCGCCCATTTCACCTTCCAGCTCTGCACGTGGCACAAGTGCAGCAACCGAATCAACTACAATAACATCCAGGGCGCCTGAACGTATTAGTGTTTCAGTAATTTCAAGTGCCTGTTCCCCGCTGTCGGGTTGTGAAACAAGCAGTTCATCCGTATTGATTCCAAGATTTTTTGCATATTTGGGATCAAAAGCGTGCTCCGCATCGATGAAGGCCGCATATCCTCCGGATTTCTGCGCTTCAGCAATGGTTTGTAAAGCAAGAGTGGTTTTGCCACTGGCTTCAGGCCCGAATATTTCCGTAACCCTGCCCCTGGGAATTCCACTCACTCCAAGTGCGTAATCCACCATAATCGATCCGGTTGATATGACATCTATTTGCCTGATCGGTGAATCACCCAATCTCATGATGGTTCCTTTTCCATGCTGCTTTTCTATTTGCCCTACAGCAATTTCAAGTGATTTTTGACGGTCGTTCTTGTTTGAAGACATAATCGTGTTGTTTGTGAATTTTTCTTAGAATTTAACCAAATATAAACAGGATGGGTGACAATAGTATGTCACACTGTACTATATGTTAGATATATGTATGATAAAGAAATGGGCAATTACTTACAGTTTTTATTCAATTTTTTTTAAACACGCTTCTAAAGCCTCTATAACCTGTTTACACTGGCTTTTAGTGGTATATGGTGCAGGGCCAATGCGCAGTATCCGGTCTCTTGCATCCGTAAAAATACCGAGGTCAAGCAACATTTTGCGCAGTTCGCGTGCGTGCTCAGAGGTAAGTGAGAGAAACCCGCCGGTTTGATTGATGGGATCTTCATGAGTAAGACGTATCTGATTTTTGTCGATATCCAGGGAAGAAAACAGATCACGAAGATAGGCGACCTGAGCACGGTACTGGTTTGATAGCAACTCCGGAGTAAGTTCCTGTTCTTTAAAAAACCTGACAACTGCAGCGGCCCTGAATTGGGAAACCGGGTCATACGTGCCGGTTGCAAAACGCTGATCCCCCTCATCAAATGATACAGGCCCGTAATTTCTTGGCTTATCGAGAGTCTGAAAAGATGAAAACCAGCCGGTTACAACCGGGCGGAACCTGCAGTCTTGCGGGAACCGTAAAAAACAGTTGGCCTCTCCCCACTGCAGGTACTTATACCCGCCGATCATCAGGTAACACTCTTCGAGCCCGGATTCACGAATGGATAACGGAACTACATTGGTACCGTGATAGTCATCAATCATCAGGGGTACCTCATAATCTCTGCAGAGTTCTGCAATCTCCTTCAGTTTTGTATTGATCCGGGCCGATTCAAAATATACCCGCGATAACATCACCGCAGATGTTTTGTGGTCCAGATTTGACTTGATTTCATCATAAAGTCGGTCAGATGGTTGGTGATTTAACCTGAGAATTGTTAATCCTTCCTCTTCAAGACGGTGAAGCTGGCGGTACAGGGAATGAAATTCACCATCCGTGGTTAGTATTTTTGGCTTATTTTTGAGATCGAGAGACGAAAGCCACGAAACCAGCAATACATGTGTATTCTGTTCGCGACAGTACAATCCATCGGGATCATCATAGTAGGTGCGTAAATAATTGCGTAAGATTTCAGTTTTTTCAAATGCTTTTTCCCATTTCAGATCAACATCTTCCGCAGCTAACTGCATATATTTGTTAACACCGTCAAATGCCACATCCGGCCAGGCCTGGTGGGAATGACCCGTGAAAAGCAGGCGATTAGCCACATTAAATTTAGAGTAGTGAGGTTGTAATGATTTGGCAAATTTATCAGTTTCGTGCATAAAATCAGGGCGGGATCTGTTTAATTAGTTGTAAGTATATCCATGAAATTAAAATTTTCAAACTTTCATTCAGATTGATAAATAGAAGATGATCAAATGCTTGTAATTTCTGATTTTCTTTATGTTCTTTAAATTTCCATGGATATAAAATGAGTGCAAAAAAGTAACAATATGCGAATTCTGATTGCTGACAGTGGCGGCACCAAAACAGACTGGTGTTATATAGAAAATGGGCAACCGGTTTATTTGAAGACGGAGGGATTACACCCGTTTTATCTCGACACTGTACCCAGGTTAGCGGAATTGAATAATAAAATCGGGCATTTGAATCCGGAGAAGATTTGGTTTTACGGTGCAGGCTGTCTGAATGATCAGAAAGCAGCACCTCTAAAGAAATTGCTTAACTCCCTGTTCCCATCTGTGCCTGCTGAGTTTCGAAGTGATCTTTGCGGTGCGGGACGCGCTTTTTTCGGTGATGAGCCGGGAATTGTGGCAATCTTAGGAACGGGGTCCGGATCTGGTTTAATGAAGGATGCAGAATTGATCAGACAGGTACCGCCGCTGGGCTATATTCTTGGTGATGAGGGGAGCGCGGCTGATATCGCGAAGATTATTTTAAAGGATTATTTGCGTAATAATACTTCTGAAGAGATAAGCAAATGGATTCAGTCAGTTCAGCCAGGTTTAAATATGGAGACTGTTTATCAAAAACTCTACATTGAAAAAGCCGGAAGTAAATACCTTGGAAGTATCAGCGGTGAAGTTTTATCAGGCAGTTGTCCTGAGTCGATATTTATCTATGTAGAAAATGCCTTCCATGAATTTGTTCGCCAGCAATTGCTTCCGCATAAGGATTTTCCTGTAAAAGATGTCGCATTCACCGGTGGTGTTGCGGCAAACCACCCTGAATTATTAAAAACAGTGTTGAACAGTTACGGATTTAATATCAAAAGTATTTCAGCGGGTGTAATCGATAATCTCTGTCGATATCATTCAGCACAAATTAGCTGAAATCAGATTGTTATAAATATGTTGCACAAATCGACCCTTAAATGTTAACATTTATTTTACAAATACCTAAAACCCGCAAGGGGTGAATAAAAAAGGTAAATAAAGGCGGTTCTTTTGTGTTTTGTTATACAAATAAAATTCTCTGAAATTTTAGGAAGTGAGAAAGTATTATTTATATTATTTTTTAACATTGTTATTAAAACAACGACTATTAATTAATATAAAAAAATTTGATGCTATGAAGACGAAAGAATTATTGACGCTACTTATATTGAGCCTTTCGCTTGTATTTATTTCCTGTGAGAATGATATAAGCGGCTCTGTTATAGATAACATATCCGATGACGCAGAAGACGTTGAAGAACCGGCCGGGGAGGAAGAACCGGAAATAGATCCGCTGCTCGTTGGAGAGTGGGTACTTGATCCAACTCAAGGTTCACTTGCTGTGGGTCCGTCTGCTAATGATCTGTCATGGTGGTCGATCTCTTCAATAGGTGTTGTAGAAAGAAGCTGTTTTTATGATGATTTGTACATCTTCGGTGAAGATGGCACATTTGAAATTGAAATGGGAGATGCAACCTGGCTTGAAGCCTGGCAAGAGGGCATAGAGGAAGATGAAGACGGCTGTGGAGCTCCCATAGCACCTCATGATGGCACAAATGCAGGAACATGGTCAGCGGATGGTGAAAATGTAACGATATCAGGAGAAGGCCTGTTTCTGGGACTTGCAAAAGTGCACAACGGGGGTGAGGACGGAAACCCGGGAAACGATACAATTGAGTATGAGTACACGTTAGTTGATAACGATCAAATATTGGAAGTAAGAATAAGCGGCTGGCTTGATGATGTACCGGAGGCAACCTGGTTTTTCAGATTTACCAACCAGATAAATGATAACACAACCGACGGTTCAGACAGCGACAGTCCGGAAGATTGGGTTCTTGTCTGGTCAGATGAATTTGAAGCAGATCAGCTGGATTCTGACAGATGGTCGTTTCAACTTGGAACCGGATCACAGTTTGGCCTGGTCGGATGGGGAAACAATGAATTACAGTACTATACCGAACGGGAAGAAAACGTATTTATTGAAGATGGATTTCTCAATATAGTGGCTCTTGAAGAGTCTTTTGGAGGAATGAATTACACTTCAGGAAGAATTCGTACAATTGACAAGGCAGACTGGAAGTTCGGTAAATTTGAAATCATGGCAAAACTTCCTGAGGGTCAGGGAATGTGGCCGGCAATATGGATGCTGCCGACAGAAGAAGTATTCGGTGGCTGGCCGAAAAGCGGCGAAATAGATATCATGGAACTGGTAGGCCATTTGCCGTCAACGGTTCACGGAACGGTTCATTTTGGTAAAGACTGGCCTGATAACAAACAAAATACATCCACCTACAGCCTTCAGGACGGGAAATTCTCGGATGATTTTCATCTCTTCAGTATTGAGTGGGAGGAGGATGAAATACGGTGGTATGTAGATGGACAGCTTTATCATATTATAAAGCCCGGAGATATCGAGCCTGAAAATTATCCATTTAATGAAGAGTTTCATCTGCTTCTGAATCTTGCCGTTGGGGGAGACTGGCCAGGGAATCCGGATTCAAGCACTCTGTTTCCTCAATCCTTGGTTATAGATTATATCAGGGTTTTTGAAAAAGAGGAGTAAAGGGTGAAGCCGGAAAGATTTCTTTCTGAAATCTGACATTCAGGCTATCTTCTTGTATCTTTTTGAAAATGATATTCATGAAACTTATCACACTACACAGTGACGCTGATTGATACCCATTGTCATCTCTATCTCGAACAGTTTGAAGAAGACCTGGAAGAGGTTTTACAAAGGGCTGTTGAAGCAGATGTTAAACAAATTCTGCTTCCGGCAATTGACTGGAGTTCTATCGAAGAGATGGAGAAACTGACTCACCCGGACATTAACTTCCACAAAATGGCCGGGATCCATCCGTGTGATGTGGTCGAAAACTGGCCGCTGGATGAACAGAAATTGTATGACTATTGCAATAGTGAAGATTTTATCGCTGTGGGAGAAACCGGCTTGGACTATTACTGGAGCAGTGATCAAATTAAAGAACAAAAAAAGAGCTTAAAAGTACATTGCGAGGTAGCGAAGTCTGTTAAAAAACCAATAGTACTGCATAACCGGGAAAGCACAACCGATCTTCTGAATCTTATTGAAGAAGAGCAGGATGGCAATCTGACAGGTGTATGGCACTGTTTTACAGGAAGCCGGGAAGAGGGAGAACGGGCGCTTGACCTGGGCTTGCACCTGGGCATTGGAGGAGTTTTCACTTTTAAAAATGCCGGTGTAGACAGAGTTGTGGAGCAGCTTCCGCTGGAAAAAATGATTCTCGAAACAGACGCGCCTTACCTGACACCGGTGCCGTATCGTGGCAAAAGAAATGAACCGGCATATGTGAAATATACAGCGGAAAAACTTGCCGAAGTAAAAGGGCTTTCTCTCAAAACCCTTTCGGAGATGACTACCAAAACTGCAAAATCACTATTCAGAATCTGACTGAAAGCCTAATTGCAGCAGAACCGGATGCTTTTTGAGAATAGTCTCCGGAAGAGGTATCTCACTGAATTCATGTCTGAATGGGACCTCAGTTCTAAGTTTCACAAATTCTTTTTTTTTGTGAGGCAGATCTGAATCTATAAATTGTCTCAGCTCGCTGTCATATTCACATATGGGATGTACCTTCTTGAGAACATCAGATAGATCCCCGGAACCGGTAAAGAGTAATTGAGGAATCTGGGCATCTGCCGGCCGGAATGGAAAGGTAAACTCCGGAACCGGGAGTGAAAACAGTTTACAAAGTGCTTCTGTAATCATGCAGGTTGCACGCCATTTTGATTGATGGGAATAACCTGCGATGTGAGGTGTTGCGATAAAGGCATTCGCTGCCGATTCACTATTGAAACCGGGTTCATTCTCCCAAACGTCGAATATGAAATCATTTACACGTTCCCTGTTTTTGAATTCAATAACTGCACTTTCATCAACAACCCCGCCGCGTGAGGTGTTTATGATCAATTCAAACCGGTTATTTTTTAAAATCTCCCGGTCCAGCCATTTTTTGGTGGCATATTTTCCATCCCGTGTCAGCGGAACATGGAAGGTTAAGATATCGGCGGACAGCACAGTTTCTTTAGTGCAGCTCTTAAACGTTTTGTCGAGATTGGCTCGCGGCGGATCATAGCAATAAAAGTTAAGGTTAAGATTTTTAAGAAGTTTGATAAGTGAACGGCCCACATGTCCCGCTCCAATAACGCCAATACTCAACTCTTCAAGATTTTTGTTACGTATTGAGGCCCACAACAAAAGTGCGGTACAAACATATTCGGCAACGGAACGGGCATTGTTACCGGGGGCATGAGCGAATGCAATACCATGCGAATCAAGGTAACTCGTATCAATATGATCAATTCCTGCAGAGCCGCTGGCTACAAGCCTTATATTACCGGGATCTGGCAATGTTTTGTTATTAATTTGTGTCACGGTTCTCACAAACAGTGCATCAAACCGGCCGCTGTTTGCAGGCAGCCCTTTTTCCGGGTTGAATGTGGTTAGCCGGACAGCCGGAGGAACTGAGTGTTTAAGCAGGTAGATATTTTTATCGGCAAGCAGTCTGATTTCGGAGCGCATTTAAATTTCTTGACATGAATTATATAGTGGAATCTGATCGTTCAAATAATTATTAAAAAAGGGATAATTTCGATAATATATAAACAAATAAAATGAATTGAATTTTTTAGTGAAGATGGGCAAAGAGTATAATACAGTTACACTGATCCGCAAAAAAAGAGATGGAGAATCTCTGTCGCAAGATGAGATCAATTACCTGGTAAATTCTTACACGGATGATTTAATCCCCGATTACCAAATGAGTTCTTTTCTGATGGCATCTTATCTGAATGGATTGAATGATGATGAAGCAGCTGATCTGACAAATGCAATGCTTCATTCGGGCATTGTTGTGGATTTGAGTGAAATATCAGGAAAAAAAGTTGACAAACACTCAACAGGCGGTGTTGGCGATAAACTGTCCCTCATTCTGGCACCTGTCGTTGCTGCCTGTGGCGTACCCGTTCCCATGATCTCAGGTCGTGGCCTTGGGCATACCGGGGGCACTCTTGACAAGCTGGAATCGATTCCGGGATTTACGGTCGATGTAGATCTTAAGAGGTATAAAGAGATTCTGAAGAATCAAAACCTGGTTCTTGTAGGCCAGACAGAGGAAATTGCACCCGCCGATAAACGTCTTTATGCACTTCGGGATGTAACGGCCACGGTTGAGTCGATTCCGCTGATTGCCGGAAGTATCATGAGTAAAAAACTGGCTGAAGGAATTGATGCTCTGGTACTGGACGTAAAAGTGGGGTCTGGCGCATTTATGAAAAATCAGGAAGACGCACTGGAGCTGGCGCAAACCCTTGTTAGTATAGGTGAGAAATTTGGAAAAGAGACGATAGCGTACCTTACAAATATGGATCAGCCTCTTGGTTATGCAGTTGGAAACTGGCTCGAAGTTAAAGAGAGCATTGATTGTCTGCAAGGTAAAGGCCCGGAAGATGTCATGAAATTGGTTCATCTGCTTGCCGGCACCATGATATATCTTGGAGACCGGGTGGAAAGTGTTTCTGCCGGTATTGAAATGAGTCGCGAAACGATTGAAAATGGAGCAGCTTTTCAAAAATGGGTCGATCTTGTAGAGGAACAGGGTGGAGATACAGGAATGATAAAAAATCCTTCGGGTTATCCCGCGGCAGAGTACAGCCTGGAAGTGAAAGCAAAAAAGGCAGGGTATCTTTCAGAAATGGATACATTTAATTTGGGGATGGCAGCCGTTGAGCTTGGTGCCGGCAGAAGGGCCAAGGAAGATACGGTAGATCCATCAGCGGGCTACATACTTCATAAAAAACTTGGAAGCAAAGTCGAAGAAAATGAAACAATTGCAACACTTTATACGAACAAGAAAGAAAAGTTGAATACTACAGAAGAAATATTTTTAAATTCAATTTCTATATCAGAAAACAGACGGGCACCCGGTTCGTTAATCTATAGCAGGATTGACAAAAAGGGAATCCACGGGTATGAGGAACAAGAATTGCTAAAAAATTGATTTCCTGTAACTTTCAACTATATTTACAATAATATAAGAGGCTACAATTCTAATAAAATATATCAGTTATGTTTCAACGATTTATACGAGCCATTAAATCTATGTTTGGCGGTTTTGTCAGTTCAATGGAGGATCCCAAGTTAATTCTGGAGCAGAATATCAGAGAATTAAATGATCAGATTCCCCAGATGAACGAAAATATTGCAACGGTAAAGGCGAATGTTGTGATGCTAAGCAAGGAGGTAAAGAAGTATGAGAAGATGATTCAGGAAGCAACTTCGAGGATCAAATCAGCCATCCAGGCAGAACGGGATGATCTTGCGGAAGGATATGCTATGCAGCTTGAGAAGGCCAGGGAGAATCTTGCCCAATCGAAAGAGCAGCTGAAATTTGCAGAGCAGGCATACGAGAAATCACTGAAGGTGAAGCAGGCTTTCATGAGGGAAAAGGATCGAAAGATCCGTGATGCACGTGAGGCATTGCGGGCAAGTGAGCGTGCGGAATGGCAGGCAAAGATCGCTGATACACTGGAACAATTTGAAGTAGGTGGCCTGGATCAAACCTATGACGAAATGATGAACAGGCTGAACGAACAAACAGCCAAGAATGAAGCGCGTATGGAGATTGCATTGGAAAGTGTTGACACAGATACAATGGAAATTGAAGCCAATGCTGAAAAATTAAGGGCCCAGGAATTGGTAAGACAGTTCAAATCAGAAATGAGTGGCGATAAGGAGAGTGAAACCGGGAAAAAGAAAGATGTAGAGATTGAAGAGAAATCTGCCGAAAAAAGCGATTCGGGTAAAACTGTTGGTAAATCACGTACAAAAACGTAAACAAAAAAATCATGAGCAGTGAAAATCAAAACAATCGCGATCGTCTGAAAGAGGAGTACAAAGAGCACTACCGGCTCATCCGTGAGTCGAAAGAAAAATTGAGACGGAGCCGGTATGTTCAAAATGTAAACAAGGCATTGCATCAGCTGAACAGGGATGAACTGCTTGAAACAATGGATGATTTTCTCCATAACGTCCGAAGTAAAGTCGCTAATTTCGAATCACGTCTGGATGTGGCTCTTGACCACCTGATGGAAGATCATAATCAGGAAATAGAGATGGATGAGTTTGATACGGAACTCCGGAAAGAACGGGCAAAAGAAACCCTGAGACAGGTGCGTGAAGAGATGGGTATACTTTACAGTGAAATTGAGAGAAAAGCGGAAAATATAAATGTTAAGAAAACCATCGGCCAAAAACCCCCTGCTGAAGAAAACAGAGAACCGGAAAAGGGTAAAAAATCGATTGAAGAAGCTAAAGAATAATGACAGAAAAAGACGACCAAATCAATTTTACCAAAGAAGCATTTCTCCATCCGCTTAATCTTGGTGTGCTTTTTATATGCACATTGACAGCCTTTTTCTTAAATGATATGGGATTGGTATCAAATATAATTCTATCTACAGTTTTTGGGCTTGAGCTCGTTTACCTTGGAATTATACCAGGAATGCCGCGGTTCAGGCAAAATGTAAAAGCCAGAAAACAGAAGGAGAGATCTGCCGGGGATGAAGATAAAATTTTATTTGAACAACTGGATCGTAAGTCACAGAAGAAATTTTTGACTCTGAAATACCTGACTAAAAATGTAGAAGAGAATTTTGATAAGCTACCATATACATCGCAGGGTCTGCTTGATAACATCAAAAATAAGATGTCGGATTTATTGACCAATTATCTTACCCTGCTCGACTTGCACCGGCGCTATCAAATGTATATCAATACCGAAGTGGAAGAGGGTTTAAAGAGGGAAGTTGAAATCGAAAAGAAAAAAATTGAATCTGTCGATTCCGAAAAACTCAGGCGGACAAGGGCCCGCAGATTGTCTATTCTTAAAAAACGCCTCAAAAAATTTGATATAGCAAAAGAAAAATTTCTGATTTGTGAAACTCATCTTGAAACAATAGAAGATGCAATTCACTATATCTATGAACAGTCAATGACTATGAATAAAGGTGAAGATGTCGGGTACCAGCTGGACAATCTTCTAAATGAAATGGAAGAGACAAGTTCAATTATTGATGATCTGGACAGGGATTTAATGCCCGGACTTGAAGAGTACGATGAAGAATTTTCTGAATTAAGTAATTTCCGTGATGAAGAAGATGAGACAGATCATGAAAAAGAGAAAACATCAGAAAAGTTAAAAAATTAAACGTGTTTATTTATGAGTAAAGAGTACAATTTTCTGCTGATCGAAACAGATGAAAAGAATATTGCAGTTCTGACCATCAACAGGCCGGAAAAATTGAATGCACTGAATTCAGAGGTTCTTGATGAGCTGGAGGAAGCATTCGAAAAGCTGAATAGCGATCCTGAAGTACAGGCTATTATTGTGACAGGGAGCGGTGATAAAGCTTTTGTTGCAGGTGCTGACATCAAAGAACTTCAGGCTCTAAATAAAGAAGACGGACAGCAATTATCTGAAAAGGGACAGGATATTTTTACGAAAATTGAAAACTCGGTAAAACCTGTAATTGCAGCAGTGAATGGTTATGCACTGGGAGGGGGTGCGGAACTTGCTATGGCATGTCATGTACGTGTTGGAGCCGAAAATGCACTGTTTGGTTTGCCGGAAACAAGCCTGGGCCTGATACCGGGTTACGGTGGCACGCAGAGACTTACAAATCTTGTCGGAAAGGCAAAAGCTTTTGAATTAATACTGACTGCAAAACACGTGAAGGCTGATGAAGCATTAAAATTAGGTGTTTTAAACACTGTTTCAAAAGAGGGAGCAGCAGTTGATGAAGCCAGGAAAATGGCAAAAGCAATGTTGAAGAATGGTCCGGTTGCGCTTGAAAAAGCGATTCAGGCAATAAATATTGCATCTTCAGGTATTGACTTTAAAGTTGAAGCCTCACTGTTTGGGGATTTATGCAGTACGCACGATTTTAAAGAGGGCACTTCTGCATTTTTGGAAAAAAGAAAACCTGAATTTAAAGGTGTATAAAATTTTAAATTTATTTTACTACAGCGGTATTCAAATTCTTCTGAATGATTGAAACAATTCTGATAGCAACAACAATTCTGATCAGTGGATTTTTTTCAGGTTCCGAAATTGCATTTGTTTCAGCCAACAAACTGAAACTCGAGATTGAATCCCGTAAAAAATCTGCAACAGGAAAGGCACTTGCGTTTTTTACAAAAAATCCAAGTACGTTTCTGACAACCACACTGGTTGGAAATAATATCATTAATGTGATTTATGCGACACTGATGGCACTCTTTCTGCTGCAGCCGGTTCAGTACTGGTACCTGGAGTTCATGGGTACAGAGCCGTCTGTTTTTATGATATTACTCATTCAAACTATCATTGCATCCGTTCTGATCATGATTTTTGGTGAAATATTGCCAAAGGCTATTTACCGGATTCAGGCCGATACAATGGTGAAGTTTGTTGCTATTCCGCTCAGGGCACTAAATTTTTTATTAAAACCTTTGATTGTGGTAGCCAATTCAGCTTCGGATGTGATTGTAAAGTTTTTAAACACGGGATCAGAGAGAAGCGATAAGATATTCAGGCGCCAGGATGTTGAGATGATCTTTAAAGAACTTAGTGATTCGGGCGGAAGTGATCATTTTGATAAGGATGATTCCGAAATTTTGCAGAATGTGCTTGACCTGTCGTCCAAAAGGGTAAAAGATACGATGGTGCCCAGGACAGAGATTGTGGCTGTTGAACGGAGTGAATCACTCGAAAATGTTCAGAAGACATTTATAGCTTCCGGCTATTCAAAACTTCCCGTATACCAGGATACAATAGATGATGTAATAGGTGTTGTATTTGCCTATGACCTGTTTAACAATCCGGAGAGTGTAGCGGATATTATCAGGCCGGTAAAACTGATACCTTCAAGCAAAAAATCGAAAGACCTTCTTACTGATTTTCGCCAGAGTAACAGTTCAGTGGCTATTGTTATTGATGAATATGGCGGAACTGCAGGCATGGTTACTATTGAAGACCTGATTGAAGAGGTCGTGGGTGATATACAGGATGAATATGACACGGAAGATGAAGTTGTCAAGAAGATAGCACCCAATACATTTATACTCAGCGGAAATGTGGAGCTGGATGAGCTGGAAGAGAAATTTCCCGAAATTGAATTGCAAAAGGAAGGTGATGAGTTTGAAACTGTTGCAGGTTTTATAATCAATCACATAGGCAGAATTCCCAAGGTAAATGAAGAACTGCTGATACGCAGCAACAAATTTATAATCAGTAAAGCCACACCCAGTAAGCTTGAAACCGTAAAGCTTATTCTTATGGATGAAGAGTAATTCCGGATCTCTGTTAAAGAAAAGAGATCATTACCGGGAATAAGCCGAACCAAAAGAAAATACTTTCCAATTATCATGATTGAAACTTACCCAGTATGGGCACAGGAGTTTGCTCAGAAATATCTCAGCCGGACAATGAACCAGTTTGTTCTGCATGGCAATGTGCACGACCTGGCTGATGCAGATACTTCAAAGGATAAACCGCGGTTTGAAAGATTGAAAACGTTTCTTTCCGATGAATTTTTCGGCGCACGTGATTTTGTAATCTTTTATGACCGCGCTTCGGGCATCTACTTCCGGGATCAGAAATCGCAGATTGATTTCAATCAGGCAATATCCGGCAGAGATACACTTACCGGGACTGAGTATGCAAAAAAGCTGCCGAAAGATCCGGTAGGAGTGTTCTCCATTCTGGAACAGTATCTCAGGTCCAGGCTTGATATGCAGAAAAGTGTAGCCCTGATTATAGATTATGCAGAAACAATCATTCCGATGAATGAAGCAGGCAGCACCGGTACCGAAGACCGGAATTCGCTGGTTTATCTTTTGAAGTGGGCACATGACCCGCTTTTTATGGCATCGGATTTTACAACGGTTTTGATTACTGAAAACCTGGCCGACATCAATAAAACCCTGATTCAAAACCCCTATACCTCTGAAATCAGGATTCCTCTTCCCGGAAAATCGCAGAGAAAGCTTTTTCTAAGCAGTGAAATTGATGATGAGGCATTTAAAGAGTTATCGGATGTTCCCCTGGAGGTTCTTGCACAGCAGACAGCAGGGCTTAACTATGTGAATTTGAGAAGTATTATATCCAATGCGCGTGAAAACAAGCAGCGGATTACCTATCAAAAACTGACCGACATTAAAAAAGAACTGATCGAAGCGGAAGCTTACGGACTACTCGAATTTATAGAACCAAGGCATACCCTGGATCTTGTTGCGGGACACAAAACTGCAAAAATTCATTTGCGTGAAACCGTTCAGGCCTTAAAAAACGGCCGGCCGGATGTAATACCGATGGGATATCTTGTATGTGGTCCGGTAGGCACAGGCAAGACATTTTTAGTTACCTGTTTTTCAGGTGAAATAGGGGTTCCTATGGTGAAACTAAAAAATTTCAGAAGCCAGTGGCAGGGTGTTACTGAAGGAAATCTGCAAAAAATTCTTAGCCTGCTGAAGGCGATGGCACCCGTGGCAGTTATGATTGATGAAGCGGATGCTTATCTCGGAAATCGTTCTGCAAGCGGCGACAGCGGGGTTTCGAGCCGTGTCTTTTCTCAGATTGCGTCTTTTATGAGCGATACAGAAAACAGGGGGCGTATCATCTGGTTTTTGATGACCGCGAGGCCTGATCTGATGCCCGTTGATCTCAAAAGGCAGGGACGTGCCGAAGAGCACCTGGCCCTTTTCCCTCCTGATACTGTAGAAGAGCGAATTGAGCTCTTTGAAGCAATGAAAAAGAAAACGGGATTGAAAATGACCGAAGAGTATATCCCCAAAAAGATAAAATCAGGTAAATTGAATTTTTCGGGTGCCGACATGGAGGCTGCTCTGACACGCGCAAAATTTCAGGCGGCAGCACAGCAGCAAAGTGAGGTTACTCCTGAAATTATAGACAGTGTACTGGAGGACTTTCTGCCGCCAACCTACCCCGACGAGGTTGAACTTCAAACGCTTAGCGCAGTACTTGAATGTACCTCAAAAAAATTACTGCCTGAGAAGTATCAAAAAATGGATCGCGGGGAAATTCTTGTGCACATTGAAAATTTAAAGAGCAAAACCGGCAGTTTAACGTGAGTGATAAAAAAAACCTCGACTCAATACGAAAGAACATTGATCGTCTGGATCAGACCATAGTAAAAGCTCTTGGTGAAAGGCAACGAATAGTAAAACAGGTAATTTCAGACAAATTACAGACATCCAAAGAGATACGCGATCCGGATCGCGAAGAGGCACTGCTGAATCGAATCCGTGCACTTTCGAAGGAGAACGGTATGGATCCTTTTTTCATGGAACAGCTGTTCAGGGAGATTATACACCATTCCGTACGGTACCAGACACATGCTCTGGTCGATAAACAGAATGATAAGTCTGAGGAGACAAAAATTTCGGTCGCATTCCAGGGAACGGATGGAGCTTTTAGCCATATGGCTGCACTTCGTCATTTTGAACACCGGTATGACCAGGTGAATTGTATTGGCTACACAACTTTCCGGCAGGCGGCTGAAGCGGTGGAAAAAAAGGAGGTGGATGTTGCTCTTCTTCCTATTGAAAATACAACGGCAGGATCCATAAATGATACGTATGACCTGCTGGGAGAAAAAAATTTATTCATTACCGGAGAAGAGGTTATTCGTATCGTTCATTGCCTGATGGCTCCGGAGCCTGTTCAAATAGAAAACGTACGGAGAATTCTCTCGCATCCGCAGGCGATTGCACAGTGCAGTAAATTCCTGTATACACTTCCGCGCTGTCATGTAGAGTCCTATTTTGATACGGCAATGGCCGCACGAAAGGTTCGGGATGATGCGGACCTTTCGCAAGCGGCAATTGCCAGTTCGTATGCCGCGGAGCTTTATGGCCTTCATATTATCAAGAGAGATATTGTAAACCAGGAAGAGAATTTTACGAGATTTGTTGAAGTGGCAAGAGACGAATTGATCTGTGATCCGCAAATTCCCGGTAAAACATCACTTATGTTTACAACGTCTCATGATAAAGGGGCACTGCTGAAATGCCTGAATGTAATCGGTGATCACGGGATCAATATGGCGAAAATCGAATCCCGGCCTCGTCCGAATCATCCATGGCAATACCTGTTTTATCTCGACATTGAGGGAAATCTGCAGCAGCCGGCTGTGGATGCTGCTGTTAAAAAACTGAGGTCAAAAGCTCAGAATCTGAAAGTTTTTGGCAGCTATCCGGCAAAACAGGGTGAGTGGTGAGTGCTTTCAACAGAATAAGCAGGATTACATAAACTATAGCCGATCACTCTTTTACTTTCAAAACAATCAGTGTCAGGTCATCCTGAACGGAACCGTCACTGAAACGGCGCGCTTCATCAATGATTGTATCGAGGATATCCCTGGCTGATTTATCCCTGTTTTGGAGTATGCATTTTTTTAACCTGTCTTCTTCAAACTCTTCATCCAGATTCTCATTATAAGACTCCGTAACACCATCGGTAAACATTACCAGCAGATCGCCCGAATCCAGTTGCACACTATCTTCCTCATAAGGCGTGATCGTCTCCATTGCACCCAGGAGCAGCCCGCCAACATTCAGTGTCTCGAACGAATCACTTCCGTTACGAAGCAGTAGTGGCGGGTTATGGCCTGCATTTACATACCGGAATCTTTTCTCTTTGTGATAGTAAATTCCCCAAAAAAAAGTAATGAACTTATCACTGGGTGTGTTGTCAAAAATAATCTGATTAATACGGTCTGTCGCTTCATGCAGAGAAATATCAACCGGTAGCAGTACATGCAACATGGATTGAAGGTTGGCCATGAGCAGGGCTGCAGGAGTTCCTTTTCCGGTAACATCAGCAATTGCAAAAACATGATCACCCATAGGTGTTTCCGCAATATCAAAATAATCGCCTCCCACAAAACGCGAAGATACATTTACAGCTGCTACATCCAGGTTTGGAATGGAAGGTATCGGATCAGGCAGCAGCCCCTGCTGTATAGCTTTTGCAATCGAAAGTTCCTCTTCCAGCCTCTCTTTTTCGATTCGCTCTTCCAGTAAATATGTTTTTTGAACAGTGAGAACCGTTAAATTGCCGAGGCTTTGCAAAAAATTTAAATCGGCCTGAGAATATGGTTCTTTATTGACTCTTTCCCCGATACCGATTACGGCTGTCTTTTTGTTTTGTATTGAGATCGGGGCTATGGCGACTATTCCGTTATTTTTTAAAAAAGGAAATTCCCCGATATGGGATTCATCGAGAATTGAAATTTCATTTTCAAGGTCAAAAATTTGTTGTATCTCCGTATCTGTGGGCACTGTTTCCAAAGCGTTGGATGCCATAAGAACAGGCTTGTCATCTTCCAGGTAGATCAGGAAGAATGTTCGAATTAATAGCTGTCCAAGTAGTGAGAATTTGAATACGCGTGTGATTTGAGTTCTGTCAGTCAGTACATTAAACTCTTTAGATATGTCAAGAAGCGTATTCAACTCATAAAGACGCCGGTCGAGGCTCTTATTTGTTTTTTTAAGTTCCGAAAAAAGCTGTGAATTAGCCAGTGCAACAGATGAGATAATGCAAAGGCTTTCTAAAAATTCAAGTTCATGAGGCTCAAAGTTCCTGTTATTGGCTTTTTTATTAAGGTAGAGAAATCCAAGATGATGGTTACTGGTACGCAGGTTAAAAAAGTAACCCCCGGTCATATCTTCAAAAAGATCCGGTGAATTTTCACGATAATCATCATATTTGTAATGAGCCTTTTTTTCGTGTCGTACGGGCAGATCCATTTTTACATGGTCTCCTTCTTTATATTCGGACCTGCCTCTGATTCTTTTAATTTCGTAACCGGTATCGGGGCTGCTGCGAATCAGAATGGCTGCTTTCGGAACCATCAGTTTACCCATTGTAATCAGCAGCAGATTGTTCAGAATAAATTTACTTTGCCGGGATTCGATAAGCATCCGGCTGGTTTCCAGAAGGGTTTTGAGGGCAAAACGGGATTGATTTTCAGAATCTGCTGTTCCTGATATCACAGTATTAGGATCTTTTTTTGCACATTTTTATTTCGTTGATACCGCTGTCTCTTAAATATTGAACATCATCCATAAGCTGATGCATCAGATAGACTCCCATTCCACCCCGCTTTTTTTCCCTGATCTGTTCGCGAACGTTTGGAAATCTGTATTTTGAAGTGTCAAAAGATTTGCCCTGATCAAAAAGTGATACACATATTTGTTCGGGGTCTATGTCGAGTTCAATCTCGACTTGTTCATTTTCATTATAATCGTAGGCGTGTTTAATAATATTGGTGAAAGCTTCATCCACCGCAAGCCGCACATCTTCAATATCTTTTTTTGAATATTGATGCTTCCGGGCGTTATTGGCTACAAAATTGCGAACTTCTGCGAGCTTTTCTGTAGATGCCTTAACTTTAAAATTATATGTACTGTTAGATGACACGTTCTGCTGATGGTTTTTTAATCGTCCGAATTTTTGAATTTCTTGATAGCTTCCTCTTCTTCCTCCAGAATGTCATAAAGGGTAGGGAAGCCAAGCAGGTCAAAAACATTATAGACCCTTTTGTTCATATTTGTCAGTTTGATATCTCCTCCAAGGCTTCTAACATCCTCAATGTAGGCCATAAAAACTCCTAACCCTGCGCTTGCTATGTAATCAAGTTCATCAAAATTAACGATGATGTTATATTTATTTTTGGAAATCAGTTCTTTGAGTTCATCTTCTAACCGGGAGGCAGTATGTGCATCAAGCTCACCCTCAAGATCTAAAACATCAAAATCCTCGCATTTTCGGTGTTCAATTCTGAAATTTTTCATCACAACAGATTATTTTTTAAGACGGAAAAAATTAATAATACAATATGATAGGTTATTTTTAGCAAACACGTAACAGTGGGTATAAATTAATTTAGTATTGCTAAAAATTCATACGAAGAATGGAAAAAATAGATACAAAAAAATAAGGCATCACACGTATCCGGTGTGATGCCCTGACTATTCATCAAGAGAGACGCTACTTGAGCGCTTTTAAAAGTAGTAAAAATACAACTTATTCCCCAAATTTTATTTGTGATTACTCAATTATTTTACGAAAAATATTCTTGATGAGAAATTTTTGAAATTTTTGGGAGCAATATCTGCTTTTATCTGTAAGTGTTTTTACTTAAATAAATATATAAAACGGCTAACTTCCTCTGAATGAGAGAGGTACCGATCTTCCGATTATTTTTAAGCTAAAACTGAGATGTTATAAAAACATGAAATATTTTTTTTGTAATCCTTGAAAATAAAATACAATTTCCATGTTTAATTCCGGTTGCTCAGGAATAATTTTGGGGTATAAAGTGAATTCATTTTTAAAGCATTCTATTCTTTTACTGCATGTGAAAAGAGTGCATATATTCCTGAATCCAAATTCAAACTTAACATAACTGACAGATCATGATAGATTTTCAGGTACATTTGCTTGACTGGGTTGTAATTATCACATATATCATTGCTGCACTTGCTCTTGGTTTTTATGTTGGCCGCAAAACCGAAGATTCGGAAGGATATTTTCTCGCAGGCAGAAAATTGGTGTGGCCACTTGTGGGTTTTTCACTCTATGCGTCAAATATGTCGGGAAGTTCATTTGTGGGCCTGGCGGGTGAAGGGTATGCACGCGGAATAGCAGTTTTTAACTATGAATGGGCTGCTACTATTATTCTGATCTTTTTTGTCTTCTTCATTCTGCCCTTTTATCTGAAATCAAAAGTGTACACCATGCCCGAGTTTTTGCAAACCCGGTTCGACCGAAGATCAAGAGTGATGTTTTCGGGGTTTACGGTATTTGCGAATCTTTTCATAGATGCGGCGGCTGGTCTTTTTGCAGGAGGTATTGTAATGCAGATGCTCTATCCGGAGATTCCTATCTGGGTTCCGATCGCTATTTTGGGAGTACTTGCAGGTGTCTATACGGTTTTTGGCGGGTTATCTGCAGTGGTTATAACGGATACGGTTCAGGCAGTTGTGCTGATTTTGGGTTCCATTATTATTGCTTTTCTCGCATTTGGAAAACTTGACAGCTGGGATCAGCTGGTTCAGGCTGCCCCTCAGGACGGATTGAGCCTGATCCTGCCTGTGGATGATGCATTCCTTCCGTGGCCCGGGTTGTTCACGGGGGTTTTTATTATCGGGTTTTACTTTTGGGCTACAAATCAGTTTATCGTACAGAGGACCCTCGGCGCAAAAGATCTGAATCACGGCCGGTGGGGCGCCCTTTTTGCAGGTCTGCTGAAACTGCCTGTTCTTTTTCTGATGGTTTTACCCGGAACGATCGGAATTATTCTATACCCGGATCTTGCAAGGCCCGATCTTGTTTTTCCAACGCTGACTTTTGATTTGTTACCGGTTGGCATGCGCGGATTTATTCTTGCCGCTATGATTGCAGCAATTATGTCGAGTATAGACTCCACCCTGAATTCAGCCTCCACGTTGGTTACAATGGATTTTATTAAACATTATAAACCGGATGTTTCACAAAAAACACTTGTGGCAATCGGGCGGGTGGTTACGTTTGTCTTCATGGTGCTGGCTGTCGCCTGGGCTCCTCAAATTATAAAGTTTGAAACACTCTGGCAATATTTGCAATCCATCTTAGCGTATATTACACCGCCGATTGTGATCTGTTTTATAATGGGGATTTTCTGGAAAAGGGCAAACCGGCACGGTGCATTTTTCACCCTTGCGGTAGGAATACCACTCGGAATTATTGGCTTTTTCTCAAATGAGATTTTCGGATTAATGGATATTCATTTTCTTTATGCATGCTTTTTCCTGTTTCTTTTAAACGGATTAATTATGATTATTGTAAGCCTGAATTCTGAAGCACCTGACCCTGAAGTAGTTAAACAGTACACATGGAGCAAAAAAGTGTATCAGCTGGAAACAGAGGAGTTAAGAGGAATGGCCTGGTATAAAAATTACAGAATTCAATCTCTGTTTATACTAATTCTGACCGCTTGCCTGGTTGGATATTTTTGGTAATATCACAAGAAAATAAAAAGCAAAGTTATAAACTCCTGCAGGGGAGGATACAATCCATTATAAATAACCGGAACTATGTCTGAAAAAATAATTTGCGGAATCGGGGAAATCTTATGGGACCAGTTTCCGGATATGAAACGTCCGGGAGGGGCCCCGTCAAATGTCATTTATCATACTACACAGCTGGGTTTTAAAAGCCGGCTCATCAGCAGAGTGGGGGATGATAAAAATGGCCTTGAACTGGTACACTATCTTAACCAAAAGGGTGTAAGTACTGAATTTATACAGCTGGATAACAGGTATGAAACCGGGAGAGTTGAGGTCGCATTTGATGAAAAGAAAGAACCGCATTACAATATTATAAAGCCTGCTGCCTGGGATTACATTGAAAAAAATGACTGGCTTAAAGAGATTGCAAAAACAGCAGATGCCATAGTTTTCGGTACACTGGCACAAAGAATGCCCAAATCGGCTGAAACAATTCAGTGGTTCCTGAAACAGTCATCGGTTGATACACTGAAAGTATTGGATGTAAATTTCCGGTCTCCCTATGTCTATGAAGATATTGTTAAAAGATCTCTATACCTGGCAGATGTGGTAAAAATTAACCACGAAGAGCAGACTTCTCTGAAAGAGATGCTGAAAGTCAGTGATTTGGAATCGGTTTTACTCAATGAGTTTAACATTACAGGAATCTGCATCACAAAAGGCTTGGACGGAAGTGAATGGGTTTCAAAGGAATTGCAGTTGAATCAGCCGGTATACAAGGCAAAAACCGGGGATGGCGACTCCGTTGGTCTTGGTGACGGCTTTACAGCTGTGCTCACGGCTGAACTCGTTAAGCACGGCGATGCTGCTGTTGCAATGGACCGTGCAAGCCGCTATACGGCGATGCTTGCGGGCAGAAGAGGCGGCATGCCGGAGCTTTCACAAAAAGAAATAGAGCAAGTATTTAATAAATAGCAGCCAGAGAAAATGAGTTTTGAAGTTACCGGGCAAATTGAGATCTCCGAAACCAGATGGAATAAAACAGAGAAAGCGGACTTGCTTCTTCTATACCTGGCATCGGGATATCCGGATTTTCTGAAGAATAACAGCGAGTTTGAGAGAAGGTTTACGAAATGGGTCCCCGTTTTTTTGGAAAATTACAATGAGTTGTATGGACTGAATTACACAGTTAAAGATCACCTGCTGAGTCTTGTTCATAAAATTGTTGAAAGCGTAAAATCCCGTCCCGGCTGGCTTCTGAAAAAAGATATGGAGAGAGAGGAGTCGGATTGGTATCAGTATCCTCATCTGGTTGGTGCCATGCTCTACGTTGATAAGTTCGCAGGAACATTCAGCGGCGTTGCTGAAAAAGTGCCCTACTTAAAGGAGCTGGGGATCAACTATCTTCATTTAATGCCATTTTATGAAACAATCGATGGTTTTAACGACGGTGGTTATGCTGTGTCTGACTATCGTAATACACGGAAGGATCTCGGTACTGTAAATGACTTTGTAAAGCTGAGCAGAATGCTTGATGAAAATAAAATTGAGCTGGTTGCCGATGTTGTTTTAAATCACACATCTGATGAGCATCTGTGGGCTAAAAAAGCACTGGAAGGAGATAAGCACTATCAAAACTATTACCTGATGTTTGACGATGAAGAGGAAGTGCAGCAATATGAAAATTATCTTGTTGATGTATTTCCAAAATTTGCTCCCGGCAGCTTTACATACAGTGACAGTTTGGGTAAATGGGTCTGGACTTCATTCTACTCCTTTCAGTGGGATTTGAATTTTAGAAATCCGCATCTTTTTAATGCAATGTTCAGCGAAATTCAGTTCATTGCAAATCTCGGAGCAGGTGTTTTGAGAATGGATGCCGTTCCATTTACATGGAAAGAGAAAGGCACGTCATGCCAGAACCTTCCCAAAGCTCATACGCTATTGAGAGCTTACCGGGCACTTATGAGAATTACAGCACCATCGGTAGTTTTAAAATCTGAAGCAATTGTAAGCCCGGAAGAAATTATCAAATACCTGGGAACCGGAGGTTTTGAAGGATATGAATGTGATTTGGGTTATAACGCTACACTGATGAATCATATGTGGCACGCACTTGCCTGTCAAAACACCCATCTTTTAAGAACCACGCTTTCAAGTTTGCCGAATGCACCGGAAACAGCCGCATGGATTAACTATGTACGCTGCCATGATGATATTGGATGGGGGATATCGGATGAAAATGCTGCTGCTGTTGGACAAACAGGGCGGGAGACGAGAAGATTTTGCACGGATTTCTATAGCGGAAATCTTGAAGGAAGCTTTGCTGAAGGGTATGTATTTCAGCGGGATTCTGTCAGCGGTGAAGCCCGGATTTCGGGTACTGGCGCATCACTTGCCGGGCTACAAAAAGCACAGGTCGAGTCGGATGAACCTGGTATTGAACTCTCCGTTAAAAGGCTGCTTCTCCTGTACAGTATTACCTATTTTTACAAAGGTATTCCACTGCTTTACATGGGCGAGGAGATCGGTCAGTTTAATGATTTTTCTTATCTCAATATTCCACACCGGCAAAAAGACAACCGGTGGGTTCATCGTCCAGATATGGACTGGGAGAAAGCCGAACTTCGGAAAAAAGAAGATACGGTTGAAAACAAATTGGTTAGCGGGCTGAAACAGCTGGCTAAAATCCGGAAACAGCAGCGGGCACTGCACAGCGCGGCACAAAATCGTATTCTGATACTACCCCATGATTCGATATTCGCCATGGAAAGAGATACCGATTTAAGCAGATTATTGATGCTTGCAAATTTTTCGGAGCAGGAGGTTTACATTCAGAACCGGGAATTGCCACAAAACTGGCAAAATATGAATATGAAAGAGCTTTTTTCAGCAAAACAACAATCCGGAACCGCAGCGATACTTTTACCACCGTATGGATTTAAATGGTTCGAACCGGATCTCTAAAATATAATAATACACCCATGACGCACCCAAAGGTTAAAATTTCACTTATTTTCAACTATATTATTTTTGCAATTCTGCTTAATAGCGTTGGAATTGTAATCATGCGAATGATTAATGAGTTTGGAATTCCTGAGGAGTCTGCTGCTGTACTGGAGGCTTACAAAGATCTTTCGATTGCAATTTTCTCTTTTGTCGTTGCATCCTTTATTCCCAGAATTGGCTATAAAATTACAATGCTGATAGCACTTGTAATTACAGCGATTGCCTGTGTGGCGATGCCGCTTGCAGGCGGCGGATTTTTAATGAGTAAAATTCTGTTTGCTGCTGTCGGATTCAGTTTTGGCCTTGTAAAGGTATCCGTTTATTCAACAGTTGGATTGGTGACGGAAGGAACAGATGAACATGCCAGCTTTATGAGTATCCTTGAAGGACTTTTTATGGTTGGTGTTTTAGCCGGATTTTGGATATTCGGATATTTCATCGACTCTGATTTCTTTACCTGGCTTGATACCTATTGGCTTTTGGCTGTTATAAGTGTTGGAGCTGCCATACTGCTGGCTGTAACAGAACTGGATGAAAGTCAGGCTCAGCCGGAAGAAGAGTTTGATACCGTAAAAGATTTTTTGAAGATGTTCTCACTTCTGAAGGTGCCGCTTGTACTTATTTTTATCCTGAGTGCCTTTTTTTACGTTTTTATAGAGCAAAGTATACAAACCTGGCTTCCTACGTTTAATAACAAAATTTTGCAGCTTCCTGAATCCGTTAGTGTCTGGATGTCGAGCATATACCTGGGAGCCCTGGCTCTTGGCAGGCTCACAAGTGGCTGGGTAATGAAAAAAATAAGCTGGAATATTGTGCTGGGAGGTTCTTTGGTCTTCGCGTTTATCTTAGTTGTATTGGTGCTGCCGCTAACAGAAGGAATTGAACCCGGATCTTACCAGGGATTTGCTACTATCCCGCTGGCAGCGTATCTGTTTCCTTTAATCGGTTTCTGCATTGCCCCGATCTATCCCACGTTGAACTCCACGGTGCTGAGTAAACTGCCAAAGCCGAGACAGAGTCCGATGACCGGTCTTATTGTTATATTTTCTGCTCTTGGAGGTACAGCAGGATCGATCATTACAGGTGTTATTTTTGGCCAGTTCAGCGGACAGTATGCTTTTTATTTCACATTGGTTCCGATAACTATTGTCTTTTTATTACTTTTCCCTTACAAACGGTTAATCGAATCTTTTTCAATGGATTAATATTTTATGCCTGGCAAGAAAAAATACATTCAAACAGAGGGTGCGTTTTTCGAAGCTGTTCAAGGCAGCGGTATCTTTAGTGATTCCAAATATTTTGTAGATGCAATTCCGAAACGCAGACCGAAGATGATTTTAAAAGAGTGGGAGTCGGAGAAATCGAACGCTGATTTTGATCTGGAACTTTTTGTCCGGGAAAATTTCCGGCTTCCCGGGACAGGAACAGAGGAAGAAATACCTGAATCCGATAACATGCGAGATCATATCAGAAAATTATGGCCGCATCTATTCAGGGAATCACACCAGGATACAGATCCGGAGAGTTCATTGATTCCGCTTCCTCATCCCTATGTTGTACCGGGAGGACGGTTCAGAGAGATTTACTATTGGGACAGTTACTTCACATCACTTGGCCTTGCAGCCGACGGCCATGCAGATATGGTTTTATCAATGGTGAAAAATTTCGATTTCCTGATTCAGAAATATGGACACATCCCAAATGGAAACAGGATCTACTATCTGAGCAGGTCACAGCCCCCTTTTTTTGCGGCAATGGTCAGGCTTGTAGAAGCACATTTTGGTAAAGCAGAAGTAGAAAGTTTTTTGCCATCTCTTATTAAGGAGTACAGTTTTTGGATGGATGACAATGGAAATAAAGGAAGAAGAGCTGTACGTGTTTCTGGGGAGTTTATCTTAAACCGGTATTGGGATGATTACCCGCTGCCGAGGCAGGAATCCTGGATCGAGGATGTTGAAACGGCGGCTGCTTCCGGTAAAGAGAATAAATCTGCAGTCTATCTCGATTTACGCGCTGCTGCTGAATCCGGCTGGGACTTTACAAGCCGCTGGTTTTCAGATAACCAAACGATTCAGACAATAGAAACAACTCAAATTCTTCCGGTTGATCTCAATACGCTGTTATGGTCTCTTGAATCTCAGCTTTCCGGCTGGCTGAAAGGTTTTGAAAAACATGATGAAGCTGAAGAATACGCGGTAAAAGCTGCTCTGAGGAAAACAGCCATGAATGAATTCATGTGGAATGATTCAGAAGGGTTTTTCTTCGATTATCATATTCAAAATAAACATCAAACGGATGTGTGGAGTCTGGCTTGCGTTTATCCCTTGTATTTTGGATTTGCAACAGAGGCCCAGGCAAAAAGTATAGCCGGGCATCTTGAAGAGAAGTTTTTGCAGCCGGGCGGACTGCTGACCACTCTTAACAGTACAGGAGAACAGTGGGATTCACCCAACGGATGGGCGCCCCTGCAGTGGCTCGCATACAAGGGTTTACAGAACTACGGGTTTGATGCAATTGCAGAAAAAATAGCTCTGAACTGGATCCGCGTCAATGAAGAGGTGTTTAACAGAACCGGGAAAATGGTTGAAAAATATAATGTGACAGATCTAAGCCAGGAAGGCGGCGGGGGTGAATACCCTCTGCAGGATGGGTTTGGCTGGTCGAATGGAGTTGCAGCTGCAATGATTGATGATCTTTCCAGCAAGGAAGGTCCGCCTGATTTATAGACTAAAAAGGAGATGTTATCTCTTAAAAGCTTCTTGCATCAATTGCAACAAATACTGTTCTCTAAGACCAGTTCATGTATCCACGTTTTCTGGCTCATAAATAGAGATATAACGGAAAAAATGATAAATAAACCGCTATTTCAGAGAGATACGGATTCAGGCCTTGGCAGATCAAGTCTTGATATCCAGGAATTAGCTTCATAGTCTTCACGGATTTTTTCCTGGAATTTTTGAGCCATATCCTCTGTAGCAAATCGGCCGATCCGAATTCGATACCAGATATTTCCGGTCTCCTCGTTACCGACTTCTACTACTCTGGCATTTTCAAAGCCGCGTTCTTGCCAGGCCAGTAATTTTTTTTCAGCCTTAACTTTGGATCTCCAGGCTTCAACCTGTACCGTATAATTGCCATCTTCATCATATGTAATACGCTGTTCTTCCATAACTTTCGCAATACTGTCGCGCCGCACCATTTCAAGGCTGTCTCTGCGTAGTTCTTCCAGTTCAGCCTGGCGAACCTGTTCAAGTGAATCCTGCCTCGCCTGCTCCTGTTGTCTCAGTTCTTCTTCACTCGGTCCGCAAGCTTGAAGTAAAAATATTGTAAAAATGGAAATAGAGATGTACGTAAGCCAAAGTTTCATAGATCTATTATTTATTGATGGAACTCCCAAATGTATAACTTGTAGTGGTTTTAACAAAAATTTAATTCTTTTCTAATTCTTTTCGAAATTATTTATCAGACTTTTTAAATATTAAACCGGACTGTTTATTTGCTGTCAGATTTATGTTATTTTAAATAGACTAAATTTAAATAGTGAATTTTCTGTTTTGCCGCAAAATAATTTTAAATGAGTAAAGCGCTTTTAAAAGTAAGTAATCTTGTAAAATCTTTTGAAGAGGGAAAGCCTGTTGTAAATAAGGCTGATTTTTCTGTCTTAAAACAAGAGATTTTTGCACTCCTTGGACCAAGTGGCTGTGGTAAAACAACCACTCTCCGATGTATCGCAGGTTTCGAGCATCCTGATGAAGGGGAAATATATTTAGAAGACAAACTTATTTCCTCATCAGATACTCATATTGCCCCACAGGAGAGAGGAATAGGTTTTGTTTTTCAGGACTATGCTCTTTTTCCACACATGTCGGCACTTGATAATGTGGCATTTGGGTTAAAATCCCTTCCAAAACATAAAAGAAAAGTTTTTGCAGAAGAGGTGTTATGCAGAACCGGAATGGGAGATTATAAGGACAGAACTCCCTCTGAGTTATCAGGAGGTCAGCAGCAGAGAGTGGCACTTGCCAGGGCGATTGCTCCCGAGCCCAGCCTGATTTTACTGGATGAACCATTTTCGAATCTGGACGCCATGCTTCGTGAGACTACCCGTAAAGAAGTACGCGCGATATTAAAAAAAGCCGGAATGAGTGCAATTCTGGTTACCCACGATCAGGAAGAAGCTCTCTCATTTGCTGACCGGATAGGAGTTATGAATGAAGGCAAAATAGAACAAATCGGAACACCGGAGGAAGTTTACTACAAGCCCCGCACCAAATTTGTAGCGCAATTTTTGGGCCGTACAAATCTGTTCCGGGGCAATGTGAAACAGAAAGATGAAATTGAGACTTCCATCGGCCCGATCAAATTAAATCGCATCGCCGAAGGGAAAATCACTTGTTCCATACGGCCTGAGCATCTTACCATTGAAAAAGCGAATGGCAGTACATCAGAATCAGAACAAGGAATTATCGTAGCGCGTGAATTTAAAGGACACGATATTACTTACCAGGTTGATTTTAAAGGTGAACGCTACATTGTTCACACTGACAACCGGCTGCTTTTAGAGCCTGATCAGAGCGTTGTGCTTAAACCCCTTGAGCCTGCTGTTGTTTTGGAAGATGATAAATGATTTTTAACACAGTACCTGACGGATGACCGATGGTGTAGCCCCGAAATTCATTTCGGGTACTGAGTAGCCTCTTAGATCCAAAAGTACCGTAGGTACGGACGATAGAAAGACAGGAAAAGTCATCGCCGGCCGATACTGATCGTACCTATGGCACTTTCTTTTTTTGCCGCTCTCTTCCCGGGGATGAATTCCCCGGGTTACATGATCACCCGCAGCTATGCTGCTTTCAGCTTATAGATCAGAAGCAATTATTTCTTTGTAGAAAAATCCTGGTTAAATGGGTTTTCATCCCTTGTCACTTCCCTGATTTTTATGTAGCCATGCTCCGTAGCCTGGTGGCAACTATTACAGCTTTGAATCAGAAGAGACGCACTTTTTCTGATCTCATCGGCAGAGCCGTTTTCCAGTGTGGTTTCTGCCTGCTCAACCACCGGCAAAAACATGGTTTCGGTCAGGCTTGATACCGGGTAACCGTCATACTCTTCAATATTTTCAATAATTTCCTCACTCACTTCTTCCAGTTCATGGAGGTAAAAACCGGCAAGTTCACTGTTGTTCTCTAACACAGAGAGGTTGTACTTGTGCATATAGGCCTGCATGGTCCCCATCAGTTCGTGAAGGGCGGGTGTGGTGTCGGTCATATCTTTTTTGCCAAGATCAAATAAGGTTAGCAGTATCAAATTGAAAGCTACAAAACCTGCAAGAATGGTTACATTAAGCTTGATGTTCGTATTCATCATTATAGATTTAGTGTTAATTTGGAATGAGTCAAAATTATGAATTTATGGCCTTCAATGACAGCTATTTTAATGGTTAAAAGACGAAATTTCGAATGAAACCCTATCCGGAATCAATCTGGAAACTGGTGGTTTTCACAACAAACAGCAGTTTGTTGATAGGGATCGCTGCGTCGGGATATTTTTATTCGGCCTATCTTCAGTTAGGCCTTGACCCGGACTGGCATTTGATACTTATTGTCGGGCTGGCAACGCTTTTCATGTACAATTTGCAAAAATTGCTGGGGCTGATGATGCTCGGGAAGGATGAAAGCCTGATAAACAGGACAGGGTTTAAGCCCTTATTTGGAGGCACATTGATCTCAGGGTTGCTGCTGGGCATCAGCCTTCTTTTTGCAGGGGTTGAGATTCTCTTATGGCTCGCCTTTCCTGCGCTTTTATCCGTATTCTATGCAGTACCTGTCTTTCCTTACAGGGGGATAAAAATTGCGCTCAGAGGGTATCCGTACATAAAAATTTACCTGATCCTGTTTGTCTGGATGTGGGTGACGGCAATCATGCCCTGGGGATTTGGCGGAGCTGAATTCAGTGCCGATTTCATGCTCTTTTGCCTGCAGAGGGCACTCTTTTTGATGGCGATTCTGATTCCGTTTGATATCAGGGATCTTCAGACCGATTTTACGTTTCAGCAAACCATCCCCCAGATGACAGGAGTGAGGACATCGATAAAAACAGCACTGCTGCTGATGGTCGGTTACGCAGCCCTGGCACTTGTACGATGGCAAACGGGCGGGATAGAAATTGAAATTCTTACCGGACTCCTTGCAACAGGACTTGCAGGAGCAATCCTGATACGGTACACGGATGAACAGAAACCGGATGCCTGGTTTACTTTTTTGATCGATTCACTGCTCTGGCTGCAGCCGGTTTTGATTTTGTTTGCTGATTGGGTGTTGGGGTGAGGGATTTGGCTATTGGCTTTCAGCGATCAGGTGACAGACGGTCGCTTAAGGCCGCTAACTGATCGCCAATAAGAGGAATGTGTCCCGCATGAGTATTCTGTTTCAGAAATAACCACACAAATATTTCTGTAGTACCTCAATCAATCATTCATTCAAGAGCCAAATAACCTCTGCCAAAACTCTCGCCCGAACCACTTTGCAAGGAAACCGAAAGAAACCACACCAAAGCCAAGGGCAATCCATGTGTAGAGCTCTACCTTTTCAAAGCCGTACCAAAACATGCGGGAGCCAACTAAACCGAAAAAGACAAGTCCTGCTGACAAACCCGCAATAAAATTGTGCCTGTCAGTGCGTTTTTGCTTTTGTGATTCTTCTTCGGTGGGTATGTGGATCTCTCCAAAAAGAGACCCCGCCCGGACTTCCCGATGAAAACAATCGGGATAAACTTCTCGTCCGGATTGACACTGATAGAGAGGACTGAGAAATTGCCAATAGTGAAATCAAGTCAATAGTTGAGACCCCGCCCGGACTTCCCGATGAAAACAATCGGGATAAACTTCTCGTCCGGA